>NZ_JAAMTH010000001.1:95000-395000 GCF_018283455.1 Planococcus sp. MSAK28401 | reverse complement strand
TGACTGTAGTTGCAAGAATGAATAGAATTTGGGGGATACATACAAATGGAACAATTATGGCTTACAATTAAATTTTTGCTACTTGGGCTATTCCAAGGGCTCACGGAACCGATCCCGATCTCTTCAAGCGGCCACTTGCTGATTGCGCAGTATTTTCTCGATGTTGAAATCGAAGGAAGCAATTCGACATTTGCGTTGCTCGTCAATAGCGCATCTTTAATCGCTGTCTTGATCATTTACCGTGACGACATCAAACGGCTGGTGATCAATGGCTTGAAATTCTTCAAAGAAAAAACGCCGGAAACGCGGCGCGATTTCATGTTTGTCGTTTACTTGGTCGTTGCGACCATCCCGGCGGGCATCATCGGCGTGTTATTCCAAGACACGATTGATTCCTACTTGTCGACGATCGTCACGGTCGGCGTCACTTTGGTTATCACCGGTCTCGCCCTTTGGCTGATCCGCAATATGCGCGGCCAACGGAAAGACGGCAATATGACGATGAAAGACGCCTGGATCATCGGCGGCGCCCAAGCCGTCGCTTTGATCCCCGGCATCAGCCGCAGCGGCGCCACGATTGTGGCCGCTATGGCTCGCGGCATTAACCAAGAGACAGCATTGCGCTTTTCGTTTCTGCTGTTCATTCCGGTCAGTTTTGGCGGAGCTGTGCTGAGCATCACCGACATCGTCAATGACGATAATCTAGCGACAATGGCCGTGCCATATATCATGGCGTTTGTCGGCTCGCTCGTCGCTTCGTACTTCTCGCTGAAATGGTTCATGAACATTATGGCGAAAGGCCAGCTCAAGTATTTTGCGATCTACTGCTTTATCGTCGGCCCGCTCGTCGTGCTCGCTTGGTTCTTGTTGAACTAATAAAAAAACCCCTCTATTGCGCAAGTGCAATAGAGGGATTTTTGGTTAGCGATTAAAGAAGTTTGCCGTGAAATACGGCTGCTTGTCTGAGTTGAACGCGACGCCGACGCCAAGATAGCCGAAGTCGGGTTTGACGATATTTTCCCGGTGGCCCATCGAGTTCATGAGCCCTTCATGGGCGAATACAGCGCTATACTGCCCGTACGCCAAGTTCTCACCGGCGATAAAGAACGTAATGCCATCTTCTTTCATGCGGTCAAAAGGCGATTGTCCAGCCGGGTTGGTGTGGCTGAAATAACGTTCTTCAGCCATCTCCTGGCTGTGGTCGCGCGCCGTTTCCATCGTTTTGTCGTCCCATTTCAAGAGTGGCAGCTCGCGCTGGATTCTTGCTGAGTTAGTCAGTTCGAACAATAAAAATTCATAGCCTGACTTCAATTCCGGGGATGGCTCCGCGTAAATTTCACTGCGCTGCTCTTCCAAATCCTTATCGATGACCTGGACCGCTGTAACTGTATCCCCTTCGTGAACGTCATAAAAAACCGTTGTATAGGAATCCGCTGTTTCAAACAAATCATACTCATCGCGAGAATCCAGAATATATTGCACACGCCCTTTTTGCAGGCTCGTCAGCGGTGTCCCGAACAACTCGCGTACTTGTGCTTTGGTCGAATCCATCGAGAAGCCTTCCGTCGAAGAGATGAGATCCTGATTGGTGAACATGCCGTTGACCTCTCCGTTCTCATCGTAGGACAGCAATACGTAATTTTGGTAATCCTGATGATAGCTATGCCAATCGGTTCCGTATTCATTTTCCATTAAACGCAACGGCAAGCCGACTTTTTGCTGGGCTTGTTCCTTGCTCATGCCAAGCGTAATATTATGGACCGCCACCATGGAATCCGTATCGGAGAGCTCTGGTTTTGCGACCGCCTCGGGCAATGCAGCTGAGCTTTCCGTCACCATTGCCTGCAGTTGATGGCTCATGCGCGTCGTGAAATATTTGGCTTCATCAAGCGCTTTGGAAACATCCGTGTCAGCTGTTACATTTCCGATCACCTCATCTACCGAATCCAAAAAGCTCAGGTCGACGTATTCTTCGACAGACGCCTCCCATACTGGGCGGGTGAAAAACAATAAGACTATGAGCAACAAGATGCCAAACAATTTCCGCACACGCATCACCCCTTTCTCTTCATTTTAGTTTAATCGCAAAAGCGGAATCCGGAAAGCAAAAAGCCTTTTTTACTTTTTTCCTTAAATAAATACCAAAAGCGGACAGGAAAAGGAGTGCTTTTCACTGTCCGCTTTGCTATTTTCATTTATTAAGCTTCCACATTGTGTTCGCTCGTAATATCGGTTTTCTTCGGCGAACTGAACCAAAGCGTGAACACTAAGCCGGCCATGAATGTAATCAAACTGGTCACTAAGGTCATCGGATCGGCCGCAAAACCGGGGAAGACAACGAACAGCGAGCCAAGGATCAAGCCGATGATGGCCGCATAGGTCACGTACGTAAAATGCTCCAGCAAATAGCTGATCGCTTTACTCGAAACGACAAACCCGACCATGACGCCGGCACCGATTGCCAGGACGATCGGCAAGTTCAATGTCGACAAGGCGTTGATGGCCGTCGAATAAACACCGATCAACAATAGGATGAACGAGCCGCTGATGCCAGGCAATAGCATCGCCATGCTGGCAATCCAGCCAGAGAAAAATAGCAGGAAGAACGTTGGCAAGCTCAATTCCGTAATCGGTGCGACATTTTCATCGGTCTGGATAAATGCCATGGAAGCCAGCGCTGCCCCGATGACCAGCAAGATGACCAAATGGCGCGCCGTGAAATTCTTTTTCACTTCCGCTTGCTTCATGATATAAGGCAAGACTCCAAGGATTAGCCCCATGAAGAAAAATTGCGTCGCTTCGTAATGGTTTTCCAGCAAAAATTCGATAAATCGGCTGAACAATAATAAGGTAATGACAATCCCTATGCCGAGAGGGACAAGAAATCCCAGTTGTTTTTTCCATTCGCGACTGAAAAAGCCACTGATCGATTCAAGCAGGCGATCATAAATTCCCAGGATAAAGGCAATCGTTCCGCCGCTGACTCCCGGAATCAAATCACTGATGCCCATCAAAATACCGCGGTATATATTTTTCCATTCCATTCGTTCAATCTCCTCATTTCAAAATCACTTTCAACAGTATAGCACGCAGAAACAGGAAATTCGAGCCGTATTACCGCAAGAGTGCACGTGCTTGATCCATCATGGAAGAGACGATTTCCGCCGCGCCTTCTTCCTGCGTCATTGCCCTTGTTGCCTGCCCTGCCCATAACGACATGAACTCCGGATTGCCGGCTTTCGCCGCCGCTCCGCGTATTTCTTTTGTTACTGTATTTGGGACGGAAATGGCAGCGGTTTGGTTCCCGATGATTCGAATTGTTCGATGAAATAATTTTTAATGCCGCGCGCCGGCCGCCCCGAAAAACTTTTGGTCACGATGGTGCTTTCTTCATCGCTGTCAAAAATCGCTTGCTTGTAGGCCTTATGCGCACCGGACTCCTTCGCTGCGACAAAACGCGTCCCGACCTGGACAGCTTGTGCGCCGAGTGTGAGCGATGCCACTAGCCCTCGCCCATCTGTGATTCCACCAGCCGCGATGACCGGCACATCCACAGCGTCTGCAATTTGTGGAAGCAGCGCCATCAAACCGACCTGCGCCCCCATTGGATGGCGGTCAAATGAAAAGCTGCCGCGGTGCCCTCCCGCTTCGCTGCCTTGTGCCACGACGGCATCGGCTCCGGCCGCCTGCGCATCTAACGCTTCTCCGACAGTCGTCGCCATGGTAATGATGGCAACACCTTGTGCTTTGGCAGAAGCCATGTGCTCAGGCGACAACGAACCGAATGCTGTACTGATGATTGGCACATTCAGTTCCAGGCAAATGCGAAACAGCTCTTCCCCGTGATCTGGAGAGCGGTATTCAGCGCTTTGCCCTTCAATCGCAAGTTCCTCGTAGATCGGCTGCAGCGCTTGTTTTACTTCAGCAACGCGTGAGAAATCATCTTTTGGCACAGGTGCGAACAAATTGACGGCAAATGGCTTGTTCGTCCGGTTGCGTATCTCCACAATATCCTCCCGCAGCTTTTCAGGTGTCAAATAGGCAGCGCCGAGTGTTCCCAAGGCTCCGGCTTCCGAAACTTCGGCCACCAGTTCGGCGGTAGTCGGGCCGCCTGCCATTCCTGCCTGAATAATCGGATAGTCGATACCGAGCAAGCGGCAAATATCTGTGTTCAATGAAATCATGGTTTCCCCTCCCGTTTATATGCTTACTTATCAGTATCCCAGTCTTTGCGATTTCTTCAACCGGGAACCTTTTCCGAACGGTTTGCGTTCTTAATACCAGCATCTATGAGAAGGCGGGATTGAATCATGAAAGGTTTCCTTTCGTTACTTGGCATCACATTGATTGCCGCATTTTGCGGATTGATCCTTTTGGGCTTTTACAATGAACCTTTTGAAGACTGGCAAAACCAGGAGCGGCTTCAGGCTTATACGGAAACAAGAGACAACCTGCTGCCCGACCAAACGGGCAGCATCCAGCAAGCCGTTGCGCCTGGGCGTTCCACACAACTCTTATTATATGCGGATGCATCCGCTTCGTGCCCGGCACCTTAATGAAAAAATTCCCCGAAACGCTTTGGCGTGTCGGGGATTTTCTTATGCGGTTAAAATACGGATGCGGTTGCCGGATGGGTCCGCAGTTTCGAGCGCCGCCCCTTCCATCCGAACCTCAGCGCCTTGTGCTTGCAAGCGGTCGTGAATGGCCTGTTGTGCTTGTTTGTCTGCGACACGGATCACGTAATGCGCGAGACCTGCCGTGTGATCCGGCAAGGCCGGAATGCCTGTGCCGTTCCAGATATTCAATCCGATATGATGATGATAGTTTCCGTCGGAGACGAATAGCGCTTGATTGCCGAGGTTCGCGACCAAGCCGAAGCCGATTGCGCCGGTATAGAAATCGTGGGCTGCCTGAAGATCCGAGACATGGAGATGAATATGCCCAAGCACCGTTCCTGCCGGCATGCCGTCCCATTTTTCGCCATTTGACGCTTGTGCGACTTCCTGCACATCGAGCGGATCGACCGTCATATGCACTTGGTCACCGCGCCATTTCCATTCACCGGGTTCGCGGTCGCGGTAAATTTCAATGCCATTCCCTTCAGGATCCGAAAGATATAAGGCTTCGCTCACTTGATGATCGGAAGAGCCGATCGGAATCCGCTGCTCATAAAGATGAAGCAACACTTTGCCGAGTTCTTTCCGGTCCGGCAATAGCACCGCGAAATGATACAATCCCGCAAAGCGGCCTGCTTTCGCCGTGAACTCGGGTGCTGATTTTAGTGTGAGGATCACTTCCCCGCCTACACCGAGAACGGTCTCGCTTTCCTTTTCTTCGATGATATCAAAACCTAATATTTCCGTGTAGAAACGGCTCATTCCCTTCAAATCCAACACTTTCAATATTAAGCTTTCAACATAATGCACTGGCTTTTGATGAAAATTCATTATAGTCCCTCCACCCACTTACTATTTGTAACTAATTTTATTTTAATAACTTAGTTACGTCAAGTCATCTGTTTTTTAATTCTTATATGGATATGCTATTATGAAGAAAAAGGAGCGGTAAGCATGAAAAACCAGGAAATTTGTCCACGTTTTGAAGCAGCTATTTCCTTATTGGGACAGCGCTGGACAGGCCTGATCATCCATCAATTGATGGCCGAGCCAAAGCGCTTTGGCCAATTAACGGAAGAAATTGGAATCAGCGGCCGCCTCCTGTCTGAACGGCTGAAAACTCTTGAAGGGGACGGGTTGGTCGAACGTACGGTCCATCCCGAGACCCCCGTGCGGATTGAATATTCGTTGACTGAAAAAGGCGCTTCACTCCAGCCGGTCATGAAGGAAATCGAACGTTGGTCACAAAATTGGATAGAGCCTGCGAAGACGGCGGAAAGCACTTCATGACGAAAGAGTGTTTCCGCCATCTTTTCGCCTATTTTTATAGACAGAATATTCTAATATCTGTTAATGTAAAAGTATAAATGGCGGAGGAGGCGTATGCGTATGTCGATGTATTCCAATATGGCCTATGAGAACGACACGCGGAAAATTGACAAGGCATTGAAGAAGTACGAAGAGAAAAAGAACGCCGCATTGGTACTGCTCGCAGAAATCGATATGCTCAACAAAATGGAAGACGTGGAAGATACGATCCTTTGGAAGCAGAAGTCGATGAAAGAAAAACTCATCGCAGCGGAGCGGCAACGGCGGGACGTCGAAGAGATGCTCATCAATTATATCGGCAAATACGATGACCGCGACTTGCATCGCTATACCGAACTGCTCGAAGAACTGAAAAAAGATAAGCCGAAATAACAAAGGCAGGACTGGGTTCAGTCCTGCCTTTGTTTTTCTTTGCCTTTGTTGTCGATTGAGCGGAGAATATCCCCAGTCCAACCTTTTTGCTTGAAATACAAATACAATAAGAATGTGGAGACGCCGATGACCAATATGGCTGCCACATAACCCAAACTCCAATCGAGTTCGGGCATGACTTCGAAGTTCATTCCCCATAAAGCGCCCCATGCCATGACCGGCGTGAACAAAGTCGTCAGCACCGTCAAGGTTTTGACGATTTCATTGCCGCGGTAATTGGCGACGACGTTTTCCATATCGACCATATTGTTAATTTCATCTTCATAGGATTCGACGAGCATGACACAACGATCGATCCGTTTGGCTGTCCGCTTGTATTCTCTGCCGTCATGAACGTCTTCACCAAAGATCTCTTCAACCGCCATGCTGATTTCACGGAATCCCATGATTAAATGTTTCCATAACAAGATTTCATGCCGCACTTCCTCGATGCTTTCCAAAGTTTTGCGGTTATTGTGTTCTTTGATGTTCCATAGCAATTGGTGAAGCCGCTCTTCGAAGCCGTCGATTTTATGCAAAACCGAACCGACCATTCCCCCGAGCAAAATCATCATCACTTCAATCGGGGATTCTGCCGTTTCCATCTGCTGGATCATCAAATGCCTTGGCATATCCAAGTCTTCCTCGAAATCAAGCGTACTGGTCACCAATAGCTCAGGCGATACATAAAAGTGAAAGACGTCCTGGGCATCCCGGGCATGGCGGCTTTGCTTATAAATCAATGAGCCCCATAAAACTTCCTTGCCGAGCTGGGACGTGTCGGCATGAAGAATATTGACGGTTAAGTTTTTCGATTGGTCAATCCATTGCTGCAGCTTCGGATTATCTGTGAGCAATTGGCGGAAATCCGCCGCCTCCATCGCGTTCTCTTCTTGCCATACTGCATTCGCAAATTGATGCCGCGGCATAAGCCTCCCCCTTTTCTTCCTGATGAACGGACTTCGAACTCTTCCTTATCTAAGCACACGAAAAATGCCGCTCTATTACAAGCGGCCGATTGATCTAGTCATTCTTGTTGTCATCTGGTGTCTGATCCCGATATTTTTCATTGGAGTTTTCTTCGTATTCCATTTCTCTATCCGGCATCGGATCCACTTCCTTGTCCGGCGGCTGATGCCGGCCCGGTTCTATATCCGGCAGCAGTTTCTCGCCTTCTTTGTCCTTCCGTTCCTTGTCCATGCGATCGCCCTCCCGAAAACTTTGTTTATTCTTCTTTACCCCAGCCTCATTTTTTTAAATCCTGCTGCACTCAAGCTGCAATAAGAGACTTGAAAAGCTCCAAATCATCCGGATAGGCAAGCTCCAATTTTTCGATTTCTTCAATGGATTTCCAGGCGATGTCTTCGATCAAGAAATCATCTTTCGGGATGATCAATTCGCCGCCTGTTACTTCAACCCGAAAATAATGCAGATCAAATGATACGGCAGCATCTTCATAATTGCCATCTCGTGTCTTCAAGATTTCCCCTGCCTTGACCGTTAGCCCCGTCACTTCCTCAAACTCACGCTCACAGCATTGTTCAAGCGTCTCGCCCGCTTCCAGGCCGCTTGCGGGGACCGACCATTTGCTGTCTTCTTCAGGTGCTTTCATGAGCACCAATAAAATTTCATTCCGCTCATTTACACAAACGCCAGCAGCGCCTTTCCAATTCGCCATTTCCATCAAATCTCTCCCATCGCCTTTTTCTCAATTTCCTGGACCATGTCATGTTTCCCATTTATGTAGTGTTCGATGTCCAGGGGATATTGCTTCGCTAACTTCATTTTCAACTCTCCGTAGGCTGAGGCAACTTGCGGATTCGCCTGCAAGAAATCCCGAAACGCGAGATGGCGAGAAATCTCAAGGCTTCCTTGTTCATAACAATGGACATGATGCGTGCGTTCATTGCCGCCACGCTCGAAATAGCGCCTGCCCGGCAACCCATTTTCACCTTTTGCTTGATAGCCAAGTTTTCGGAAATCTTCCTCATAGCGGTCTATGGCTTCGATATCGGAAACGACCACAAGCAAATCAATCACCGGCTTGGCAGCAAGTCCCGGCACCGCAGTACTGCCGATATGCTCTACTTTTAGACACTTGGACCCGAGCATCCCACGGATTGCTTCTGCAGCATGTTCAAATTCAATGGGCCATCTCTCATCATACGCTGTGACTATCACTTTACGCATGCCCTTCCACCCCCGATGCAAATAAAAAAATCACCTTTTCTGAAATGGCAGTCCTCTGACTTCCATTGTACAAGAAAAGGTGATTCAGCAAACGGATTTTAATCCATCGTTTAATGTAGAATGTTTCAAATTTACTTTATTGTTTTGCGGCGTGCTGCTCCAGAACGAGCCGGTGCGTGACATCCGGTAAACCGACGTCACCAGAGAAGCCGTTCCCGCGATAAAAGGCATCCGCTGAAGCGGAATCCGTACGCACCACAAGTTCACTAAATTGGCCTTTGGCAGAATCGATGATTGTTTGCAGTAATTTCGTTCCGATTCCTTCTCTTCTTACAGCATCCGCAATATAAATGCGCCGCAGCCTACCGATTCCTTCTTTCGTGGAATAAGGGTCCCGGTTCAATCCACCGATCGCGATCAATTTGCCTTGAGGGTCGAACACGCCGTATAGCACTTCTCCTTGTTGGTCGAAGCGATTGCTTCCGTCTTCGTATTGATCGATGAGCCGCCTCAGAAAACGATATCCCTCAGCTTCACTTTCTTCCACAAGGTCCATTGCATCCACTTCGCGCAAGTCTTCGATTTCTCTAATTTCCATCGGCATCTTCACGTCCTCCTTTTCGAGTAAGCAGTACAGGAAAAGGGCTGACCCAAATCATAACATGATGTTTTGGGCAGCCCTTTTGCTTTCTATTATACAGTCGTATCTTCCATCCGTTCGTTTCGCGCTTCCATTTTCTTCACCGCATAAATGCTGGCTTCATAAAGCCCCGCCATCGGAATCAAAACCAATAGCTGGCTGAGAAAATCCGGCGGCGTGATAAGAGCGGAAACAATCGCTAAACTTAGGTACGACCATTTCCGGACTTTTTTCATCGAAACGGACGTCAAGACGCCGATTGATGATAAGAACAATGCCAAGACAGGCATTTCGAACAATAAACCAAGCGGAATCGTGGTCATAATCAAGAAATGGACATATTCGTTCGCCGAAATCATTACATCGAAATTCGCTGCCCCAAGGCCAATCAAGAATTGATAGCTTAACGGGTTGACGATGAAATAGCCGAATGCGACGCCAAATATAAACAAGAGCAGCATGACCGGCGAATACAAGCCGAGAAATCTGGCCTCGGTTTCTTCAAGCCCTGGTTTGACGAACTGCCAGATGAAATGGATCAAAAACGGCAGTGACAAGCCGAGTGCCATAGTGGCAGAAATCGATGTATAGAATTTCACGACTTCAAGCGGGCCGAGAATCACCAAATCATTGCCCTTTACCACATAAGGAAACCAGAAATTCAGCGTAGAAAAGACGAGTGCTAGGAAGAAAAGGAAAACAATGGAGCTTTTGATCAATTGTTTTCGCAGATCCCCTAGATGATCGACTAGTGTCTCCACTCTGTCTTCCGGCTCTTCAGGGGGTTTTTGGCCCCCTCCCGGAGTCGGCTCTTTTGGCACGTCTCCGGTTTCATGTTCCGTTCCGGAGTCCGCCTTCTGCTTTTCCTGTCCCGCCGGATCTTCGCTCGCCTTTTTCTTATGCAAGGGACTGATCAGATTGTTTTCTCCGTACGGATCCATTTAACCACCTTCATAAACTTTCGGTTTTATTCGTTTCTGCTATTTCTTTTTTATCCTTTTTATCTTTATCTTCTTCATCATCGTCGTCCATCAAGCCTTTTGTCGAACGTTTGAATTCCGAGAAAGTCTTGCCGACGGCTCCGCCGATTTCCGGAAGTTTTTTCGGTCCGAAAATAATTAACACGATAACCAAAATGATGATTAAGCCTGGTACACCAATTGAAGCCAATCCACCCATATCTTTTCCTCCTCACAAATTAAACTAAAGAACCGCCATCTTGGCTGTATTTGATGATGCCTTCTGCACAGCGATATGCAAGTGCACCCACTGTGCCGGTTGGGTTATATCCACCGTTGTGCGCGAAGTTTCCTGCACCTACAACAAACAGGTTTTCCATATCCCAATGTTGCAGATAGTTGTTCACGACGCTGGTTGCAGGATCTCCGCCCATGATCGTGCCGCCTGTATTGTGTGTGGTTTGATAAGGGACGATGTCGTAGTCTGAAATCGGCGCTCTGCCGACAACCGTTTTCGCACCCATTTCCTGCATGATTTCAACTGCTCTTTCCGTAAGATATTTATGCAGCGCACGATCCTGGTCGGTAAAGTTATAAGTCAGTTGCAGAAGTGGCACACCATAGATATCCTTATACGTCTCGTCAAGCGATAAGTAGTTATCACGGTGTGGCATGGACGCGCCTTGTGCACCGACTGACAATGTACGCGTATAATTTTCAATGGAAGCTTTCTTGAAATCAGCTCCCCAAGACGGTGTATCCGGAGGCAGTGGATTGGATGCGATCGGACGCGATCCAGTCTGTGTCATGGAAATGCTTCCCCCGTGGACAAAGTCAAGATCATTATGGTCAAAAGAATCGCCGTTGAAATCATCAATCGTCATACCAAGTGCGCCCGCTCCCATAAAGACATTCATCTGGTCATCGAAAAAGCCGGATGCGCCAGGAAGAATTTGGTATGCATAGTTTTTCCCAAGTGAACCTTCTCCGGTTTCTGGGTCATACATTTGGCCAATTTCTGATACCATCAATAGTTTCGCGTTGTTCATTACATAGCTCGTCAACACGACGACTTCCGCCGGCTGAATGAACTCTTCAAACGTTACTGTATCGATGAAACGCACGCCTGTTACGCGCTCGCCTTCTTTCATTACCTCTACTACATTGGCATTAAAGCGGATATCGTAGTTGCCAGTAGCACGAGCCGCTGGAACAACAGTGATTTCCGGTGATGTCTTTGCCCCGTACTCACAGCCGAAGCGTTCACAGAACCCGCAATACTGGCAAGCAGCAATCTGTTGTCCATCCGGGTTTTCATATGCTTCCGATAGGTTAGCAGAAGGCATCATAAATGGCGTATAGCCAAGGTTGCTGGTTGCCGTTTCAAATTTCGACAGCAATGGTGTTTTTTTCATCGGCGGGGTTGGATACTCTGAAGACCGTTTGCCCCAGAATGGGTTCTTGTCTTCGCCAGAAATCCCTGCCGTTTTTTCGAATTTATCGAAATAAGGCTCCAGTTCATCATAAGTGATGCCCCAATCCTGCAATGTATATTCTGCAGGCAATTTATTCTCGCCATATTTGGCATCAGTCATAGATTTAATTTCAAAATCGTATGGCAAAAATCTCCAGTTTTGGCCGTTCCAGTGCGTCCCAGCGCCTCCAAGGCCTTCCCCTAGCAGGAATGAACCCAATTGACGCATCGGCAATGCCGTCTGGTCTCTAGAGTTACGGAATGTAATCGTTTCTTTCGACAAATCCTGCATCAACTCATAACGGATCGCATAGCGGTATTCGTCATGGACCATGGAGTAATCTTCTGTCGAGCGCTCTTGCCCGCGCTCTAAGCCGACAACTTTCAATCCTTCTTTTGCACATTCAGCAGCAATGATTCCGCCGGTCCAGCCGACTCCTACCGTTACTACATCTACTTTATCTAGCGTTGTCGCCATACGTACTCCCCCTTCTTATTTAGCTCAGCATGTCTCCTACTGAATGCGGATCCAATTCCACAAAATCTTCGCTTTCTATTTCATTGATATACGATGGACGGTGTCCTGGGAATCCTTTCATGCGCCAAGCATCCATGTTCTGGTTGCCCGCATAAATCGGATCTGCATAGACTCCGTTCAACGTTGCCTGCCGCAGAAGGCGGAAAAAGAATTGGGCATTTGCCGCTTGCATATCCACTTCATCATCTTGGAAAGCTGTCAGGATTTCATCCATCTGCTCGGGTTCAAGATCGACAAAGTTCGCTTCGAAGCGGCTTTGGGCTTCCTGCTGCATTTTTTGCAAGCCTTGTCTGAATAGTTCATTGCGCTTCAAGCGGCTTTGATACCCTTGAGTCGCTTCGCCTAATTGAAATGGGGGCTGCATGTACTCACGTGAATTCTCGCCGTAGCTCCCTGCCAGCTGGTGATCGATAAAGAACGGAACGCCAAGGCCAATAGCGCCTGGCCCTAAATCATCTTCCGGGAAAATACGTTCGGTCGCTTGCTGTAATACCGCAAACTCCTGTTGGTTCTTGAAGAATTGCAAGCCGCGTACCGATTCGGTCGTTTCTGCCCCTCCGTTTTGGCCTGCTTCACCGCCACTTGGAGCTGCCGTATCCTGACGTGTATTTGCGCCAATCACTCCACCAATAATTCCTCCACCGACGAGAGCGCCTGCCGCGATCCCTGACGTTTTCAAGAAATCGCGTCTGGAAACATTTTTCTTCTCTGCCATCTCATGCGCCTCCTTTAATAGGTATAAAAATTATAAATACTCAATAACTATACCCCACATTATATGCTTCTTAACTTTGATTTCAATACTTTTCCGATTATTCACTAAAAAAATGCGAATTTAATATAAAAAAGACCCTTGCATAGGTGCAAGGGTCGACATAAAAAAGGCCGAGGGAATGGACACCTCGGCTTTGTAGCTATAAAAATATTAGTCTAGAATTTTGATTGTGATGTTTTTGCGTCCCCAGTTCAAAGCTTCGCCTTGAGTTGGGATGAAGACGTCGATCTTATTTCCTTTGATAGCTCCGCCAGTATCGCCAGCGATAGCTGTTCCGTATCCTTCAACCCATACTTTTGAACCGAGCGGGATAACGGATGGGTCTACTGCGATGACTTTTTGGTTCGGGTTCGAACGCAAGTCGATGCCTGTACGCGTGATGCCTGAGCAGCCTGCGCAGTAAGCTGTGTAAGCTGTTGCGGATACTGTCATTTCTTTACCTGATTGTGTAGAAGCTGCTGCTGGTTTAGCCGCTGCTGGTGCACTTGCAGGTGTTGGTGCTGCTTGAGTTGATTTTGGTGCTTCTTTAGCTGGTGCTTTTACTGCTGGTGCTGCCGGTGCAGGTGCTGCTGCTTTTGCTGCTGCGCCTTTAACTGCGAATTCTTGTCCAGGGTAGATCATGTGGCCGGAGATGTTGTTCCAGCTCATCAATTGATCCAATGAGATTCCGTGAGCGGAAGCGATCTTGAACAAAGTATCGCCGCTTTTAACTGTATAGGTAGATGATGAGTTCGATGATTTCTTGGATGCCTGTTCTTTTCCTTCAACAGAGAGCGTCTCGTTCGGGAAAATCAAGTCTGATGATAGGTCGTTCCAGTTTTTAAGATTTTGAACGGAAACGTTCTTTTCTTGTGAGATTCCCCACAGAGTGTCACCTGACTGAACTGTATACGATGAATTAGCGCTTGCTGTTGTTGCTGCGCCTACACTTAATGCCGCGATTGCCGTTAGTGTAACGATTTGCTTTTTCATAATTGAAATTCCTCCTTTTCACTAACACAAGACACAGCTTAACATGTGCGCATTGCAAGAACATGACAGGACGACAGATGATATTTAACAATTACATTACGGCATTCTTTTAAATATGACAGGCTGTAATAAATCAGAACATTCTTTCTTCTAGATCAAAAATATAGCTTTTTTGCTTACCTTCCCTTTTTTTCTTCTATTAATAACGATAGGATGGATTAGGCTCCCTTTGTTGGGGAATAATTAATTACAGCTTTATTCATCTGGAACAGTATAGCTTTCACTTTAGGAGGAACTCATTTGAAAAATGTCACGATCGTTTTTTGGATTTCGATCGCCATCTGCCTGGCCATGGTTGCCTGGGGATTTCTAGAGCCCGAAAACTTCCAAGCGCAGACCGGTGCGCTCACTTCGTGGATTTCATCCACATTCGGCTGGTATTACCTCGCTTCTGTTTTCATTATCCTTATCTTTTGCATTTATTTGATTTTTTCCAGATTTTCCAATATCAAACTCGGGAAAGCCGGCGACGATCCGGAATTCGGTTTAGTGTCGTGGTTCGCAATGTTGTTTTCCGCTGGAATGGGTATGGGACTCGTTTTCTGGACAACAGCCGAACCGATTTCCCACGCATTTATCAGCGCACCGCGTTCTGAAGTCGGCTCTAATGAAGCCGTCAAAGAAGCGATGCAATTCTCATTTTTCCACTGGGGAATCCACGCCTGGGCGATTTACGGGCTTGTCGCTTTATCGCTCGCTTACGCGAAATTCCATAACGGGTCGCCTGGCTTGATCAGCGCAACACTTATTCCGCTATTCGGCAAGAAACGGATGAGCGGTTGGCTCGGCAAACTGATCGATACGCTCGCCGTGTTCGCGACGGTCATCGGCGTCGCCTCTACACTTGGATTTGGCTCTGCGCAAATCAACGAAGGGCTGTCGTTCCTGTTCGGGACACCGAATACGTTCGCTTTTCAATTATTGATCCTTGCCGTTGCTACCTTATTATTCATCATTTCCGCATGGTCCGGCATCGGCCGGGGCATCAAATATTTAAGTAATATCAATATGGTATTGGCCTTCATTTTGCTCGGCATGCTGCTGATTGTCGGCCCGACGCTTTATATCATGAATATGTTTGCAGATTCTCTTGGCGGCTATTTCTCCAATTTCCTGTCGATGAGCTTTAATTTGGAGCCGCTGAACACGGAACGACGCGCCTGGGTAGATGGCTGGACAGTCTTTTACTGGGCATGGTGGGTATCTTGGGCGCCATTCGTCGGGATTTTCATCGCCCGTATTTCACGGGGACGCACCGTTCGAGAATTTATGCTTGGCGTCCTCGTCGTCCCATCACTCGTCTGCTTTATTTTCTTCTCGGTGTTCGGTGTTTCTGCTTTGGACTTGGAGCAAAAAGGCATCGACAAGATTTCCGAATACAGTTTGGAAACTGCCACATTCGGCGTACTCCAGCATTATCCACTCGGCACTGTCATGTCGATCCTCACTTTGTTCGTAGTCGCTATCTTCTTCATCACTTCTGCTGACTCCGCGACATTCGTGCTTGGCATGCAGACCACAGGCGGCTTATTGAATCCCCCGAACTTGGTGAAAATCACTTGGGGCTTGATCCAGTCAGCTGTTGCAGCTATCGTCGTCTACAGCGGCGGAACACAAGGCTTGCAGAATTCCTTGATCATTGCGGCCTTGCCGTTCTCGGTCGTCGTCCTGCTGATGGGGGCCGCGTTTTTGAAAGCAGCCAGCCAAGATCCCGTCGCAGTGAAAAAGAAAAAACAATCTTTGTAATCGATTGAACGTAAAAATGCCCGGCAAGCTGATTCAGCTTGCCGGGCATTTTTCGTTCTTTATTTAAACACGCTCGTGCTATGCAAAGGCTGTACTCTGGATTTCGGATCCAAGTAAGATTTCGCATTATTGATGGCGGTCGGTGCTTCACCGAAGCCGACGGCGATCAATTTCACTTTTCCTTCGTAAGTGGCGATGTCGCCTGCCGCGTAGATTCCCGGTACGTTCGTTTCCATTTTGGAATTGACGATGACCGAGTTCTTCTCCATCTCCAGGCCCCATTCCTTGATTGGGCCGAGCGAAGTGATATTGCCGTAATTGACGACGACATGATCGACTTCCAGACGTTCTTCGTTGCCTTCTTTGTCTTCCAGCACAAGCTCACGGATTTCGCCATTCTCGCCGACCAGTTCCTTGACGTTGAAAGGCTTCTTCACTTCCACTGTCGACTGCATCATCGTATCAATATTCGCTTCGTGCGCCGTCATTTTCTCGCGGCGATGGCTCAATGTCACTTGCGAAGCCACATTCTCAAGCATCATGGCCCAGTCAACTGCAGAGTCGCCTCCACCGAGGACTACAACTTTTTTATCGCTGAACAAAGTCAAATCTTTTACGCCGTAATGCAAAGTCTTACCTTCGAATTGTTCAGCGCTATCGACTGCCAATTTACGCGGGTGGAAAGCCCCGACGCCAGCCGTCAACAAAATCGCTTTTGAATAATGCGCGCCTTTGTCCGTCGTGATGACAAAATGCTCCTCTTCACGTTCGACAGATGCCACTGTCTCTTCAAGACAGATTTCAGGATCGCCGTACTTGGCCTGCTCGACCAAATTATCCACCAAGTCTTTAGCCAGTACTTTCGGGAAGCCGCCGATATCATAAATGAATTTATCCGGATACAATTCCATCAATTGCCCGCCGAGTTGCGGAAGGCTGTCCAGCACTTTCACTTTCATTTTGCGCATGCCGCCGTAAAACGAAGCGAACAAGCCGGTTGGGCCGCCGCCGATGATTGTAATATCGAAGATTTCACGTTCTTCCATTTCCAACACTCCTAATCTGATCAATATATCCATCCTACCACATCTATATAGGGTCTCCGCCATTGGACTTATGGCGGAAATCCGAAACAAGCATTTCCATCCCCTCTATTCTATCGTAAACTGAAACAAGGAACCAAATGGAAAGGATGATAAATGTGGATCTTGGATTAAAAGAAAAAGTAGTTGTCGTCATGGCTTCCAGTAAAGGGCTCGGCAAAGCATCTGCCTTAGAGTTTGCCAAAGAAGGAGCGATTGTCATCATCTCGAGCCGCAGCCAGGAATCGATCGACACAGCCGCCGAAGAACTGCGTGCAAAAAGCGGAAACGAGCGCGTCCATCCATTTACTTGCGATATGTTACAAGCTGAAGACATCAAGCAATTATTCCACAAAGTCATCGAACAATTCGGGCGCATCGATGTGCTCGTCAATAACACCGGTGGGCCAAAAGCAGGCGGATTCGAAGACATGAGCGATGACGACTGGTATACAGCGTTTGACCAAAACTTACTCAGCTATATCCGTACATGCCGTGAAGTGCTTCCTTATATGAAAGAACAGCAATTCGGCCGCATCATTAATATTTCATCGTCTTCGACAAAAGAAGTAATCGACGGACTGATTTTGTCCAATACGATGCGCGCCGGCATGGTCGGCTTCGCGAAAACACTGGCACGGGAAGTAGCGGGTGACAATATTTTAGTCAACACCGTTGGCCCCGGCAAAATCTCAACCGACCGTGTCGCCGAATTGACTCAAGCAGCCGCCGACAGACAGGGGCTCTCCACTGAAGAAGTGATGCAACATACGGAAGCTCAAATCCCTCGAGGCCGCTTAGGCGAACCTGCAGAATTTGCCCGTACAGTCGTCTTTTTGGCTTCCGCAGCTAATTCGTATGTTACGGGCCAGTCAATCGTTGTAGACGGCGGATTCCTGAAAGCGCTATAAGCCCCTTATCAGTAGGCAGTAGCGCCAAAAGCCGATATACTATGGGATGAACCAAATGAAAAGGAGATGTTATATATGGCGAAAAAAGGCCACATGCACATGGAAAACGGCGAAGTAATCGAATTCGACCTTTTCCCGAACGAAGCACCGAACACAGTAGCAAACTTCGAGGAGCTTGCAAACTCTGGATTCTATAACGGCGTTGTTTTCCACCGTGTTATCCCAGGTTTCGTTTCTCAAGGCGGCGACCCAACAGGAACTGGTATGGGCGGCAGCGGCAAAACGATCAAATGCGAAACAGAAGGCAACCCGCATAAACACCAACCAGGCAGCCTTTCTATGGCACATGCAGGCAAAGACACTGGATCTAGCCAGTTCTTTATCGTCCATGATTCACAGCCACATCTTGACGGCGTCCACACAGTGTTCGGCCAAGTAACAAAAGGCCTTGAAACTGCAAAAGCCATGAAAAACGGCGACAAAATGGAGAAAGTCCACGTCTTTGACGCTGAATAATCCATTATAAAAAACGTGCCCCTGCGGCACGTTTTTTTGTTTTGGTGGAATTTAGGGAGTTGGCTGTAAAAGATTAAGAGATTTGAAAAGCTTCCGCTTTTAGACTGCGTTTCAGGGGGCTGCTTGCCGTGGGGCGGGTGTTGAGCCAACGTGCCGCAAAGGACGCGCCACGTTTGTCTCGCCAGCCCGCGCGGTCCCACAGGCGTCAGCCCCCTTCCACTCCGTCTCCTAGTTTTAGAGTAGAAAATCGTTTCTTCAATCCTCTTGATATAAAAGATTAAAACGCATCATGTTCTATAGCTTGCTTCAAACTGACCAAAGACTGAAGTGTTCCGAGTCTCTATTTGCAAAACAAAAAGCTTTCCTGTTCCACCAGCGACCTGTCTGATGTCCCTTCTCAGGAAGCGATTCCCCCACTAGCTGGCAACTTTATATAGAAGCAGATCGATTTAACCCAGCAGGAAACAACGAAATCTCCAAGCCGCCCGGCGTAAAGGAGTGAGCCGATGCAATAAGACAAGTGTTCTTCTTGGCTTATTGCAAAAGGCCAACCCAAAGCTCGGCGGCGATTGCCAATATGAAGCTCAACTAGAACGCAGAAACACTTCCGCAAGCAAACCCTCGCTTTCTTGATCTACACTCGATCCGGGAAGCGATTTCCCCACTAGCCGGCAACTATATATAGAAGCAGATCGATTTCACTAAGCAGCAAACAATGAAATCTCTAAGCCGCCGAGTGCCAAGGGTGAGCCGACGCAATAAGACAGATGCTCTTTCTGGCTTATTGCAAGAGGCCAACCCAAAGCCGGCCGGCGACTGCCAAGATGATGCTCAACCAGAAAAACGAAACGTTTCCACAAGCAAACCCTCGCTATCTTATTTTAACTATCACCTGGAAAGCGATTTCCCCACTAGCCGGCAACTATATATAGAAGCAGATCGATTTCACCAAGCAGTAAACAATGAAATCTCTAAGCCGCCGAGCGCCAAGGGTGAGCCGACGCAATAAGACAGATGCTCTTTCTGGCTTATTGCAAGAGGCCAACCCAAAGCCGGCCGGCGACTGCCAAGATGAAGCTCAGCTAGAACGCAGAAACACTTCCGCAAGCAAACCCTCGCTTTCTTGATCTACACTCGATCCGGGAAGCGATTTCCCCACTAGCCGGCAACTATATATAGAAGCAGATCGATTTCACCAAGCAGTAAACAATGAAATCTCTAAGCCGCCGAGCGCCAAGGGTGAGCCGACGCAATAAGACAGATGCTCTTTCTGGCTTATTGCAAGAGGCCAACCCAAAGCCGGCCGGCGACTGCCAAGATGAAGCTCAGCTAGAACGCAGAAACACTTCCGCAAGCAAACCCTCGCTTTCTTGATCTACACTCGATCCGGGAAGCGATTTCCCCACTAGCCGGCAACTATATATAGAAGCAGATCGATTTCACCAAGCAGCAAACAATGAAATCTCTAAGCCGCCGAGCGCCAAGGGTGAGCCGACGCAATAAGACAGATGCTCTTTCTGGCTTATTGCAAGAGACCAACCCAAAGCACGGCGGCGATTGCCAAAACGATGCTCAACTCAACCCTCAAGAATAGTTCCGCTCAAAAGCCCTCGTTATCTAATTCCAACCAAATTAAAAAAGCGCGCCCAATAGGCACGCTTTTCCACTCATCTTTACAACACTTTACTCAAGAACGCTTTCGTCCGTTCGTGCTGCGGGTTGCCGAACAATTCCTTCGGCACGTTTTCTTCGACGATATAGCCGCCGTCGATAAATAGCACACGGTCCCCCATTTCCGCCGCAAAGCCCATCTCGTGGGTCACGACGACCATGGTCATGCCTTCTCTTGCCAGTTGCTTCATAACATCGAGCACGTCCCCGACCATTTCCGGGTCGAGCGCTGAAGTCGGCTCATCGAACAGCATGATTTTCGGGTCCATCGCGAGCGCACGCGCAATCGCGACACGCTGCTTCTGCCCACCGGACAATTCGCCCGGGTAGGCTTTAGCCTTTTCGCGCAAACCGACCTTATCCAGCAATTCATAAGCTTTCTTCTCGGCTGCTTTCTGGTCGCCTTTTTTCAATTTGATCGGCGCCAGCGTCACATTTTGGAGCACCGTTTTATGCGGGAATAAGTTGAATTGCTGGAACACCATTCCGACATTTTGACGCACTTTGTTGATGTCGACTTTCGGATCGGTGATATCCGTTCCTTCAATATACACATGGCCCCCGCTGATTTCTTCGAGCCGGTTCAAACAACGAAGAAAGGTGCTTTTGCCGGAACCGGACGGGCCGATGACACAAATGACTTCCTTCTCTTCGACAACCGTGCTCATATCCTTGATAACTTCCAAATCTCCGAATGATTTTTTGAGGTTTTCCACTCTGATCATACTCATCGCAATACAAACTTCCTTTCCACAAAGCTCGCGAGCATCGAGAGCAGGTAAATGACGATAAAGTAAATGATGCCGAGGATCAAGTACACATTAAACGCATCGAACGTGGCACTTGCCTGGATGCGGCCTTCCTGTGTTAAATCCGCTACACCGATAACCGATAGGAGCGAAGTATCCTTTAAGGAAATGATCGCCTGGTTGGTAATGGTCGGGAGCATGCGGCGGAATGCCTGAGGCAAAATGATGTGGCGCATGGTCTGCGTCGAATTGAGCCCAAGCGAACGCGCCGCTTCTGTTTGCCCTTTATCGATCGACTGAATCCCCGCCCGGATGATTTCCGAGAAATAAGCTCCGGCGTTAATCGCGACTGTCACGATTCCGGCTGTCGTGTTATCAAGTGAAAAGAACCCAAGTGAGTTCAAGCCAAAGTAAATGAAGAATAACTGGACAATGAATGGCGTTCCCCGGATTGCATCGACGAAGATTTTGGCGATCCAGTTCAAGATTTTGAACGGAGCCAATCGCAGCAAAGCGACAACCAGCCCGATCAAGAAGCCTAGAACGATTGCAATACTGAAGATGTATAGCGTAACTTGCAAGCCTTCCATTAAATACGGAAAAGCATTAATGATTGTCTGCACCCTTAGTTCCCCCTTGCATAAAAAAATGCAGCGCGCGAATGCGCGCTACATGATTTTATTCTGCGATGTATTTGTTTAAGATTTCGTCATATTCGCCGCTGTCGCGCAATTCTTGCAGTCCTGCATTGATTTGTTCAAGCAATTCTGCATTCTCGCCTTTCAACACAGCGATGCCGTATTGGTCGCCCGTCAAGCGTTCGCCGACAGTTTTCAAAGCCAATTCGCTTTCTGCGATGGCATAGGCGATGACAGGATAATCTTCAAGAAGCACATCGGCATTGCCGTTTGATACTTCCTGGAACATCGAAGGGCTGTCTTCGAACTGGGAAATTTCATAGCCATACTCATCTTGGTTGTCGCGTGCGAATTGAGCACCAGTTGTCCCGCTCTTCACTGCGACGGTTTTGCCTTCCAAGTCTTCGAGTGAAGTGATGTCGCTATTATCTTCTGCTACGACCAATGAAAGTCCAGCATCAAAATACGGATCCGAGAAATCGACAACTTCTTTACGCTCATCTGTAATACTCATGCCCGCAATCGCTACATCCAATTGTCCAGCCTGAAGGGCCGGGATGATGCCCCCGAAATCCATCGGGTTGAACTCGATTTCAAACCCTTGGTTTTCAGCAATCGCGTTGATCAAATCGATATCGATTCCTGTGTATTCGCCGTCTTCTTCAAACTCAAACGGTGGATAAGTGGTATCGATGCCGACACGGTATGCTTCCCCTTCGCCTCCGCCAGATTCACCGCCGCCGGATTCTTCTTCCGAACTGCCGCACGCGGCAAGCACTGTAAGAACTGCTAGCAATAATGCTAATAAGGTCCATTTCTTCATTAATAAACATCCCCTCTGTTCTGGATTGGTCATTCTATTGACTAATATATCACAATATTCACAAATCCAGAACCTTTCGAATGAAATTTAATAGGAAGTAGGATGGATACTTGCGTCTAAATGACTAGCCTTAATGGCTGGTTGCGCGTTTTTTATGAAGCCGGTAAAACAAACGGAAATTATGGACGAGTGTCTTCAGTACGGCGTAGGTCGGGATCGCAATTAAAATTCCAATAAATCCATACAAGGAACCTGCCACCATCAACAACAAGATAATCGTCAAGGGATGGACATGAAGCCGGTTGCCCATGACGTTCGGCGTAACGAGATTGCCTTCTAACTGCTGGACGACTAGCAGGACAAGAACGACTTTGACTGCCATGAACAACCCATCGTTGAGGAGTGCAACAAAAATCGCCGGGATGATCCCGATAAGCGGACCGAGAAACGGCACGACGACCAAGAACATCGCGAACGCGGCAAGTGTCAAAGCGTATTCAAGACCGATGATCAAATAGCCGATATACATCAATACACCGATCACCCCCGCGACAATCGCCTGGCCGACCACAAATGTCGACAAGGTTTCATCCAAGTCCTTCATCAGTTTCTTCCCTTCGGGCTTATGGTCTTCTGGAAGACGTTTCACCGAATACGGAATAAATTTATCATCATCTTTTAACAGGAAAAATAAGATGAACGGTACGACGATCAAGACAATCGCCGCATTGACGAGCATGCTGAGAATATCGATCACGTTTTCAAAGAGATTGCTCGATAGGCTTTGGGCATAGCCGTAAATACGGTCGCTGATTTCCTGACCGGAAATTCCTCCGAATTCAAACCCTTCCAATAAATTGGTTGACTCTGAACTTACTTCCTGCACTTTTTCAGGCGCCAAGTCGACTAGGCTTTTCCCTTGTTCCATCAAAGTTGGCCCGAAAAAATAGACAAGACTTGCCAAGGCCAGAGCAATCACCGCAAACACAATCCCAATGCCTGCAATCTTTGGCATGTGCCGGGCGAGAACCCGCACCAATGGCCGGAGCAGATAGTATAAAATTCCGGCGATGAGGATCGGCGCAAATAGCGTCGTGATGATGATGCGAATCGGTTCCCAAATATAGTCCAACTTGCTGAGTACGTATAATGTAAGGGCGAGTAATAATATTCCCACTGTGTATTCAAAAAACGGCTTCCGGATCCACACTTGCTGACACTCCTTTCAAATTTAGTTGCATACTCAAATCATAAACGAAGAAAAAGCGAAAGCAGATGATTTTCTGCCTTCGCTCGCTCGTATGATTTATTTGTCTTCTTCCAATTCACGCAATTCTTTCTGGGTTTGCGGGAAAGCATTCGCTTGCCATTCTTCGCGGTAAGCGGAATCCAATTGTGAAAGACCCTGTTCGCTTGAATCTTCGATGGCGTAGACACTTTCGCGCTCATCGATTTCTTTGCTGTTGTGCATGTCGATGTCTTCCTGTACACGGACTGTATTTTTTTCTTGATAAGCTTTGTAGACGAAAATTCCTGCAGTGGCTGCCAGCGCGCTGCCTAATACTGTATTCATCGTTGATCTCTTCATCTGAATCCCTCCAAAATAATGCGTGTTTCTGTCATTTCTATTTTGTATACCCTAAATGCCGATTTTTAAGCCAATAGGAAATCTTTTTACTCAAAATTCTCCCGGCTGATTTATCCTCACCTGTTACGTGTAGCGGTCCATATCTTTCAATTGTTCGCGCAATTTTTCCCCGACCCCTGACGCAGAAGCTGGGTTTTGCCCCGTAATTAGGCGTCCTGACTCAATAACGCATGCTTCAAGCGGCAGCTGGGCGATTTGGACAAGTGCGCCCCGCTCTTTCATTTCATGCTGCAAGGAAAACGGGATGTCTTTATAGAGGCCTAGCAGTTTTTCTTCTAGATCTGAAAAGCCGGTAGCGAGATGGCCCGATAATAACGGGCTGCCATCAGACAAACGGACATTCAATAAACCGCTCGGCCCATGGCAGACAGCTGCAACGATGCCGCCTTTTTCGTAAATGTTCGCCGTCATCCGCTGCAATTCCTTATTATCTGGGAAATCCCACATCGTCCCATGTCCTCCAGTAAAGTAAATGCCCGCATATTCGTTGGCCTTCACTTCACCTGGTGTCAACGGCCGGTCCAATTGGCGCTGGATGTTTTTGTTCAAATAGTAATGGCGTGTCCGGCCATTTACCACTGCGGCTGGAAGGCTTCTCGGGTCGATTGGCACTTTTTCTGCTTTCGGGCTGATGATGTCAACTTCAAAATCATCTTTCACCTCATGGTAGAAATCCGTCAATTCCCTCAGCCACAATCCGGTTTTTTTACCTCGATTTCCTAGGTCTTTATGATTCGTCACGATAACCGCTATTTTCTTCATGGCGTATCCCTCCCCATCGATTCATATCCCTTTCTATTCCCTATCGCCTGAAAATTACTCGCAGCAAAGAAGCCAAGATTCACTTGTCCATAAAAAAAGACCCGCATGAGTGCGGATCTTTCAACTTTCCAATAGGTCAATCAAGCTGTCACGGAACTTATCGTTATCGGCTTGCTGGCGCTTTTTCGGGCCTTTCATGCGCCCGCCGCTTTGGCGGATTTTTTTGGCAACGTGGCGGCCATGGAGCAATTGTTCAATATTGCCTTCATTGTAAACTCGCCCGTTCTGGTCGATCGGCACACCGCGTTTCGCGAGCACCATCGCAGCGAGCCCATAATCTTGCGTAACAACGATATCGCCAGGCTGCACACGGTTCACCAACACAAAATCGACCGCATCCGCTCCCTTCGATACCGTCAGCGTCTCCGCTCCTTCTCGGTACATTTCATGGGAAGTGTCGCAAATGAGCAGTACCGGCCAATCGAAGCGCTTGGCCAACCCAATCGTCAAATCGACCACGGGGCAGCCGTCTGCGTCAATAAGAATTTTTGCCATCGGCTTCCTCCCTTACCAATTCATCGGCCAGTTTTTCAGCGGCCCTTCTGTACAAATTGCTTTTATGGACCAGCGATGCAATGAACAGCACTTTGGAAAGTTCTCCATTTTCATCGCTTTGCGTGTTAGCGACAGCTTCTGCTTGCCGCTCCAGTTCTTCTTTAAACGCAGCGTGATTATCCTCTTGAAGCGTCAAATACGTTTCGTAGAACTCGGATAGATCCAGTTCCAGCGCCTGTGCTTGGTCATTCACTTTCTCCAGCACTTTTTTTACGTCATTAATCGATAGCGTGCTTTTCATCTGGTAAATCAAGTTGATCAGCATAATGTGGTCAGGCGTGTATTTTTTTTGCTGCACCGGATAGAACAATTTTCCTTTGGCGTAATTATTGATCATCGTTTTCGTCAATATTTTATCGTCCGGATACCTTTTCGTGTCGTGGAAGGCTGTCTCGAATAATTGAATGACTTGATCTACATATAAATCGATTTTCGGAATATCGCTTGTGCGGATTTGGCTGTCGAGAGCCAATTGGCCAATGAGCCGATCGATGCTTTCCATTCGCTTCACCTCAACTTCTGTTTCTCCATTTTACCCTATGATGGAAAAGGCGACAAACTTGACCCACGAAATCGATGCGTATATTATTATAAGTAGTTTCGATAACTACGTATCAGGAGGTATAGATCCATGACTGCATTTATCCGAGAGCCTTTTAATGCTCTGTCCCATTTGGCCGGAGCCCTTTTGTCCTTTACTGCATTGCTTGCCATGGCCATCAAAGCTGCCTACATGCAAGCTCCTGCAGCTCATGTTACAGCGGTCGTTATTTTCGGCATCAGTTTGATTCTGCTGTATACGGCTTCAACGGTTTACCATTCCGTAAAAGCGCGTCCGGGAGTCATCGCCTTTTTCCGCAAATTGGACCATTCCATGATTTTCTTGCTGATTGCCGGTTCCTATGCGCCGTTTTGTTTGATTGCGCTGGAAGGCACGCTTGGCTGGGTGATTTTCGCTATAGTCGCCATACTTGGCATTAGCGGCATTCTCTTCAAGATGATCTGGTTTCATTCACCACGCTGGCTGTCGACCGCCATTTATATCTTGATGGGCTGGATCATCATCTTCGCAGTAGGCCCGCTCGCCTCCAGCCTGCCTGCTGCCGGGTTATGGCTGCTCGTTGCCGGCGGTCTTCTATACACGATCGGCGGTGTCGTCTATTGGCTTAAGCCCGACTTCCTATCTTCACGTTATTTAGGATTCCATGAGATTTTCCATATTTTCATCTTGCTCGGAAGCACATGCCACTTCCTGGCCGTCTACTTATACGTGCTATAACGCAAAAAGAGCCGCTCTCAAAGAGAACGGCTCTTTCTTAATGGTCGAGTGCATCCAGCGCCTGCATCAGGTTGGCGTAGACTTGGATGTTTTTGAAATCGATGCCGAGTGTCACGGCGGTCTGGGCTATTTCAGGGCGGATGCCGGATAAGACCGATTCCACGCCGATGATTCTCAGCGAGTCCATCAACTGGAACAATTGATGGGCAACCATCGTATCGACGATCGGCACCGCTGACAAATCGATATAAAGCGTCGTCAATTGCTGTTTGGCACTTTCTTCAAGAGCCGTCTCCAAAATCACTTTGGCGCGGTATGTATCGATCCCGCCGACCAACGGCAAAATGCCGACCCCTTTACGAATTGGGATGACCGGGCTGCTCAATTCGTCGATCACTTCCTGCTGGCTCGCCAGCAATCGTTGGTGAGCTTCGTGATGATGGCGCGCAAAGCTTTCGATGATAAAGTCGAACATGTCATTTAACATTTCACTCCAGCGCAACGCATCCTGGCTATTCGCTCTATCCACTTCCTCAAAGAAATGGCGGACACAAGTCCAATAGATTCTACGCAATTGCCCCAGATGCTCCATCACTTCATAAAGCGGGACGGATTGCTGGGCACGTTCTTTGGCGATCGTCGACGACCAATCTTCAACGTAGGCAAGCGATTCTTCTTTATCGTGGATAAAAATCGCAGTGACGGCCTCGATAAAACCAATCGATTCCTTTCTCAACTTCTCTACTGTGTCGTCGGATGCATTGGCTGAATAGACGGTATTTGCATGACTGCCGCGTGTTTCAAGCCACTCTTCGACCATGGAGTTTTTATTTTTCAGAATGAAATTATATAGCTCCCTGCTAATTTCTCCCATAATGTATGCCGCTCCTTTTTCTAGCTTGTCCTTATCATCTTATAAGATAAGCCAATCGAAAAGCAAATTTCCTTTCTTCTGATACAGGCATCTGGATTGAAGAAAAACGGCAAAACTAAGGAAAGGGTGCTGCAAAGTAAAATTTAAAGGAAGCGGTATTATCGAACTGACGGTTCATTAAAAAAAATCCCCGGCTGCTTTTGCGGCTGGGGATTTATGCGTTTAACCAGTAAATTTTGTACTTACAGCAAGAAACCATTCTTTTTCGCGTCGAACATCAGCTCTTCGCGGAATTTCGGATGGGCGATGCTGATGAGGCGCTTTGCCCGCTCCGCAAGAGATACGCCGTGGAGGCGCGCGATGCCGTATTCCGTGACGATATTATCGACGTCATTTTTGCCTGTCGTGACGACCGATTGCGGCGCCAGGTTCAGCTTGATGCGCGATAAGCTCTCGCTTTTGGCAGTCGATGGCATGCAGATATAGCCTTTGCCGTTCTCAGCGAAACGTACGCCCCGTGCGAAATCGACTTGGCCTCCACTGGATGAATAATATTTTCCGCCGACCGTTTCAGAAGCGCATTGGCCATACAAATCGACTTCTGTTGTTGCATTGATCGACACGATATTCTTCTCTTTAGCAATTTCCCGCGGATCGTTGACGATGCTTACCGGAAGCATCTCCACTGCAGGGTTGCCATCAAGGAAATCATACAATTTTTTTGATCCGTAAGCGAAAGTCGCGACGATTTTTCCGGGGTTTGTAAATTTGCGCGTGCCGTCGATTGCTCCCGAGTTGACCAGGTCTGCCACGCCATCCGGCAGCATTTCTGTGTGGATGCCTAAATGGCGATGGTCTTTCAACATGCTGATGACCGCGTTCGGCACAGAACCGATGCCAATCTGAAGCGTATCGCCGTTTTCGATATCGCCAATGATCGACGAGGCGATCTGGATGTCCATCTCGCTGATTTCACCGACTTGTTCTTCCGCAAGAGGCGCGTGATGCTCCACATAGCCTGCGATTTGGCTAATGTGGATTTGGTTACGGCCGAAAGTGCGCGGCATCTGTTCATTCACTTCCAAAATGAACGGCACTTTGCCGACGAATTCAGCGACGTAATCGGCTTGTGTGCCGAAGGTGAAATAACCGTGTTCGTCCATCGGCGAAGCGACCGTCATGATCATCGACATCTTCGTCGCTTTTTGCAACAGGCGCGGCATCTCGTGAAAATTATTCGGCACCAGATCCATCTTCGCTTGCTGGTACACTTTGCGGGTCGCGCCGCTCAGGAAATACGATACATGGCGAAGCTGCTCGAGTTCCCCGCGGATATAGGCACGGTCACGCAAGGCGAGCATTTGGTGAATCTTGACCCCGTCCAGTTCCTCTGCGTGTTGTTCCAGAATATCGAGCAGCCGGATCGGCTCCCCGTTCGCGATCGGCACGATGATATCCGCTTGCGCTTCGATCAAATCGACCACTTGCTTCGGGCTAAGTTGTTTGGACATCTGCATTCACTCCTGATTTCTCATATTGTTTCCACTTTATCATAGAATTTGCGCTTGATTGAGTTGCCAAACTTTCACCGCTATTCTGCTTTTTCAGTCAAAAGAGCCACCGCAGAACCATTATCGGTTCTGCGGTGGCTCTTTCGCTATTTATTGCTGCGCTTTTTCACCGCGAAGCTCGCGATGATGCCGCCAATGCCGAAAGCGGCCATCACACCCCATAGAATAAGCAAGATGATTGAGCCGATGCCGGTGCCGCCGTCCATGACTGATGACAACTGCAGAAAAAAGAAGCCAAGACTGAACAATGCAATCGCCCCGAAATAAATCAATCTGGCATTGAAACTGAAATTCTTCATCGTCAAAACCCCTTTGCCGATCTGCTCCGCTTGCCCATTTACAACAGACAGTTTCCGAAAGCAAGCTTTGCTCTTATCATTCACGTTCTTCTCTCATTGTAAACGTTGCTCGTCATTTCAATTGGAAACGTGTTCGGCTGATGCCTTCTTTCGTTTTCTCGACTTCCAAAATGGCCGGAATCGCTGCTTTTAATTCCTGCACATGGGAAATGACCCCGATCATCCTTCCTGATTTCTGCAAGTCCACCAAAGTCTCAATTGCTTTATTCAAGGATTCTTCATCCAATGAGCCGAAGCCTTCATCGATAAACATCGTTTCAATCGATACATTGCCTTCAAAGCTTTGAATGACATCAGCCATTCCGAGCGCCAGGCACAATGAAGCATTGAATTTCTCTCCGCCGGACATCGTCTTGACGTCGCGCGTCTGGCCGGTATAGGCGTCATACACATCCAGGCCGAGGCCGCTTTGCTTCCCGCGCGCTTCCTGCCGGTCGCTTCTCGTCAAATGGAATTGCCCGTTCGATAAATGCTTGAGCCGCTCATTGGCCGCTTCCAAAATCTGTTCCAAATACTCGATTTGCAAATAGCGTTCAAAGGATAGCTTCATATCGTTCTGCCCGCGGATCGTATCGTAGAGATCGACGATGCGCGCGAATTCGGCTTCAGCCGCAGCCTCTTTTGCAGACGCATCGGAGATTTCATCAAAGAACGTTTGGGCTTTTTTCTTATATTCTTTAGACGTATTCAATTCAGAAAGCGCCCGCTCGTAATCGGCCTTCAATTCGGCAAGTGCTTGTTCCGCATTCGACACGTCAACACGGCTACGGCCGTCGAGCGCACTTTCGAGCTCCGCCGTTTGTCGCTCTGTCGTATGGCGGTCTTGCTTGTACTGCTCAATTTGCGTTTTCAATTCTTCGTAGCGAGATGTTTCCAATTTGGCCTCTTGATAAGCTTCCTTCGTAGCGAAAGCGGATTTCACAAGCGCTTCCTCGAAACGGCTTTCGGCATGGCCGCGCTTTTCTTTCAGTTCTTCCACGGACTCCTTGCTATGCCGAAGCGACACCGCCGCCTCCGACACTTGGCGCTCGGCTTTTTGCAGGGCATCCTGTGCTTGTTGCCAAGCCGCTTCTAAGCGGTCTTTCGTTTCCTGCGCTTTTGCGGTTTCTGTTCGAAGCGATCCAAGATCACGTAGCGCTTGCGGAATCGAGGTCAGCTTGCTTTCCAATACCGCCTGTGCCGATTCATGCGCTGAGCGTTTTTCTTGCGTGCTGTGCTGGGCTTCCGCCTGCTGTTTCTTTAAGCTCGATAACTGGTCTTCCATCTCCGCGAATGCCAACTTGCGCTTGCGCAACTGCTCTTTATCGGATTGCAATTGCTCGAGCTCTCCAGTTAACGAATGCTGCTCAGAACGTATCGTCTCCAATTGCGCTGACGCTTGCTCAGCCGCAATCGACATGCCGTCCAGTTCCTCACGCTTCACTGTCGCCTGTTCACGGACCGCGGCTTGTTCCGCTTCCGTTTTGCGGAATTTTTGCTCGCTTTGTGCCAACACTTGCTTGGCCTGTTCCATCGCTTGCTGGTTTACTGCTGCAGAACTGCCTAGCTGTTTTGTCGGATGGTCGAGGCTTCCGCAAACAGGGCACGCTTCCCCGTCGTGCAGTTTCGATGCGAGCAGCGCCGCCTGGTTGGCGAACCAATCATGTTCCATCGTTTGATGGGCTTTTTGCGCTTGTTCAAACTTCGCCTGATCTCCCGCTGATTGCTCGGCCAAACCTTCGAGCTTTTGCTCCAAGCGAAGATATTCCGCCAAGACGCGCCGTTGTTCCGCCAATCGGTTCTGGCGGTCCCGCTTTTCGTCGAACTGCTCCAGTCTTTCTTCCAGTTGTTGAATGAATGATTTCGTTTGCGCCAGTTGTTGCTCGGCGCTTGCTGCTTGTTCATCCGTTCTTTGCAATGCCGTTCTGGCGTGAATGGCAGCTTTCTCCAATTGCTGGACAGCTGCACGCTGTTGTTCCAGCTCCTTTACGCCTGCTTCCATATCGATCAGGCGGATCAGCGCTTGTTGTGCAGCTTGACGCTGTTCATGGCGGTTTTCTTCTTCATCTTTCACTTGCTGCGCCTGCCGCTTCATTTCCTGGGCTTTCTGTTCAGCCGTCTCGGCACGACGCAATTCTTCGCGTTTTTGGCGTTCATTGGCTACAAGATCCAGCACCTGCTCTTCCAAGCCAGTGATCATGCCCGCTTGATCGGCTGCTGTGACTTGCTGTTCCCATTCTTTGACCGCCGGCAGTTGTTCTTCGAGTTCCTGCAAATGGCGCTTTTTCGCTTCTAATTCGTCGAAGCGCCCATTCCAGCCTTTCGCTTCGTGGAACTCGGCCATTTTTTTATTGTGGAAATCATAGGATTGCTGATAGCGCTCCTGCAGGCTGATGCTTTCCGATTCGTAATGGCGGATCTCCCCTTCAAGCCCTGCGAGTAATTGGCTGCGCTGGAAATCACCTTGTGCGAACACTTCAAAAAGAGCTGATTCACGCTGCGGCAAAGAACCCGCAATCGCCTGCACTTGCTCTTTGTAAAGCATCTGCTGCGCTTTAAACCGCTCTTGCGCTTCGTCTTTTTTGTGCTTGAGCCGCTCGGCAACCAAGCGGTACGGTTCGGTGCGGAAAATCTTCCGCAAAATCGCTTCCTTATTATCTGTTTCAGACGTCAACAGCTTGCGGAATTCCCCTTGCGGCAGCATGACGATCTGGTTGAACTGAGAGAAAGTAAGCCCGAGAATCTCCTCGATGCGCCGATTGAGCTCCGAGACGATTTGCCGCTCGACACATGGCTTTTCGCCCGCATCGGTCAATTCGAAAAATTCATAGCGTTCACCGGTCGCGCTTTTATTGCCTTTTTTCACATGGCTCATCTGGCGCAGGATGCGGTAAGTGGTGCCGTGCACTTCAAAGGTCAATTCTGCCGAAGTATGGACCGAATCCTTGGCGAAATCGCTGCGCAGGTTTTTCGGTTCACTGCGGTCCGAGCCGCTTGCCGAGCCGTAGAGCGCGAAACAAATGCCGTCGAAAATGCTGGTCTTGCCGGAACCGGTGCTGCCTGAGATGACAAATAGGCGATTGCCTTCCAAGTCTTCAAAATTAATTTCTTCACTGTCACGGTATGGGCCGAATGCCGTCAGTTTTAATTTGACCGGTTTCATGACTTCACCTCTTCACGTTCAGAATCTGCCTGCAGGAATTCCTGCAACACTTCGCCGAACAGTTCAGCCGTTTCCGCTGTCGGCACATCGCCTTTTACTTCCTCGTAAAATGCGTTGAATAATTGCATCGGGTCCATCTTCCGGCGGTTGCCGATGGTCGAATCGCCGGCTTCTTTCGCGAACGTTTTGCGCTGCACATGCATCGCGTTCGGATACACCGAACGCACTTTTTCCATCGGATACAAAACGGGCGTCTCATCGAGCAAGGTAACGAAGACATAATCGTCGCTTCTTTCATGCTCCATAATTTCCGCGATTGTCCCTTCCACTGAACGCATATCGCGCTTCGCTGTGAATAAGCGCTTGTCGACTGTGACAGATCCATCTGCAGCTAACTCAACCACATGGAACCCTTTTTGATGGTGCTCTTCCGATATCGAATATTTCAATGGCGACCCTGAATAGCGGATCGTCTCATTCAATACATAATGCGCTTTATGCAAATGGCCGAGCGCTGTGTAATGGAACGGCTGGAAATGCTGCGCGCTGACGTGTTCCGCCCCGCCGATCGCAAGCGGCCGTTCGGCATCGCTCGTATTGTCTTCCTGTTCTCCGCGAGGCGTCACGAACGCATGGCCGACGAACACGTGACGCGCCGACGGATTCATTTCAGCGGAAATGCGTCCAGTCATCGCTTTCATCGCATCGTCATGGGTTTTGATGTCCGGATCTTCAAATACATGACGCACCATCGATGGATCCGTGTACGGCACTAGATGAAAATGAACTTCGCCCGCTTCATCATTCAAAACAACCGGGTCGAATTCAGGCCGGATCGGGCCCGCGATATGAAGGCCGTTGCTTTTCAATGCGCGGCTCCCGAAATCAAGCCTTCCTGGGCTATCGTGGTTCCCTGCCACGGCAATAACCGGCACTTTCATATCCAGCACGATTTTCGCGAGCAGATCATCCAGCAAACGCACCGCTTCTGTCGGCGGCACGGCACGGTCATATAGATCTCCTGCGATGACGAGTGCATCGGGGCGCTCCTGTTCGATTGCTTTGATCAATTGATTCAACACAAATCGCTGGTCTTCTGTCATATGTACGCCCTGCACCAATTTTCCGAGATGCCAGTCAGCGGTATGGATGAATTTCATAAAAAGATCCCCTTTCTTCTATATAAAAGAATATACGTTCGTTCCATTATACACGATTCATTTCACTTGTTTCATTCCCCCGGCCGGTATATAATGAGAACAAACGTTCTTATCTGAGGAGGGTTATCATGAAAGCGCAACTTCTGAAAGCATTCAAATACCAGCAATCGATCGACATGATGTACATTGCAAACGACGGCACCATCAGCAAACGCCGCGTCAAAATCTTGAAAGTCAGCGGTGATTCGTTCCAGGCGTACTGTTTTTTGCGCCGCGAGAAGCGCCACTTTAAAATCGACCATGTGCTTTCATGTATGCCCGTCCAAACGAGAGAACGTCAAATTGTCTGAATCCTTTTCCGGCTCATGCTCCTTTATGCTACACTAAGAGGAAATGGAAAATGGAGGATGAGACTCATGAGATTAACCGTTTATCTTGCAGGTGAAATTCACAGTTCCTGGCGCGAAGAAATCAAAAAGAAATCCTTGGCGCTCAATCTGCCGGTCGATTTCGTCGGGCCGATGGAAAACCACGACCGCTCCGACAATATCGGCGAAGAGATTCTGGGAGAACAGCCAAGCGCTATCTTCAAGGATGCCGCAGCGTCCAGTTTCAATAATTTGCGTACGAGCGTGTTGATGGAAAAATCGGACCTCGTCATCGCCTTGTTTGGCGAGCAGTACAAGCAGTGGAACACCGCGATGGACGCAAGCGCCGCTTTGGCATACCACAAGCCGCTCATCGTCATCCGCCCTGAAAAACTGCACCATCCGCTAAAAGAGCTGTCCCAAAAAGTAGAGTGACCCAATAAAATGAGACAAGGAAAAAGCACCCCCAAAGTCGTATGTAGTAACAACGACAAACTGGAGGTGTTTTTCTGTATGGGTTCAAAAAAGCGATTCTATCCGGAGGAAATCAAACTAGAGGTCATCGAGATGAAATTGAGTGGGGACTACACCAACGCCGAGATCATGGAGATTCACCAAATTAAAAGTGTGACGCAAATTAAGAGGTGGATGCAGTGGTACCAGAAAGACGAGCTCCATCGGCTCGCACAAGGTGTGGGGAAACAATACGCTTATGAGAAGAAGTTGAGTGAGGTGGAAGAGCTAAGGAAAAAGGTGCTGTATTACGAAATCAAAGAAGAACTGATGGGAAAGTACCGGGAACTGGAAAGGGGGTGGAACCGCCCCTCTTCCTAAAACTGGTGGAATTGTTCAAAGAGAAATATTCCATCACGATGATCTGTAAATGCATGGGCGTCCCTCGCCCTACTTATTACCGGTGGCGCCAGAAAAAATTCGGCAAAACGGAATTGGAGAAAGAGATTATCGCAATCTGTGAACAGCTGAAATTTCGGGCAGGTCACCGGACGGTGAAAGGGTTGTTAAAAAATGCCGGCATCCTTGTCAATCGGAAGACGGTGCAGCGCATCATGCAGAAATACAACAGCCAGTGCCGGGTGAAACCCAAGCGAGCGAAGAAGATGACCGGTGAGACGCACTTGGTGGTGCCAAACCTGTTGGAACAGAATTTCAAAGCGGACGCCCCCAATCAAAAATGGGTGACGGATATTACGTATCTTCCCTTCGGGGAAAGCATGCTTTATTTGTCGACCATTCTGGACTTGTATAACAACGAAGTGATTGCTTACAAAGTCAGTGACACTCAGAATGCCCAGCTCGTGTTGGATACCCTGGAGATTGCTTGCCGGAAACGGAACACCGCCGGAATCATTCTGCACAGTGACCAAGGGGCTCAGTACACATCGCGTGCATTCCAACTGGCGACAAAAGAAAACGGCATTATCACCAGCATGTCCCGCAAAGGAAACTGCTTTGATAACGCCGTCATCGAATCCTTCCACTCCTCGCTAAAGTCGGAAGAATTCTACACCCTAGAAAGGGTGCACCTAACCAATGCCATTGTACAACAAAAAACAGAAGATTACATGTATTATTACAACTACATCCGACCGTTCCAAAAATTAAACTGCCATTCCCCGATTGAGTATCGGACAATGGCAGCCTAGTGCTTTTTCTAATGTCTCAAATTACCGGGTCAGTTCAAAGCAAACGCCACCGTCGAAACCTGCGACCAGGCGATCAAAGCTTTGTCTTATATTTTCGAATAACAAAAAGTGCAGCGGCTCAGGCCGTTGCACTTTTTTTGTTGGTGAATTTGAATGATGGAAAGTTAAAGATGCTTGGCGGTCACGCTCAGCTGGACTTGATAGCGAAAGTTTTCTTGTAGCTACATTGCTGAATATTGAATTGAACTTCATTTTGGTATTCGCCGCCTTGCTTTGGGTTGGCCTCCCGCAATAAGCCAGGAAGAACGCCTGTCTCATTGCGTCGGCTCACCCGTGTCACTCGGCGGCTTAGAGATTTCGTTGAGATGAGGGTGTTTAAAAGGAATCTACTTTTATATTCAGTTGCCGGCTAGTGGGGAAATCACTTTCAGGATCGGGCGTGTGCAGGATAGTTGGAGTTTGCGAGCGGCGTTGTTCCCCTGTTCTATTTTTCTTCTTGGTAATTTTCGCTGCCTTGCTTTGGGTTGGCCTTTGGCAGTAATGAATTGGCGAAAGTAAATTGAGCAAGCCGTTTCATACGACTATTGGGTGCAGCTTTTCTCTTACTGCATCGGCTCACCCCGGGCGCCGGCAGCTGAGAAATTTCATTGTCTGTAGATTGTTTAATCGTATCTGCTTCTATATTAGGTAGCGACTAGTGGAGGAATCGCTTCCCGAGACGCAGCGTCTGGTCATGTAATGCTCCAATCAGACAGCTTGTTATTTTGTTTAGTAGATGGAAACTCACGACACTTCATTCTTTGACCTGATTGAAGCAAGCCACAGAATATGATGCATTTCCACACTTCACGTTAAATAGAGCGAAGAACGTTCTCCCACTTTAATTCGAGAGACGAAGCGGAAGGGGCCGACGCCTGGGGGACCGCGCGGGACTGGCGAAACCTATGCGGCTTGCCGCAAGGGTTCGACGCCCGCCCCCCGGCAAGCGTGCCCCTGCAGCGTAGTCTTACAAATAAAATATTTAGACATCCAGAACTGCCTCAATTGGAATTTATTATACTCTCTACCACTTCACATACTTGATTCCACACAAAAACCCGCCGGATAAAATTCTCGGCGGGTTTTGTGGTGCTGCTTCTATTCCATTATTGGTACCATGCACCGACAATTGGGTAATCGTATGGCTCGTTTTTCAAAGCTTTGATGATCGCCATAATCGGCACGATGATTCCGATAGCGCCGAACAATAGCAAGAGCGGGAATCCGATCAATACGGCCGTCAACAAGGTCGAGGCGAAGAGCAATGCTCCCATGACCAATTGGAACAGCAAGGCTTGAATCGATAATTTCTTCAGTTCTTGGTCGTCCGTCACAAGCATAGCGACGAAAAAGACGATCACCGGGACAAGGAACGGAGCGAAAAACGCACTGGCGTGGACGAGTATTTTTAACCCGGTTTTCTCCATTAAAATGACCTCCAGTCAATTTGCTTTCTTATCCTTATATACGGCTGATGATCAAAAAAGTTTCATTTTTTATTCGGAAGCACGCAAAACTACTTTACCGAACTGCTTGCCTTCCGCCAAATAATCAAATGCTTCTTGCGCTTTTTCTAATGCGAAGACGCGGTCGACGACAGGATGGGTATCGTGCTTTTCGATATGCTGGATCATGTTGCGCAATTCTTCGCGGCTGCCCATCGTTGAACCGAATAATTGATATTGACCATAGAAAAAGCTGCGCAAATTGAAATCGACATTATCCGCGGTGGTCGCCCCGAAAATGACGATGCGCCCGCCCTTTTTCAATACCTCAAGTGAACGGTTGAAGGTAGCTCCGCCGACGCTGTCGATGACAAGGTCAATCGTCTGGCCTTCGAGCTCCTTGACCCAATCGCTATCGGTCGGAATGGCGATATCCGCGCCGATTTCTTTCGCCTGGGCAAGTTTGTCTTCACTTCTGGATGTGACGATTACCGTCGCACCGGCGTTTTTCGCAAATTGAATCAAAAAGGTCGCGACACCGCTGCCAGCGCCTGGAATGAACAAGGTATCGCCTTTTTTCAATTGCCCTTTCGTGAACAACGCGCGGTAGCCAGTCAAAGCAGGCAAGGCGAGCCCGCCTGCTTCTTCCCATGACAAATGCGCTGGCTTTTTCTCCAGCTGTTCTGCGGAAATGGCGATTTTCTCTGCGAATGTCCCATGGTCCGGCATACCGAGAATATCGAAGCCTTCCGGTGGCGCATCGCTGTTTTGTGCCCAGCGAAGACCCGGATTGATGACCACTTCATCGCCCACTTCAACAGCCGTCACACCTTCGCCGAGCGATTCGACAATACCCACTCCGTCTGACCCGATGATCAACGCTTCCGGGTTATCCCCGTAACGTTTCAACAGGCCGAGATCTCGGCGGTTAACGCCTGCGTCGCGGATTTTCACGACCACTTCTCCTGGCTGCGCTGTTGGTTCCGGCATATCTTTTAGTTTATATTGTCCTGCTTCCATCACGAATGCTTTCAAATTACGTCACCCTCCTGAAAGTGTTGGCTGAATTGTTCAAGCTGTTGCTTGCTGATGATGTCTTGCGAAAACAGCGGAATATACAATAGCTGCTGTTTCGGAAATGTTTCTTTGATCATATCCATATACTTGGTTTCGTGCTTTTTACGTTCCTGGAAAAATGCGCCTTCCACTTGTTCCGGGAGCACTTTATTGATGATTAGGGTTTTCACGTGTAGATGGTATTTATCCAAGAGCTCCAATGCTTTTTTTGTCTCCAAAATCGGCAGGCGCTCGGGGTTCAAGACGAAAACAAAACCGGTTTGCTTGGCGTCGAGTAAGATATCCCGGGCTTTTGAAAAGCGTTCCTGGCGCTCGCGCAAGACGTCATAGATCGGATCTTCTCTCGGCTCGCCATCATTCAACAGCGCCGTATAATTCTCGTTGGTCTTGCGGCGCTTGTCGAGCAAGCCTTCAATCCAGACGCCCATCAGTTCCGGCAGCGATAGCAGCCGGATCGTGTGCCCTGTCGGCGCCGTATCAAATACCAACTTATCGAAATGCTGACGCTCCTCGAGGATGATATGGATCAGTTTATCAAAGAGCGCCGCTTCGTCCGCACCAGGAGAGGCTTTTGCCGTATCGAGCTGGCGATTCACTTCTTCCATCATGCTCGTGTGGACCGTTCCGCGAATATTGTTTTTGACGCCTTTGATGTAATTTTCCGTCTCGATTTCAGGATCTATTTCAAGCGCGTATAAATTGTCGGCGATTTCTTTTGTACGGCCGCCGATTTGTTCGTTGAAGATGTCCCCGACATTATGTGCGGGGTCTGTGGAGACCAGCAAAGTCTTATGTCCAGCTTTTGCGGATTGCCATGCGATGGCTGCAGCGGATGTCGATTTACCGACACCGCCTTTGCCTCCGACAAAAATGATGCTCTTCGATAGCACGTCCATTGGGTTCCCTCGTTTCATTAAAAGTCAGCAGCAGCGGATTCCAGACAATGGGGATTTTTCCATGCCCATGCGCAAATGCCAGTCGTGAAATTCCTCGATCATGTACGGATACAGCTCGAGCGTGTAGTAATAGACCGGATTCGGGATGCCGAGCATTTCCGAATACAGCATCAACAGGAATAAATCATCTTCGCTGCGGAGTTCCCGGGCAATTTCCGTTCGGTGAGGGTGTTCCAGGACAGCTTCATACCAGTTAATCAGTTGTTTCAGCTTATCGCCGATCGGCATCACAGCACCTCTTCCTGAAAAAAGTACAAGGGATCACATGAATATGATCCCTTGGCATTTCCTACTATAATAATGGACGTTTGATTGGCAGCAGGCTTACTGTAACTTTCTGTAAAGCCATTATTTCAAATCTTCGTCTGAAAATCCAGGATTTGATTTACTCATGAGCGCCTGTGCAGCAGTCAAGATAATCCATAAGGTAAAGACGAAAATGATGGCCCCGAAGACGAACAGCAATGTATTCGATCCTTCGTTGTACCAAGCCCATTGCAGGAACACTTGCTGGAACATCGCCCATAGCGTCATGAACATCAAGAATACCATCGGAATAATGGTGATCATGTAATTTCTGCCGAGCTTGCGCAGCCAAATCGAAATCAATAGCAAGCTGATTCCAGCCAATAGCTGGTTGGATGTCCCAAACAATGGCCATAACAAGTAGCCGCCTGAACCGAATCCGTTCGGCCCTTCCGGCAAGATGACCAACGCCATACTCGAAAGCACCGCAATCGACGTCGCAACATGCTTTTTCTCAAGCTGGGGCACTTTGTATTCAACACCGAGCTCAGAAATGATATAGCGCATGAGGCGCACCGATGTATCGAGCGTTGTGGCAGCGAAGGAAACAACGATGATCGATACGATCGTCGAAGCGACCGATCCCGGAATCATCAACCCGGAAGCAAGGACTGTCGCTCCTTCGATGAAGTTTCCAAGTCCGGCGCCGCTTGCATCTGCAAAGCTGCTATAAGACGCACTGAATGCCGCGCGGTCTGGAAATAGCGTGATGACGGCGATAATCGAAATCAAGGCAAGCACGCCTTCACCGACTGCTCCCAAGTATCCGACAAAGCGGGCATCGGTTTCTTTATCCAGCTGCTTCGATGAAGTACCCGAAGAAACGAGTCCGTGGAAACCGGAAATCGCACCACAAGCAATGGTGATGAAGAGCAATGGGAACCAGGAAACATCGGCTCCCGGATTGGTTGCCGGAGCCGTGATTTCAGGGTTCGTGAACAATAGGCCCAGATACAAAATTGCCAGGCCGACGATCAATTGGTGGGAGTTGATGAAATCACGCGGCTGGAGAAGTTTCCACACCGGCAGTGTCGATGCAATGTAGACGTAAATCATCAACACGACAATCCAGATGAAGAACGCACTGGAAATGGCCCCAAGACCGAACAAGCCGGCACCTTCTTCCCCGCCCATATAGCGGACAAGGTCGATTTGCAAAAAGTCCACTTGGCTGGAAATGACAGCTGTCCCGTACATGATTGCAAGCGCTATCAAAGAAGGGATGAGCATTTTCATGTTTTTCTTATAAGCCGCATAACCGATCCAAACCGCGAGTGGAATCTGGATAAATACCGGAATGACGCTAGCCGGATATGAGATGAACAAGTTCGCGATGACCCAGGCGAATACCGCGTTGACCATAAGAACCAGGATCAAAATGATGAACAAGAACAAAATCTTTCCACGCTGCCCGATCAAACGGTGGGCTAGCGTCCCGACAGATTGCCCTTTATTGCGCACCGAAAGCGCCAGTGTTCCGAAGTCATGGACGCCGGCTGCGAATACCGTACCGAAGACGACCCATAGGACCGCTGGCAGCCAGCCCCAATAGACAGCGATGGCTGGTCCAAGAATCGGCGCAGCTCCTGCAACAGATGTAAAATGATGCCCCCATAAGACGAACTTATTGGTCGGGACAAAGTCGACCCCGTCTTTATAACGGTGGGCCGGCGTTACGTAATTCGGGTCCAGCTTGAAAATCTTTTCTGCTATGTACTTGGAATAAAAACGGTATCCGAGAACAAATATAAATAATCCCACAGCAGCCAAAACGATTGCATTCACATTCCCCAACTCCCTCTTATTTTTTTGAAATTTCTGCATACCTCCTTCAATCATAGAGTATTAATTAAATATTGTAAATGTTCTGTTTTTTATTCCTGTTTATTATTGTCGTCGTATAATTTTAATTTCGTATAAACTGTTTCAAGCACCGGAACCGGAACATCGGCTTGCTGTGCTTTTTCGATGAGATGCCCTTGCAGGTGATCGACTTCGATGCCTTGGCCTTTCTCCATATCACGCTGCATCGATGATTTCATGCTGTCGTCCATGCTGTTCACTTTGTCGAGCTGGATGGCGGCGATCCCTTTTTTGATCGGCGCGTCGATTGCCATCATCACCGCCTCAAGTTCTTCGAGGAGCGACTGAATGGCGGATTGGCCAGACGGCAGCTTGCGAATCGGGCCGATGGGCGATTCCATAAGCGAGGTAATGCCGGACATCGCCGTGATGAACATATATTTATGCCACATGTCCTGATCGATGTCATCACTCAAAACAAATTCCGCTTTTGTTCCATCGAAATGCGATTTTAATTTGTCGATGCGGGCTGTCCGCTCACCGCCCCGTTCCCCGTAAACCAATTGATGGATCGGGCTCGTCTGGACAATCGATCCGTCTTCACCGATAGTGGTTTCGATAAAGCATAAGCCGCCGATCACCGCCTCTTCCCCGAATGCAGAGACGAGCTGTTCAACATGGGCGATGCCATTCAATAGTGGCAAAATCATTGTCTCTTCACCAACAAACGGACGGATGTCTTCGATAGCTTGTTCAAGCTGATAAGCTTTTGTCGATAGAAGAATGATATCGAACGGCTCGGCTTGCATCGTTTTTGTTAAAAGAGCCGGCTGTAGATGCAGATCTCCGTGCCGGCTGTTGACACGCAAGCCACCCTCTTCAATCTTTTTCTTGCGTCCTTCCCTAACCAGAAATGTTACGTCTTCTCCTTTTTCCAACAAACGCGCACCGAAATAACCTCCGATGCCGCCTGCTCCTACCATCAACATTCTCATCCTGACACATCCTTTTTAAGTTTGTTTATAAATCCAGCGCTCCGCTTCCATCACCCGTTCGCATCCGCCCTCAGCGCGCAAATACTCAAGATGGGCCAAAGTTTCGCCGACCGCAAAGCGCATTTCGTGGACCGTCAACGGCCGGTCGAATAAACGCTCGCGCACTTCGAAAATCGTTAGCGGCTGTTCAAGCATCCGCCAAGTCGCATCCAAGCGTTCTTCGTGATGGGCAAGCAATTCATCAATTCGTTTGCTAGCCCCTTGGAACGCTTCGCCATGGGATGGGATGACCCACTCCACATCCAGTTCACGGATTTTCTCCAAAGAATGCATATACGTCAGAAGCGGATTCGGGTCGCCGTGAAACCAATAGGAAATATTCGGCGTGATACGCGGCAAAATATGGTCCGCCGCCAATAGCGCATTGTGCTCGCGTTGATAAAAACACACCATGCCATCCGAATGTCCTGGCACGAACAGCACTTCGTATTCAAAGCGGCCGATGCAGATTTTCTCTCTTTCTTCGAAATAATGATTTACTTTCGGCAGCGGGGAAATAAGCGGTTGGAAAGCTCTCGTGTTGTCCGCCATTTCCTGAGCCGCTTCCTGTGGGATGCCCGCTGCCTTGTAATAGCCTGGCAAGGCATTCAAAAATGCATCATCCCAGGATTTCATACCTGCATCCGCATCGATTTTGCTCATCGACAGCCGTGCGCCGGTCTTTTGCTGCAAGCCGCCTGAATAGCCAAAATGATCCGGATGATAATGGGTCAGCAGAATCTGCTCCACCTTATCATTCCCGATTTCCTGCTTCCACAACTCTCTTGATACGTCATTGTTCAATCCGGTATCGATAATCGTCCAGGCTTTCTCCCCTTTTGCCATGAAGCAATTGACGTGGTTTAGCCTAAACGGCAAGGGGTGCTTCACGAGTTTCAACCCAAGTGCGTTAAAGAGCTTTTGGGTTTCGGCTTGTCGGACGTCGTTCATGGTTTCAGTACCAGCTTGCCGATCGTTTTGCGGCTTTGCAGCAATTCGTGCACATCAGCCGCTTGTTCAAGCGGATACGTGCCGCCGATCGTCAATTTCAATTGCCCGCTATCCATATATCCAAGCAGTTCCTGAAAGCTTTTCTGGAATAATTCCGGCTTGCGCATAATCTGCGGCAGGAAAAAGCCGATGACCGATTGATTGCGCTTCATCAATTGGCCCGGCGCAAATGTCGCCTGCTCTCCGCTTGCCGCACCGAAAATGACCAATCGCCCGAACGGTGCCAAAGTCTTCAGCGTATCGTTGAAGACGCTGCCCCCAACCATTTCAAGGGCCAAATCGACGCCCTTTCCTTCAGTGATTTCTTTGATACGCCCTACCCAGCCATCTTCGCTATAATTCACCAAATGAGTGGCGCCCATCTTCTCGGCATGGAACAGTTTTTCTTCCGTGCTCGCCGTAGCGATGATCTTTTCAGCACCGAAAAGTTTCGCAAGCTGCACGGCAATCGTCCCGACGCCTCCTGCGGCAGCGTGGATCAATACCGTTTCTCCAGGCTCCAAACGGCCCATCGTTTTCAAAATATGGTAAGCGCTCAAGCCTTGAAGCGGCAATGCCACTGCTTCTTCAAAACTGACGCCTTCCGGAACCGGCGTCAAGACCTGTTCCGGAATCGCCGCATATTCAGCGTAGCCCGATGATTCGATCAAGGCGACGACGCGGTCGCCCGATTTGAAGCGCGTGACACCTGCTCCAGTTTCGACAACCACTCCCGCTACTTCAGAGCCTGGTATATAAGGCAATTCGGTCGGCACGACATATTTCCCTTCACGTCTTGCCGTATCGGCATAATTGACGCCTGCTGCTTTCACTTCAATGAGCACTTCATGATCTTTCGGCTCCGGCTGCTCAGAATCAATATACTGAAGCACTTCCGGCCCGCCGTATTCCTCGAATTTCACCACTTTCATCTCTTTTCCCCCTTAACTGATATACTGCCCTGCTTGATAAATCGTTTGAGCCAATTGGCGTTTAGCTATAACCGTCCCGCCGCGCTGCAGGCGACTGAGTTCTGCTGTCGCCATCGCCGTATAACGCGCCAGCTCTTCTCCTTCTGTCATGCCTTGGATTATTTGGCGCGCTGTCATCTCGGTTTCGAGCAAGGCATCATCGATGAACACTTGCGTCATTTCCACTTTATGCCGGGCTTTTTTCTCATCCTGCTCGAACGCTTGTTGCGCCCGCGCGACCGCCGATTCAGCGGCATACAAGGCAATTGCGATGTCTGCAAGTTTTAACAGCACCTCCTGCTGCTCGCCGATTCCAGTCCCATAGGATTTTACGGCAAGCCCGAGCATACTGAGGAAGACGCGCCGCATCGCCCGTACGGCTTCCGTTTCACGGGCAAGCGTCCCGATATATGGAACTTCCGGCGTCTGCATTTCCTCAACAGCTTGCGTCGCTGCTGCTTCCAGGTCAAATGCGCCTTTTGCGGCCGCTTTTAACATATTGCCCGGAATGAGCAATCGGTTCACTTCATTCGTGCCTTCGAAAATGCGGTTGATGCGTGAATCTCTGTACACTTGCTCGATTTTGTATTCCTGGATATAGCCGTAGCCGCCGAACAACTGCAGGCTCTCATCCGCGACAAAATCCAAGGTCTCAGAGCCGTATACTTTGCAGATGGCGCATTCGGCGGCATATTCCATCATCCGCTTTGCGATCAATCCATGGTCCTGCGATTCGTACAATTCGCCGAGCGCTTCTTCGAGATAGCCGGCGGTCCGGTATTGCAGCGACTCCAAAGCGAATATGCGCATCGCCATCGCCGCCACTTTTTCTTGTGTCGCCGAAAACTCGGAAATGGCACGATTAAACTGCTTGCGCTCCTGCGTGTAGCCCAGCGCCAGCGATAAACTGAATTTGGCAGCGCCCATACAAGCCGATCCTAAATTAAAGCGCCCGAGATTCAGAACGTTCAATGCCACAAGATGGCCTTTTCCGACTTCGCCAAGCACGTTTTCCACCGGCACTTCACAATCTTCAAAAATGACTGGACACGTCGACGACCCTTTGATGCCCATTTTCTTCTCTTCAGGCCCAAGCGATAAGCCAGGATGTTTCTTTTCGACGATAAATGCCGTAAACGCTTTGCCATCGACTTTTGCATAGGTAATGAAGGTATCGGCAAACGCGGCGTTGGTGATGTACATTTTGGTGCCGTTCAATACATAATGCGACCCTTGTTCATTGAGCACTGCGGTCGTTTGGGCAGCTAAGGCATCCGAACCCGCTCCTGGTTCTGTCAGGCAATACGCCCCGATAAACTCGCCGCTTGCAAGTTTCGGCAAATAATATTGTTTCTGTTCAGGCGTTCCAAAATACGTGATCGGCAGCGTCGCGATACACGTATGGTTGGAATGCGCCACGCCATATCCGCCTGCCGGGCCGAGCGATTCGCCAACCAGCCCTTTGCTGATTTTATCGAGGCCAAGCCCGCCGTAAGCTTCCGGAATGCTGTGCGCGAGAAGGCCTAGTTCTCCCGCTTTGTGAAAGAGCTCCTGGACGAGTTCGAAATCCTGCCCTTCCAGCCGCTCGTTGTGCGGCTGCACTTCTTTCTCCAGAAACTGCTTCGCTGTTTTCGCAATCATTTTATGTTCATCGGTAAACTGTTCAGGTGTAAAGATCGGACCCGCGGCTTTCATCAGGAAATCAGCGCCCCGGTATACATTTGCCTCAGCTTTCATCTTCTCCGTCCCCTTTTTTGTTCAAATATGTACTGCATTTAGCGGCTTGTTTCCTTACATGGCGTGCATGCCACCGTCGACCATCACGACATCGCCTGTAACATAATCCGATGCTTTCGCCGCCAGGAATAAAGCCGCGCCTTTCAAGTCTTCATCTGTCCCGAAACGGTTTAACGGTGTTCTAGCCAACAAGCCTTCCTCGCCATGCTTCATCACGTCTTTCGACATTTTCGTTGGGAAGAAACCAGGCGCGATGGCGTTGACCTTGATATTATGGCGCCCCCATTTCGCGGCCAGGTCTTTTGTGAACGTGATCACTGCGCCCTTGCTCGTATTGTAGCCGATCGCATCCATCAGCTGCGGGTCAATCCCTCCGAGCCCGGCGACTGAAGCGATGTTGATAATTTTGCCGCTGTTTTGCGGAATCATCACTTCCCCAACTGCCTGGCTCATGAGAAACGTCCCAGTGACATTGACTGCCATCACTTTATTCCATGCTTCAAGCGGCATCTCAGATACCGGCGCTCCCCAGGAAGCCCCTGAATTGTTTACGAGAATATCAATCGTTCCGAACGCCTCGACGGTCTTCTCGACGACATTTTTGACATCTTGTGGATTGGTGACGTCGCAAGCGAGCGCCAAAGTTTTCACACCCTTCGCTTCGAGTTGCTTGGCGACCTCCTCGCATGCTTCCACTTTGCGCGAACATAGCACCACATTGGCGCCGGCTTCCGCGAAACCTTCGGCAATTTGTGCGCCAAGGCCTCGGCCGCCTCCCGTCACGATTGCTGTCTTACCTGTTAGATCGAATAAATCCATTACTGGCATATTGTTTCCCCCTTCATTGTAAATACCGACTAGTCGGTATGTTCAGAATACTTAAACTTTATGTTACCGTTTTCATCGCTAATATGCAATCGCCTTCCCACGCCAAAAAGCCGAGCCCCATCACGATCAGGACTCGGCTCAAGGCAATTTGATTCATTCGGTTTCAGCAGCGTTCAGCAAGCCGGCGAAACGCGGCAGGTCGACATTGCCTCCCGAAATCACCGCGATGATGGTTTGATCGGATGTGCCTGCTTTGCCCGACATGACAGCAGCTGCCGCAACTGCACCTGAAGGCTCCACCAATTGCTTGGTGCGTACAGCGATATCGCGCATCGCTTCGATGATTTCCTGTTCCTTTACCAACACCAGCCCGTCGAGCAGCTCGCTCACAATCGGGAACGTCAGGTCTCCCGGCTGCGACGTCCGCAAGCCGTCGGCAATCGTTTCGGTCGGGCCGATCGCTGTAATCTCCCCCCGCTCCAAAGATAAGGCCGTGTCATTCGCAAGCGCCGGCTCTGCGCCAATCACCAATACATCCGGACGCCGTGCTTTCACAGCCGTTAAGATCCCTGAAATCAATCCGCCGCCCCCGACAGGCACAACGATGACGTCAGCATCCGGCATTTGCTCGACCATCTCCAAGCCAGTTGTTCCTTGTCCGGCGATAATGTCGCGATGGTCATACGGAGGAATGTAGACGCCGTTCATTTGGTGCGCGAGCAACTTGGCATGCGGAATCCGCTCCGCTGAAGTCGTGCCGCAATATTCCACCTGCCCGCCATACGCTTTGATTGCTGCGACTTTTGCCGGGCTTGCATCCGTCGGCACGACGATGACAGAGGAGATGCCGAGCTCATTGGCCACATAAGCGACTGCTTGGCCGTGATTTCCCGAAGAAGCGGCCGTTACGAGTGTCGCCCCATCCGACACAGCATTGGTCACAGCGTTCGCAGCTCCACGAATCTTGAACGATCCCGTCTTCTGCAAATGCTCCGCCTTGAAGAACACTCGGCGCCCCCATTTTTCCTGGAGCGACTGCGAATGCACAATCGGCGTTTTATGGATGATGTCTTGAATGCGGCTTCTTGCTTGCTCCACGTCTTCAATATTGACCACTGGCCTCACTCCTTTTTTCGTCTAGCTTAACATAAGAGTGAATATTCAGTTACCGAAAGACTGTTGATGCAAACAAGCCGTGCATTCTCCATAATGAAAGAAAATGCGTTAAACTGATAACACTGAATTGCATAAAGGAGGAGACGATATGCTTAAACGCTTAGTCATCACCGGCTATAAACCACATGAGCTCGGCATATTCGACGACAAGCACGAAGGCGTTCGCTTTATCAAGAAAGCGCTCGAAAACCGCCTGCGCACATTAATCGACGAAGGGCTCGAATGGGTGATCCTGAGCGGCCAGCTCGGTGTCGAAACTTGGGCTGCTGAAGTGGTGATCGAGTTGCAGGAGGAATTTCCGCAGCTGCATTTCGCCATTCTCACGCCTTTCGAGGACCAGGAGAAAAATTGGAACGAAGCCAAACAGGAAAAATATGAATTCCTTCTATCTCAAGCCGATTTTCACCGCAGCTTGACGAATAAGCCTTACGAAGCGCCGTGGCAGTTTGTCGAGAAAAACAAGTTCTTCCTCCGAAATTCCGACGGCATCCTGCTGATTTACGACGAGGAAACGGAAGGCTCACCAAAGTTCATCAAACAAGAAGCCGAACGTTATGCCGACAAGAATGAATACGACATCCTTATCATTACCGCCGACGATCTGCGCATCGTCGCGGAAGAGGAACAGCAAAACGAATGGAATGGCTGGTAAGTCAATGCCCCGCGTGGAATGTGCGGGGCTTTTTTTATTTCTCTCTATAAATGAAACTTACACGAAATGAAATTTACACGCCGAAAAATCGGCTGCCTAATAACCAAATTTGCCCAATTGCTATATAAAGATACGGCTTTTTTTAATATCACCTAAGCATTTGACTATTCCTCCACAATCCTATACCTTTAATAGTTATGTTAAAAAAACATCATAGGAGGAAACATGAACAAAGCAACTAAAGTTTTTTATATCGCATTCGCACTCGTCATTTTGACTGTCGGTTTCGGGGTCATCGCTCCGGAATTATTTGAGCAAGGCACTGTAACCATTCGCAACTATATTAATACTGCTTTCGGCTGGTATTACCTTACAATCATGGCAATCCTCCTGATTCTCGTCATTGTGATTATTTTCAGCCCTTACGGCAAAATCAGGCTCGGCCGCGATTCGGACCGTCCGGAGTTTTCTACTTTCACTTGGGTCTCTATGCTATTTTCAGCAGGCATGGGAATCGGCCTGGTCTTCTATGGGGCAGCTGAGCCACTATCGCATTTTGCAATTCAACCGGCCACTGCTGAAATAGGGTCGGACGAAGCGTTTAAAGAAGCCCTGCAACGTACTTATTATCATTGGGGCATCCACATTTGGACAATGTATGGAATGGTCGCCTTGTCCTTGGCTTTCTTCCAATTCCGCAAAGGAGAACCTGCCCTCATCTCATCTACACTAAAACCTTTATTCGGTGATCGAATGAACGGCCCGCTCGGCACATTGGTCGACGTTTTGGCTGTATTCGCTACCGTATTTGGCGTAGCTACTTCGCTCGGATTTGGCGCTGCTCAAATCAATGGCGGGATTGCCTATCTTTTCGGCGCCCCTCAAGAAGAATGGGTGCAGATCGTCATCATCGCCGTAGTGACATTGCTGTTTATCATGTCGGCTTGGTCCGGCCTTAATAAAGGCATCAAGTACCTTTCCAATACGAACATGGTGCTGGCGATCACGCTCCTTGCACTCGTTCTTGTTCTCGGGCCGACCATCTTAATTTTGAATATCTATACCGAAACTTTCGGGGCTTATATTCAAAATCTCATTGGATTAAGCTTCCAATCCGCTCCTCTTAATACTGAAAATCGCAGCTGGTTGGATAGCTGGACCATCTTCTATTGGGCATGGTGGATTGCTTGGGCGCCGTTTGTCAGCATGTTCATCGCCCGTGTTTCAAAAGGCCGGACGATCCGTGAGTTTTTGATCGGTGTTGTTTTAGCACCAACAATCTTTGGGTCATTTTGGTTCGGGACTTTCGGAACGACTGCTATCGATATGCAAAAAAGCGGCATTGATTTGACGGCCTTTTCCACAGAGCAAACTTTGTTTGCGGCATTCAGCCATTTACCGCTTGGCATGATCATGTCGATTCTTGCCATTTTGCTCGTCAGCACATTCTTCATCACGTCTGCAGATTCTGCGACTTTCGTGCTCGGCATGCAGTCAACAAACGGCTCCTTGCTCCCGAGCAACCAAATCAAGATTCTTTGGGGCATCGCCCAGTCGCTCGTCGCCGCAATCCTGCTTTCGGTCGGTGGATTGACTGCTGTGCAAAACACCATTATTATCGCGGCTTTGCCATTTTCATTCATCATGATTTTAATGGTTATTGCGTTGTTTAAAGCCTTAAATGCAGAACTTCAATTGATGCAGCGCAAGAAATAATTTCCCGCCCGCCGTTACCGAACGGCGGGTTTTCTATAGCTTATGGACGCAGCGAAAGGGTATAGGAAGGTAATGACTTTTGGAGGTGCTTGCAGTGGAAGAAGAAACGAAGAAAATCATTCAGGATTCACTCGATGCCTTATATGAAAAAAAGGAATTCCTTCCTGATTTAACTGACGGCGTCCGTAAACAAGCGTTCAACTCTTTAAGCGCCATTATCTCCACACCGAATAATATCCACAAATCATTTTTGCGCGTTCCTCGGGAAGACGGTACGATCGAACGAATCCCCGCTTACCGGGTGCAGCATAACGATAGCTTAGGTCCCTATAAAGGAGGCATCCGTTTTTACGAGGGGGTCAATGAAGAAGAAGTCGTCAATCTGGCCTTTTTGATGACCTTGAAAAATGCCCTTCACCAAGTTCCATTTGGCGGCGGCAAAGGCGGCATTGTCATCAATCCACGAAATTACAGCGAAAAGGAATTGAATATCGTGTCGCGCAAATATGTGCGCTATTTCGCTGATGTCATCGGGCCGGACAAAGATATCCCAGCACCCGATATGGGGTCTGGCGAACGTGAAATGGACTGGATGATGGCAGAGTATAAAAAAATCCACCACGGCAAGCCTTATCTCGGGAGTTTTACTGGCAAAAGCGTCGTTAACGGCGGTTCTCTCGGGCGCCGGGAAGCGACCGGAAAAGGCGTTTATTTCACTTTCCGCTATTTAATCCATGATTACGTGCTGGCACACAAAGAACACCTGGAAAATTCAGGTAATATTTTCGCACAGACAGCTTTGGAGCATGCGGAACGCCCTTTGAAGATGGCGGTCCAAGGATTCGGGAACGTCGGATCTGTCGCTGCACTCGAAGCCTATCAATGCCGGGCCCTGAATAACCAAATAACCGCCGTCAGCGACCGCAATGTCACCCTTTATAATGAAGACGGCCTCGATATCCCAAGTTTGATCGCTTTCACTTCCGGCAATCGGGGAGATTTGCCGAAAGATGCCGCAGAACTTGGCAAATCCGGCATCAAAGCAGAAATCCGGGGACGCGATGAATTATTGACTCTGCCCGTCGATGTACTCTTTTTGGCGGCACTTGAAGACCAAATCCACCAAGATAATATGGAAAGCATCCAAGCCAAGATCATCGTAGAAGGCGCAAACGCACCGACGACGCGCGTTGCTGATGAGTATTTGGACAATCAAGGGGTTATCATCATCCCGGATATCTTAGCCAATGCTGGCGGCGTCATTGTCTCTTACCTTGAATGGCTGCAAGGCCGCGAAACACAATATCACGAAGAATCGGAAGTATTTCGCCTGTTACTGGAAAAAATGCAGGAAACAATGGATACCATCCTTCCCCAATACTTTGGAGACCCATATCCACTTCGTGAAAATTGCTTTATCCATGCCGTGCAGCGCCTATCGACTGTATTGCATAAACAAGGCAATCTCTATTGAAAAAGACAGCCCACTGTAATTTAGCGGGCTGTCTTTTCATTTAGGAAAGCGAATTTCCAGGAGCTTTTCGCATGGCTGGCGCTTCGCTCATTCATTTTCAGCTATGCGTTTGTCATAGGAATACCGGTATGCACCCCGGCGGAACTGGAGAATCGGATCATCCGAACAACTGAGGCCTGCGGTCATTACAGTCGGATCGTACAGCGCTTGTTCGGCTTCTTCTTCTGGCGCTTCGATTACCAAGTTTCCAAGAAAGATTCGTTCACGATCTTTCGGCCAATCGCGCGTCGGATCGTCCGTCGGGTCGCCTGTTTCACCGATGATGGCATACAGCTTGAAAGACACGGGGCTGCGTGCGGTTCGCTCAGCCAATTCCCGTTCGTAATAGCCGAAAGGCAAATCTTTCATATCCTTTAAGGAACGCTTGTCTTCCCCAGCATCTGGCTCGAATACGTATTTGACTGCCTGTCTCTTGCCTTGCTTCTCAAAATAGAAAGCGTGGATGGAATGATAGATGCCCGTTGCGAAACTTTCCGGCACCGTCATTTTTTTCATGCTCGAGAACATCGCCCTCACCTCAGGAAAATCCGTCAGCAATTCTGCCAGCTCCCCCAATTTCGGGCGGCCCTTTTGAAAAGACCGTGATACTTCAAGCATCTCCACGAAACGTTCAGGCGAACGGGTAAAAAATACCGGTGAAGTCACTGATACGATATTCGTCACCTCTTCCGGCCCGATCTTGAATTGGACTGCCATGCCTTTGACCGGCGACATGGCATCCGCCCAAGTGGGATCTGGCGAGAAATGGGAAAAGCGCACAAGTACCGGCACCTTTGCGTTTTGAAAATGCGCAGCATCGGTCAAGTCGGTGGCATCTCCGCTGCCTTGGAATAGCCCTTTGTATCCTGCGCCTCTGGCATGCGCACGCCGATAGCTTTTATGCTCACCGAAGATTTCTTCGATCTGTTCGACTGCCTGGTGTTCTTTCTGGTTGGCCTCCATGCCATCCCTCCTTTTTTCTTCCATACCCGCTATGCATATTATTGAAAAGAACGGGAATACCATTTAAGTAGAATGCTTTTTTAAAAAGGAGGAAAATTAAATGGATTTTCAACATCAAGACAACCGCATCGCCATGTTCGACGGTTCTGAGGAAGTGGGCTTTGTCAGCTACGTCGAAAACGGCGATGTGCTAACAGTTGACCATACCGAAGTGGCACCACAGCTTAGCGGGCAAGGCATGGGCAAGGAACTGGTCGGTAAGATGGTCGAGCACGCAAGAAACGAAGGCAAGTCAATAGACCCGCAATGCCCATACGCTAAAAAAGTAATTGACGACACTAAGGAATTCCAGGATGTCCTGGTGAAATAAAGAATTAGTGAAGTAGTGAATCGAAGAATCAACAAAAGCGGTCAATGAATGAACGAGGCGAAGCTTTGGAAAGCACCGGTTTTAAATTTTTCTCGACAACAAAAAAAGGCAGCTATTTGCTGCCTTTCAGATTGTAGCCAAAAGGCAAGGCGACTCGAATGAGTCCGCCTTGCCTTTTTTTCAATACAGGAAATTAACGGAAATCGCCGTCCGCTACGTTGTAGAGGTAGCTCCAGTTGTCCGCTTTGTGCAAGTCGTGGAACGTCAGCTTATCGCCTGTGCCAAGCGTCACTTCTTCGCCCATGATAGCGACAACCATAGCCGTCCCTGTGTTATCAAGGTTCAAATAGACATCGCCGATTGACGGGCGGATCGAGCTTCTGTCGCGCAGATCGTCTGCAAGCTGGGCATCATGCTGCTGCTGTTCTGCCGACACTTTTGCTTTGTCGAAGTACGCAATATCGTTGCTGCCTTGCTCTTCTCCCGGAACCATCACGAAGAATTCTCTCGACTTGACCGTGTTTTGTCTTGTCGTAATGACATTCTTGCCTTCAACCGATTCGATTTTCTCGAACTCGTTCAAGGAATAATGGTCCATATAATCCGGGTCCGGCTTGGCGATCAAAATGTAGCCGCCTTCTTCTGCCGGTACGTCTTCGCGCAATGTGTAGCGCTCGCCGAAGAACATGAATGAATCCATATGTTTCGGCTTATAGAGCGATACTTCGTCAGCGCGGCTCGCCACTTGCTCCATGTCTTTGACACGGAACATCAAAACCGATTTTTTAGCGAGCGGCTTGACGGAATAGACTTTGTGCAATTCGTTTTTGTAATAAACGAATTGTCCTTTTCGTACTTGAAGTAATTTCATTCTTTCCCCTCCGATACTATCAGTGCTATGGACCATTTTAGAGCAAACAATGCAGGAAGTCCATGCAACCGAATGATTTATCTGCTATTGTGAAAACATCCCAAGATTCTGTAAAAGGAGTGATCTGCATGGAATACGAAAGCCGTGAAGATTTTATCATCAAGAAATACCAGCAAGACGAAGAAACGATGGTCCGTGTATTTGTGCAATGGTGCGTCAACCATAAAGTCGACCCGCTTGCACTTTATACAGCGGCATATCCGGCACAAGCTGAGAACCAGCTGCTGAAAACCGCAATGGAAGAAACCGAAGCTTTCGAATACGACATCGGCGGCGATGTCTTGCTCGAAGTTCTCCAATCATTCGGTAATGATGATTTGGCGTTTGAAGTCGCAAATGCCATGGAAAAATTACCGCGTGAAGAGTAGCTTAGCGGCGTCCTTTGCGCGCTAATTCCTTCGCCTTGTTTTCGATATGGGTCGTGCGCAGATTTTCGATACGGTTCGAGGAGACGCGGCTATAAATGCCATCGAATTTTGACGCCGTTTTCAATTCTTTGCTGTCCACATCGGCCACATCTTCAGGTTCCGAAGGCGTCCGTTCTTCCACTTCCTTAGTTTCCTTATCCATCGCGATTTCACTCCCTTCCACAAACAAATCCCTTTTTTCAACCGTTCCCTTGAATGGCGAGAGGTAAACGTCCAGCCAACGGCACGAAAAAAAGAACGGCCCGGTCTGCACTGCTCGGGCCGTTCTTTCTTATGTTCTTTCTTTACTTTGCGAAAGCCGGGACGGTTTGCCGCTGACTCTCTAGATACTTCGCCAGTTCCAGCATGCCATAGGTGCCGCTTTCGGCTTCTGCATCGGCATTGTAATTTGTGTTGGTGTTGACATCGTAAGTAAATAGCTCGCCCCCAGCATTCTGGATAAATTCGATGCCCGCCACTTCAATGCCGTTTTCTTTAAGGAAACGTTCGTACTTGGCGATAATTGGATCATCAAAGCCTTCGATGACCTGGAATTTCGGGCGTGTTTCCAATGCGCCGTCTGCTGGGCAAGAGATGTCTTCAAGACGGCAGGCATCGGCTGGGCATAATTCGAAGCCTTCCGATGTATCCACGCGCACTGCGTAGAGGAATTTGCCGCCGACGAATTCACAACGCGTGATAAACGGCTCAGGTGATTGGATGTATTGCTGCAATAAGGTGATGCCATCGACGGATTCGTCGAATTCATCACCGCCCACATATTCCTCCAGCGCTTCTAATGAATGGAACAACCGGACGCCGAGCCCTTTTCCGGCACGGTTGTGCTTAGTGATAAACGATTCTCCCTCAAAAGCAGATGCCGCTTCGAGAAGCTGTTCCTTGCCGCTCACCGCCACCGTTTTCGGCGTCTGGATGCCGGCTGCGTCAAGCGCCATGTATTGGTTCACTTTGCTCACTTCAAGCCTGAGTGCACGGCTGCCATTGACGACGCGGCGGTTGTGGCGCTCAAGCCAGGCAATTTTCGCTTCAGCCATTTCAGGCGCAAAGCGATGCCCTCTCGTATGCGAAGAAGCGCTCATGCGGTTATAGAAAACCCCTTGCGGCGGGTCAGTCGTTAAATCGACCGACCCTGCGTCGGTAAACCAATCTTCATAGGGCACCCCGAGTTCATCCAAGCGCCGGAATAAATGGACCGTCCATTCCTCGTTTTCATGAATTACATATACTTTCTCCGTCATTCGGGTTCCTCCTCAGAAATAGAGCTTTGAATACCTTGAGCATACAGCATCCTTTTAATCCCTACAAGTCTTATAGACTTTAAAGAATAAAACGCAAAAAAACGCCGGATGCCTCCGGCGCTCGTTTCAAGAAGTGAAAGTCGATGGCATTAACACAGCAACCACTTCTCCGTTTGCGACTTTTACTCCTTCCGCAAACACTTCTACGTTTATTTTGAATTTTTTTGGGTGGATCTCTTCAACTGTCCCTACTGCTTTCAAAGTCTTGCCTTGCGGCGTCGGCTTCAGGTAATCGACGTGCAAAGACGCTGTCACAAAGCGCGGCGGTTCTTCCCCGCTGCCAGGCTCATAGCCGTTTTTGCGGTGAAGGGCGAGCGACGCCGAACCCGTTCCATGGCAATCCACAAGCGATGCCAATAATCCCCCGTAGACAAAGCCCGGTATCGCCGTATGTTCTTTCCGCGGTTCATAGAAAGTCACGGTTTCTTCGCCGTCCCATCCTGTCCGGAGTTGAAGCCCGTTTTCATTCAGGCGGCCGCATCCGTAGCACCAGGCAAAATCTTGTCCATACTCGTCTTGGATTGCATGTTCTACCATTTCACTCAATCTCGTCCACTCCTTTGGCAAAAGTTATCCTATGCTCTATTCCACATCATCCCGAAAGATGCCTGCCAGAAGGCATAGAAAAAGCATGACCCGATAAACTCGGATCATGCTCTTCCTTACCTTATCCTCCGATTCGTCCGTGGAGGATTTTCGCACGCGGAAAATTCTATTCAATTCTTCTACAAACGTACATGTTGGCGATGAAAAACTCCCGCCTATGCAGTTTAATGGCGCTGGCCGTCTTTGGATTTCTCACATATACCTCTCAGTGATCAATAGACTTTGCAGCCAGGCGTTCAGTTGCACTTACACAAAAAACCTACCTGTTACTGTTGAAACTTCTTAGGCTGAACCATTTTCATCTGGTTCCCGACAAGAGCTATATCGCCAGTAAAGCAAATTTTCCGCCAAGGCTGTGCATATTCTCATCAGAAGGCGATTCCGGTAAAAACCGCTCGTGTCTTCTGACGGTCATTCCGCCTTGTACTAACTGAATACCCGCGTCATTTATGGTTTAAACCTATTTTTCGTAATTTTCTTATTAATTTTAAAACTTTTTTACTTTTAGTGATTTGGACATTATACTTAGAATTAGTTCGACATCCGGAATACAAGGGAGAGAAAATCATTGGTTAAAAGTTTACCGCCACGTTCAGAAATATCTATAGAAGAAACATGGAATTTAGAGAGCTTGATGGCAAGTCCCGAAGCATTCGATGCCGCTTTGGAGGAGATTGACCAGGAGACAGCAGCCTATGCCGAGAAGTTCCAAGGCCAGATCACCGATGCCGAATCGGCTTTAGAAGCACTTAAAGACTATCTCGCGATTGCCGAAAAACTGGTCGCCCCGGGCACTTATGCGAGCCTGTCCTACAGTACAGACCAAACCGATACGAAAGCCCAGATGCGCGCCGGGAAATACAGCGCATTCTCCGCAAAGATTGGCAGCCGACTCGCTTTTGTAACAAGTGAGCTATTGGAATTGTCGGAAGACACGCTAAAACAGGCGATGTCAGAATCCAAGGAGTTTGAAGGCTATTTGAAGAAATTGCTGCGCAAAAAAATGCATCAATTGCATCCAGCCGCCGAGAAAGCTTTAGCTTCTTACGCTTCCGTTTTCCAAGCGCCTTATGAGCTGTACAATACGACGAAAATGGTTGATATGGATTTCCCGGATTTTGAAGCAGGCGGCAAATCCCATCCGCTCAGCTATGTGTCGTTCGAAGGTGACTGGGAAGCGGAAACCGATACCGAGCTGCGCCGCGCCGCATTCAAGGCGTTTTCCGATAAGCTGCGCGATTACCAGCACACGACGGCCAAAACTTATGATATGCAATTACAGACCGAAAAAACGACTGCCGATTTGCGCGGTTATGAGGATATTTTCGAGTACCTGCTATTCAACCAGGAAGTCGACCGCACGCTTTATGACAGACAAATCGATTTGATCCAAACGGAATTGGCGCCGCATATGCGCAAATACGCACGCCTGCTGCAAAAAGCGCACGGGTTGGACAAAATGACCTTTGCCGATTTGAAGATTTCCCTAGATCCGGAATACGACCCGGAAATTACGGTCGAGGAATCGAAACAGTATATCAATGATGCGCTCGGCATTATGGGAACGGATTATTTGCATATGGTGGAACGGTCGTACGATGAACGCTGGATCGATTTTGCGCAGAACAAAGGCAAGTCGACAGGCGCATTCTGTGCGAGCCCTTACGGCGACCATCCGTATATCCTGATCTCCTGGACCGGCCGCATGAACGAAGTATTCGTACTAGCGCATGAACTCGGTCACGCAGGTCATTTCTATCACGCGAACCGCGAACAAAACCTATTCAACGCGCGCCCTTCACTGTACTTTATCGAAGCGCCATCGACGATGAATGAAATGCTGATGGCGAATCATTTGCTGAAGAATTCCGAAGACCCGAAATTCAAGCGTTGGGTCATTTCATCGATTGTGGCCAGAACCTATTACCATAACTTCGTCACCCATTTGCTCGAAGCGGCCTACCAGCGCGAAGTGTATAAAAAGATAGATGCCGGAGAAAACGTCAACGCGGGTGTACTTAATGCACTGAAACGCGGCGTACTCGAAGAATTCTGGGGAGACGATGTCGAAGTCACAGAAGGTGCGGAATTGACGTGGATGCGCCAGCCGCATTATTATATGGGCCTTTACCCATACACTTACAGCGCCGGGCTGACCATCTCCACGCAAGTGTCGAAGCGCATCTTGTCGGAAGGCCAGCCAGCCGTCGATGAATGGATCGACGTATTGAACGCAGGCGGAACGAAAACCCCTGTCGAATTGTCCAAGATGGCCGGCGTCGACATTACGACCGAGCAGCCGCTTCGTGACACGATTGCCTATATCGGCGAATTGATCGACGAACTCGAACGCTTGACCGAAGAAATCGAACAGCAAAATTAATACAAAACAGGCGGCATAAAGGGAGATCCTTTATGCCGCCTGTTTTTATTTTACACGTACGAATCGCATCATCACTTGTTCAATAATGATGGCAATGATGGTCCCTGTTATCAAGCCATTTGATAAAATAGCAGCGACAGCTGACGGCAATGCTGCCATGCTTTCCGTCGGGATGAACATCAAACCAACACCTGTCATGAGGCCGAAAGCCGCTACTTTGTAGGCTCTTTTGCTATTTTCTTCCGCTTCAAGCGCGTTGAAAGCCATTTCCACCATTTTGGAGAAAATCGCAAAGATGACGGCATAGGCGACCGGGGCCGGCAAGGCAGCGAGCACGGCCATCAATTGCGGAAACAAACTGATTCCCGCGACGATGACCCCGCCGACGATAAACGGACGCAGTCCCGGAGTCCTTGTCGCGCTGACGAACCCAGCTGCACCGGAAATCGGCACAGGGCCGACAGAAGAAAACAGCCCTGCAAGCAGATGGTTCAAGCCGGATGCAAAAGAAGCTTGTTTCATGCGGTCTTCTGACTGGATAGAAAAGGCATTTTTCAGCAAGCTTTCCATCACGTGGACCGAAGCCATCATGTTGGCGATCAGCAAGACGGTCAGGAACAAGGTCGTTACCAGCATCCCCCCGTCAAAGACGAGCGGGCCAAAGACCAGCATATCAGGGAATGTTACCCATGCCCCATCAGTCTTTGGAATACTTGGCGCTTTGCCGATAGCCCAAAACAACAGCCAGCCAAAAGCGATGGATAGAAGTACTGAATAGCGGCTGATGAACGCTGAACGGTGGAACATGAAATAGAAAGTGATTAAAATGACAGCGACCGCTGCCAGCAGCACCCATACATCCAATAAATCCCCTTCTGACGCAATGCCGAACAGGCCTTTCATGATCGATTCGCTGATCTGCAGCACGAGCAGCAGCAAATAGACAAAGGTGATCGTCGGAGTGAAGAACCGTTTCAGCTTATCGACCACTCCCGTCACTGCGAAAACAATGAATAATATACCGCTATAAAACAAGCCGCTTTGCAGCACTTGCAATGATTCCTCGGCAGTTGAATACAAAACGCCGACAAGTCCGGCGTAGACGATAAACACGCCCCACCATAAGCCAGCCGGCCCTTCATTGATCGGTAAACGGTGGCCGATAAAGGCTTGGATCAGGCAAGCGATACCGAGGACGAAAATGGTGCGCTGCAAGAACAGCGCGGTATCGGCAGTGTCCATGCCGAAGATGTTTGCGATGGCGATGGGGGCTGCAATGGATGAAGCGATAAGGAAAATCGCCCATTGAAAGCCGCCCGCTAAATTTTTTGTCATGAGGCAACTCTTTTCATTTAAAGTATTGTTCCAGTATACACGTTCCACTAACTAGAAAAAGCCCTGAAACGTCAGGGCTTTTTGGTCGGCGGGCCGTTTGTGTCTTTCGGCTCTTCCGGTGTATTCGGATTTGCTTGCCGTTCTGCTGGTGCTTGCTCATCAGAATCTTCCCGTGTCTCACCACGGTCGTAAATAACCGGGTATCCTTGCTCGTTCAATTTTTTGACTTGCTTCCGCGACGCTTTCGTCAAAAGACGCACGATCAGGATCGATAGGATGAAAATAATGACGACCGAGATGATTCCCGGAATATATTCTGATTTATCTTCAGGAAAATAGAGAAAGTCCATAAATTACTACCACCTTTAAACTTCAAGTTTCCCTAGTATTATACATGAAGTCGAGCGGCTGTTGCCGCCGGTCAGGTGAACATTTCATGGCAATCGAACAGCATTCGATACCGCTTCTTTCAGGATTTCGTAAGAGCGCACCCGCTTGTCCTGGTCATAAATATAAGAAACAGCCATCAATTCATCGATAGGCAGCGAAGCTGCAAAACGGCCAATTTGTTCTCCCAATTGCTCTACATTCCCTTTGAATGTATAGCGAGCCATCGATTTGACCATCGCTTCTTCAGCATAGCTCCAGCGGCCCTCCATTGTATCGACAGGCGGCATCAATGGATTCTTCGTGCCGCGGACGACGTTCAAGTAAAACTGGTCGCTCGATGTTGAAAGCTGTTCCGCTTCTTGCGCGCTATCGGCTCCAACCACATTAACGCAAGCGATGACGTATGGCTCTGCCAATGTATCGGAAGGCTCGAAGCGGCTGCGGTAGATGGCGACTGCCGACTCAAGTTGTTGAGGCGCGAAATGTGCTGCAAAAGCATACGGCAAGCCAAGCTTCGCCGCGAGCACGGCACTCGATGTACTCGAGCCGAGAATGAATAACGGCACTTCCGTCTCTACGCCCGGATAGGCTTTCACCGATTCCTGCGCCTCAAGCGGCCCCAAATAGCGCTGCAATTCTTCGACATCTTCAGGAAATTGGAACGCGGTTTCCTGTGTCGTCCGGCGAAGTGCGCGGGCGGTTTGCATATCCGTTCCCGGCGCGCGCCCGAGACCGAGATTCACGCGTCCGGGGTGCATCGTCTCAAGCGTGCCGAATTGTTCAGCGACGACGAGCGGCGTATGGTTTGGCAGCATGATGCCGCCGGAGCCGACTTCGATCGTCTCGGTCGCTTCGAGCACTTTGGAAATGAGAATCGACGTCGCGGAGCTCGCGAGTGTCGGTGTATTGTGATGCTCGGACAGCCAGAACCGTTTATAGCCGAACTGCTCGGCATGGCGTGCGAGGTTTGTCATATCTTCGAATGCTTGCTGCATCGGATAGCCTTGGCGCACTGGAACCAAGTCCAGAATGGAAAGCGCAAGCTCTTTTGTTTGTTGTGTCATATGTCAACTTCCTTTCATCCAATTCGGATGATATAAGGATAGGAGGAAATTCCTTCAAATTCAAACTATCTGCTCCCCCTATAATTGATAGCTTTTGCCGATTTCAGCGAACGCTACATCGCCGCTATAGGTTTTCTTTGCTTCCGCAAGGATTTCGGATAATTCCCCGTACTGCGGCAGATGGGTCAGCAGCAGCTGTTTGGCCGAAGCTTCTGAAGCGAGTTTCCCCGCCTGGCTGCCGCTCATATGGCCTTGGATGATGCCAAGGTATTCCTCGTATAAATTCGATTCTGCGACGAGCAGGTCAGCTGATTCAGCAAACGGCACGAGTTCGTCTTTCCATGCCGTGTCGGCTGTGAAGACCGCTGTCCGCTCGCCATTCGTGAAGCGCATCGCCAGGCAGTAGACCGGATGGTCCGTCTCACAGAAGGTCACTTGGAACGGCCCGAGTTCAAGCGTGCCGCCCACCTCGATTGCTCGGCCTTCCGTCACACCTTTATAAGACAATGCAGCGAAGCCTTCTTGGTCTTTGTCATGCGCATAGATCGGCAAAGGCACATCCCATTCTTTCAATTGCATCCCGACCATCGCAGCATGCTGCAACACGCCTATATCTGCCACATGGTCGGCGTGGTAATGGCTGATAACCACCGAATCGATGTCTTTTAGTTCCGTATAATTCTGCACTGCCGCTACCACCCCGCTGCCGCAGTCGAGCAAGCAACGGTAGCCGTTCTGTTCAATCAAATACGCGCAGGTCGCTTCATTTTTATTTGGATAGCCGCCCCAAATCCCTATTGGCGTAATCTTCATGGTCACCACTCCTCCCGTTTTTCCCCAGTATATCATTTCAACATATGCCACGTAGTTTAAGAGTTTTGGCACGTGGTATATAGAGAGTAAGAAGAAAATATTGGAGGGATTCATTTTGGTAATTAAACTATCAGTCGAAAACGCAGTGCAAGCAAAAGCAGAAATTGAAAAGCTTGAGTCACAAGGATTCACGCATGATGACATCTATATTTTCGCGCATGACCCGAAACGCACGAAAGACATCACCAAAGCACTTGATACAGAGTCAGTCGGCATGAAAGAACAAGGCTTTCTCGACAGCATGAAAAACATGACTTCTTCCCGCGGCGATGAACTGCGCGCGAAACTCGAAGCAGCTGGCCTTACTAAGCAAGAAGCAGATGAGTATGAAGAAGTTCTAGACACAGGCAAATTGGTCATCGTAGCTAACAAAGACAACTCATGATCAACTAAACCCCTCACGGCAACTTGCCGTGAGGGGTTTTATTATGACTCAAGTTTATTCCTTACCAAAAAAGTTATATCACAAATATTATTATACTACTGAAACTTCCTTGAAAAACTAGTAAAATACTCTTGTTTTCCCTATTGAGTTTGTGAAAACGTTTTAATTTTGCTATATTTGAAAAAGGTTAATTTTCAAATAAGTAAATTCGCACGCTTAACGAGGGGGAGCAAGATGTTTAAAAGTATTAAAATGGGGAGCGCCTTCATTGGAATTATCGTTGGTGCCGGTTTCGCTTCCGGGCAGGAAATCCTGCAGTATTTCACCAGTTTCGGAATTATGGGGACTGTGGCAGCCGTAATCGCCACTGCATTATTTGCTTATCTGGGGATGAGCTTGACGCGCCTCGGCAGCCGCATGCGCACCACTTCCCATAAAGAAGCCATTTTCGGCATCAGTGGCCGTTTGATCGGCACCATTGTTGATTACATCATCATTTTAACGCTATTCGGTGTAGGGGTCGTCATGATTGCCGGAGCCGGTTCGATTTTCTCCCAGCAGTTCGGCTGGTCGGCCGTTCTCGGCAGCACCGTCATGGCCGCATTGATCATCTTGACGATCATGCTGAACGTTCAAAAAGTCATCAACATCATCGGAAGCATCACGCCGTTTCTAATTCTTGCTGTGATTGCACTCGCCACTTACAGTTTAATGACGATGGATGGTTCGTTTTCAGGGCTTGAATCCATCGCCAAAGAACAGGAATCGGCGGTTGCCAACTGGTGGCTGTCTGCCATCAACTACGTCTCCTTCAATATCGCAGTCGGCGCTTCGATGTCCATCGTCATGGGCGGGACGGAAAAAGATGAAAAAATCGCGGCACGCGGCGGATTGATCGGCGGGCTCGGGCTCGGCATCCTGATCATCTTGAGCCATTTGGCGATCTTCTCGAAAGTCGACGTCGTCGGCACGGCAGAAATGCCAATGCTGCAAATTGCGGATGATTTATCGCCTGCACTCGGCGTCTTCATGTCGGTCATTTTGTTCGGCATGATCTACAACACCGGCGTTAGCATGCTGTTCTCGTTCTCTGCACGCTTTGTCGAAATGGGGACAGCGAAATTCCGCATATTCGTCATCATCGTCGGAGTCGCTGCATACATCTTGAGCTTTGTCGGGTTCACGAAACTCGTCAACTGGTTTTACCCGATCGTCGGGTACCTCGGATTGTTTTTGGTCGGCGCATTAATTTACAACGACCTTCGCAAATCAAAAAAAGAAGTCACACGCGCAGAAAAAATCAGACACCAAAGCACATGATTGTGCTTTGGTGTTTTTTTCATGGTACCGTTACTATAAGGCTTTTCAGCACAGGGAACGGAGGAATAGACGATGAGCGAAATCATTCAATTGAACGGCCGCAGAATCGAAACAAACCAGCTTGAACTTCACAGTCTAGCGGATGGCCGCAGAAAAATCTCTTGCGATTTCAAAGTGACAAGCGATGCCTACCATGACATTGCCGTACTATTATATGAGATGAATTTCCGCGTCGCTTTGCCAGCTAAAGACCAGGAATTCGACGCTGCCATTTCCAATTATTTCACCGATACGACCAACCTTTATAAAGGCAATGAAGTAGCGGATTATCATCTGGAACTGACCGAATTGGCATCAAATTGAAAACAAACGCAAGAAAAGCGTATGGAGAAAAATCTCCATACGCTTTTCTATTTCCGCTTAAAACGGCTGCCTGTACTTTTGTTGCGCAGCTTTGCCATCAATTCTTCGGCTTTTGCAGCGCGTTCATTCGTCTGCGTGAGATCGGCTTCGATGTCCACGACATGCCCCGATTCGATGCTCAGCGTGAACCACATCCCCTGCCTGCTGCCTTCCGGCAAATAGCGTAGCGGCACATGGAATTCACGACCGGCTTGTTCTGCGATGATGACGGCCACACTGCCTTCAAAACGATCCAATACCCCTCTCATCCGCTCACTCCCCTACACAAGCTAATCCCTGTTCTTTCAATCCGGCAAGCTTTCCTTCGCCGATGCCGCTGACACGCGTCAAGTCATCGAGCGTTTCAAAAGGGCGCTCGTCGATGATTGCTTCCGCCAATGCTTCTCCGATTCCGGTCAGCTCCGACAGCTCCGCAGTAGAGGCTCCGTTGATGTCCACACATCGGTTGCTGCCTTCTTTGGCGACGCCTTCCCGTTCCGTTTCGACGTTATATTCCTGTCCATCCGTCTCGACGACGATTGTGCCATTGACGTCAGTGCCATACACTTCCGCCCCTTCATTTTCCACTGATGCCAGCACTTCAGCGTAAGGATGGCCATATGGATTATCAATGCCCGCACTGTAAATCGCCACATCGGGTTCAACTGCCTGTAAAAATTCCAAGCCCGTGGACGTATTGGAGCCATGATGGCCCATCAACAAAATATCCGCTCCCAGCGGCAAGTTGCCCGCGGCCATTTCCTGCTCCGCCTGGATATCGGCATCGCCTGTAAAGATGAATGCTGTCTCCCCGTAACTGATGCGGAACGACAGCGAATCGCCATTTGTATCGCCGCTCAATTCTTCGGGATGGAGTACTTCGATTTCCAGCAACCCGATTTCGTATTCGTCCCCACGCCGCGGTTCTTCATATGGAATTCCGGCTTCATCGACCGCTTCCAGCGTCTGGATAAATGTATTAGAGGAACTCGGGTTCCCTGACATCCACACTTCGCCGACTTCGTAAGTTTCGATGACACGTGCCAATTGGCCGATGTGGTCGGCGTCCGGATGGGTCCCGACCGCGATATCAATTTTTTCGACTTCCAGTTTGTCCAAATACATCAGCACATCACTGGCATTCCAATCGCCGGCATCGATCAGCATCGAATAGCCATCCCATTCCAGATACGCAGCGGACCCTTGCCCGACATCGATGTAATGAATAGCAAGTCCGCCTGGTTGTTCTTGGGCTGTGCCCTGTTCCGGTTCCGCCGGTTTCGGGTTAGCCGGTTCACCGAGCGGAACGCAGCCCGCTAAACCCAGCAACAAAACAGCGAACCACAGTGTCTTTTTCATGTTTTCCACCTCTTAGCCGAATTTTACCACAGCTTACGAAAAACGTGGAAATTCCATATAAAAAAGCACGGGAGCCCCTGTGCTTTCATGTCGACATGTAGTCGCCGCCGTTCATATGCAAAAATTGCCCGGTCATATAGGAATTTTGTGGATCCGCCAAGAACACATAGGCTTTTACAAGTTCATATGGCTGCCCCGGGCGCCCTGCCGGCACGTCTTCACCGAAATCAGAGCCGACGTCCGGATTCAAATCCCCAAAGGTTTTCGTGATGAGCGGCGTCCATATCGGGCCCGGCGCAATGCCGTTGACCGCAATTTCCTCACGGACGAGCCGTCTTGCCAAGGAACGAGTCATCGCGACCATCGCCCCGTTTGCTCCCGAATAATCGATGAGATCCGAATGGCCACGGTAGGCATTGATGGAAGCAGTATTGATGATGCGCGACCCTTTTTTCAAATGAGGCAAAGCCGCGCGTACTAAATAAAACATCGCAAATGCCTTGATCTCGAATGTTTTCAATATTTGCTCATCGCTGATATCAAGCGGCGAAGTTTGCGGGTATTGGAACCCGGCATTGTTGACGACGATATCCACAGCACCAAATTCATCGAGCGCAAAGTTTACTAGTGCATCGCAATTTTCAGATTTTCCAAGGTCTCCAGCCAAAGCGCGCGCTTCGCCGCCGTAAGATTGGATGATGCCCAAGGTTTTTTCGGCGCCTTCTTCGTCATCGAGATAGCCAATGACCACACGCGCCCCTTCTTTTGCATAAGCGATTGCGACCGCTTGTCCGATGCCGCTGCTGGCACCGGTGACAATCGCCACTTTCCCTTCCAACGCGCCGCTCGCTTTGTAATCCGCCAGATCGGTATTATCGAAACTTGCTTGTGCCATTGCTCATCCTCCTGCCGGTTTCAGTTAGTCGGAACTTTCGACAATCCCCATACTTCTTCGGAATACTGCTGGATTGTCCGGTCGCTTGAGAAAATCCCGGAAGCCGCGATATTCCTTACGCACATGCTCGCCCATTCGACGGGATGGCCATATGCATCAAGCACCCGATCATGCGTCTTTGCATAGTCCGCCAAGTCCTTCAGAACGAAAAACGGATCTCCGTTCTCTGTCAATTGGCGCACGATAAAATCGGAATTATTCGGGCCCTCTGACCATTCTCCGCGTGCCAATTCTTCAATAGCCTCGCGGATAGACGGGTCTTGTTCAATGATGTCTTTCGGATTATAGCTTCTGTCATGCTCAAAACGCATGACTTCTTCTGAACTCATGCCGAAGACGAAAGCATTTTCTTCGCCGACTGCATCGAAGATTTCCACGTTTGCCCCATCATACGTTCCAAGGGTCAATGCGCCGTTCATCATGAATTTCATATTGCCGGTGCCCGATGCTTCTTTCGAGGCAGTGGAAATCTGTTCGCTAATGTCTGCTGCTGGAATCATGAACTCCGCGTGGCTGACGTTGTAGTCCTCAACGAACACGACATGCAGATGGCGTCTTACAACCGGATCATTATTGACACGCTCGGCGACCGTATTGATCAGTTTGATGACTTGTTTAGCGAAATGGTAGCTCGGAGCAGATTTTCCGCCGAACAAGAAGGTCCGTGGATACGGCCGGTAATTCGGATCGCTTTTAATGCGCTTGTATAATTGCTGGACATGCAGAATATTCATCAGTTGTCGCTTGTAACCGTGGATTCGTTTGATGTGGATATCAAAAATCGAATCGGGGTCAACAATGGTATTGTGCTCTCGTTCGAGGTGGTGGATCAAATGCTCTTTTTTCAGCTTTTTGATGGCTTGGAATGCCTCCAGGAACGGCCGGCTATCCGCCAGATACGCGAGTTCACTTAATTGCTCAGGACGTTGGATCCATTCCGGCCCGATGTGTTCGGTAATGAGTGAGGATAATTCCGGATTTGCCGCAAGCAGCCAGCGGCGATGGGTGATGCCGTTGGTCTTGTTGTGGAATTTATGCGGGAAGTATTCATTCAGTTCCTTCATTTCGCGTTTCTTAAGGATTTCGGTATGGAGCTTTGCCACCCCGTTTACTTTATAGCTGCCGACGACGGCCAAGACGGCCATTTTCACGACGCCTCCGTCGATGATCGACAGCTTGTGGACGGCCTGTTCATCCAATTCCTTCGATTCCCATTCGGTCCTGAAGCGACGGTCGATTTCCTCGATAATTTGGTAAACGCGCGGCAATAACTGACGCAATAACCGGCTCTCCCATTTTTCCATCGCTTCTTCCAAAATCGTGTGATTCGTATAGGAAATGGTCTGCGTCGTCAGCGACCACGCTGTATCCCAATCCAGCTCATAGTCATCCATCAATATCCGCATCAATTCCGGTACAGATAAGGCGGGGTGAGTATCGTTGATTTGAATCGCCACTTTTTCAGGCAATTCTTCGATAGCGAAATTGCGCGTCGCAAGGATGGTGCGGATAGAGGCGCTGCACAAGAAGTATTGCTGTTTTAGTCGCAGCAGCTTTCCGCTATCAAGTGCATCATCCGGATAAAGACGATCGGATATTTTAGCCGTCTCAAGTTCATTGACCAAATACCCGAGCCCATAAGGCAACGGCCGATCAGACGATTCCGCCTGCCAGAGCCTGAGCGTGTTGATCGTACCGCCCTCTGCCCCGACAATCGGCATATCATATGGCACTGCTTTGACCCACACCGCATTTTCCAGCTCCGTCCGGACGCCTTGCTCTTCGACAGTCATGCTGGTTTCCCCATAAAATGGGATGTCGAGCGCAAGGTCTTCCCTGCGGACTTCGATGCCTTGCCCTTCTTTAATCCAATCGGTCGGCAACTCCACTTGAAAGCCTTTGATGAAATGTTGCGTGAACAAACCGCCGCGGTAGCGGATTCCACAGCCATGGCCGGGCAAGCCGAGCGAAGCGAGTGAATCCAGGAAACACGCCGCCAAGCGTCCAAGCCCTCCGTTTCCAAGCCCCGGTTCCTGTTCGAGTTCTTCGATTTCTGATAGTTTATAGCCGAGTTCCCCAAGTGCTTCTTCTACCATATTGTAAGCACCCAAATTGTGCAGGTTTTGCCCGAGCAAGCGGCCTAGCAGGAATTCAATGGACAGATAATACAATTGCTTTTCACCGCTGTCCCGGTTGGCTGCTTGCTGCTTGTCCCATTCCTGCAAAACTTGTTCACAAACCATTTTTCCTAATACGCTATAAGCTGTGCCTTCTGTTTTATCCCCATTTTCCACTGTTAATCGTCGGTTGAATTCTTCCTTGAATTGCTCCTTGGAGTAAAACATTCTCAACACACCCTTCAGTTTAAGCTCGTATATAATTTCTCGTATTCTTTCGCCGAACGCGACCATGACGAATCTCTCGCCATGCCGTTGTAGACCAACGCATTCCAATGGTCTGGTTTGTAATAGAAGGAGAGGGCGCGCGATAAGGCTTCATCGAAATGAATACCGGCTTTGAAATCGCTTAAGAAGCCCGTTCCTGTCTTATCATCTTCATCGTATTCATCTACCGTATCGCGCAAGCCGCCCGTACGGTTCGCAACCGGAACCGTGCCATAGCGCATGGAAATCAATTGGCTCAAGCCGCACGGTTCAAAATGCGAAGGCATCAGGAAAATATCTGCGCCTGCGTATAATTGATGGGCAAACGCTTCATCAAAGCCGAGATGGACGGAAACTTTCCCTGCATAATCCACTTCAAGGCGTTGGAAAAACTCTTCGAAATGCGTTTCTCCTGAACCGAGCAGCACAAACTGGACATCGCCTTCCAAAAATTCAGGCAAGCTTTGTTCGAGTATATCGATCCCTTTCTGCCCCGAAAGCCGCGATACCATTGTCAATAATGGAATATCCGGCTGTTCTGGCAAGCCGCAGCGTTTTTGGATGGCGCGCTTGTTCGTCTGTTTTCCCTGCAAATCCTCTGCGCTAAAAGTCTGCGCGATGTGTTCATCGGTTTTCGGGTTATAGGCTTCCGTATCGATGCCATTCAATATGCCATGCAAATCCGCTTGCCGTTCAATAAGCAGGTTTTCCAAATGTTCCCCGTAAGCTTCCGTCAAGATTTCATCGCGGTAGTTCGGGCTGACCGTCGTCAATTTATCGGCATACAGCATACCGGTTTTCAAAGAATTGAAGTTTTCGAGCCATGCAACTTGGCCATTTTCATAAAATTTTTCATCCATCCGGTACTGCTCCAAAAACACGTCTTTCGAAAAATTGCCTTGGAACTGGATATTGTGGATCGTCAGTACGGTTTTCACGCGACCGGCCAACTGCTCGTATTGCGGATCTTCCTTCAATAAAAATGGCAGAACAGCCGTATGCCAATCATGAACATGCAGAACATCCGGAGCTGTATCAGAACGCGTCAGGAAATCTAGGACCGCCCGGCTGAAAAAGGCGTAACGCTCGGCATCATCCGGCCCGTAAATGCTGTCCCGTTCAAAATAAGAATCATTTTCTAGAAACAGGAACTCGACGCCATGTATATTGAGTTCATGTATCGCATAGTTTTTCTCTTCGCCTTTAAATTCAAAGGAATGTTCTTCCGTTTTCTGGAATTCCTGCTGGTAGCGTTCGTGGATCAAACTGTATTTCGGGATGATGACCTGCACCTCATGTCCGAGGCGGGCCAATTCCTGCGGCAATGCCCCGATTACATCAGCGAGGCCCCCCGCTTTAGCAAAAGGGGCGCATTCCGCAGCAGCCATCACAATCTTCATTGGGAATCCTCCTTCGTGACCCGTTCGCCCTTCCTGAGGACGATCGGCCGTTCCGGTGTGCCGATCAACTTCACGCCTTTTTCGATATAGACGTCTTTGTCCGCAATGATATAAGCGAGTTCACAATTTTCTTCAATTGTACATTTCTGCATGATGATGCAACTATCCAAACTCGCATTGATGCCGATCGTGACCGCACGGCTGATGATGCTGTTTTTGACGTTGCCCAAGATCGTGCTGCCGTTTGCCATCATTGAGTTCGATACGTTTGATCCATCAAGGTAACGCGTTGGCGGCTCGTCTTTCACTTTTGTATAGATCGGTGCTTGAGGCAAAAACAGCAATCGGCGGTTGTTCTCGTCCAATAGCCCGAACGACTCTTTAAAGTATTGCTGGATCGAATCGATGATGGCGAAATACCCTTTATATTCATAAACGCCATATGAGTAAGGCGCTTTTTTCAAATTCACTAAATCTTCGATGCTGAGAATGCGCTTTTCCCGGTAAGAACGAATCAATTCGAGCATCAATCTGCGCGACAGGATATATGATTTCAAAGAGCCGCTTGCCCCGACCGCTTCGGTGATGTCTTTTCCGGATGCCAAGTGATGGGCCAGCATTTCTTTATAATCCAATTGTCCCGCGACAAAGCTGCTCGTGACCACCACATGCGTTTGGCGGCTTTTTTCAAAAAACTGGAGATGCTCCTCGAAGTCACGGAATGACCCGACTGTAGCGATGCCCCCATTTTGATGGGTCGTCGGCAGGAAGAACAAGCCTTCTTTGCGTCTATCCAAATCCCAGCTTTTCCCAACTCCGATGTGGTCAATCAGCGATCCAAAGGGCTGCGAAGCGAAAATGCCGACGGAGTTGATATCTGCGTTCACCAAATTCGATAAAGCGAAATCGATCAGGCGGTATCTCCCTGCGAACGGAATCGAGGAGACCGATCGATGAATGGTCAAATCTTGGAGTCCAGCTACTTTTACAGAAGCGTCCACTGCGGCCATCAAAGTCATTGCTGCCCACTCTCCTTCCACGAATCGATTAAGTCTTGCGTTAGCAGCGTAATGCCCTTTGCAGGCTCAAGCAGCCGGTAATTTTCCGGAACTGTAATGTCTGGTGGAACGATGACTCGGCTCAAATGGGCTCCTCGCCCGATTTTCGTGCCACTCATGACGACACTGTCTTCGACGACCGCATCTTTTTCGATGAGGACATTTTGGAAAATCACTGAATGCCTGACCGTCCCGCTGATCACACAGCCTTCATTGACCATCGAGCCTTGCACACGCCCCGAGTCGGTGATCACTTGCGGCGGCAACTGAGGGTTCGATGAATAGATCCGCCAGGCAGGATCGTGCAATACGAGCCCTGCCGATGGATTGAGAAGATCCATATTCGCCTCCCACAAACTATCTACTGTCCCAACATCTTTCCAATAGCCCTTAAATGGATATGCCACCATTTTCTTGTGATCGGACAGCATTTTTGGCAGAATATCTTTTCCGAAATCATGGGTCGACTCTTCTATATTGTTATCATCTTCTAAATAAGACTCCAGCTTTTTCCAATCAAAGACATAAACGCCCATAGAAGCAAGATTGCTTTTCGGATTTTCCGGCTTTTCACTGAATTCAATGACGTTCATGTCATCATCCGTATCAACAAGGCCGAAGCGGCTCGCATCTTCCCAAGGAACTTCTAAGACAGAAATCGTGACATCCGCCTGTTTTTCTTTATGATATTCAATTAACTTTTCATAATCCATCTTATAAATATGGTCGCCCGATAGAATCAAGACGTAATCAGGTTCGCAGCTGGTCAAGAAATTGATGTTCTGGTAAATTGCGCTAGCCGTTCCGGCATACCATTTGATGCCGTCGATTTCGGCGTATGGCGGCAGCATCGTCACCCCGCCTTTATGGCGGTCAAGGTCCCAAGGGGTGCCGAGCCCGATATAGCGGTGAAGTGCATGCGGTTGATACTGGGTCAGCACACCGACCGTGGTAATGCCCGAATTGGTGCAATTCGATAAAGGAAAATCAATGATCCGGTATTTTCCACCGTATGGAATGGCTGGCTTGGCAATATCGTATGTCAATGATTTTAAACGGCTTCCTTGCCCGCCTGCGAGAAGCATGGCAACAACTTTTTCATTCACAATAAATCACTCCCATCTTTTCTTTTTTTCCAGATGCTCATCGTGAACGGCGGCAAGTCAAGCTTCAATGAGAAATCCTGATTGTCGCACGAAACATCGAGTGTTTCTGCCGAACGCTGCAAATCTACAGCCGTACCGCCAAACTTTGCTGAATTGGTGGAGAAGATTTCTTCATAAGAGCCTTTTCGCGGTGCCCCGACATGAAATTTTTCATAATGATGTTCAGAGAAATTGCACAGCACAAGGCACTCATCTTCCGGCAAAAATCCTCTGCGGATAAAGGTCGCTACGCTCTGTTCGTGATTATCGGCATCGAGCCACATAAAACCGTCGCGTTCATCATCGAGTTCAAAAAACGCTCTTTCGCTCCGGTAGAATGCCAGTAATTCTTTCATGAATTCAGCGATCCCTTTATGTTGGGGATCTTCAAGCGATGCCCAATCGAGTTCCGGCTGGAATTCCCATTCCTCGAAATGGCCAAACTCCTGGCCCATGAACAATAATTTCTTGCCGGGATGCGCCATCCAAAACCCGAACAGCAAGCGCAATTGGAGGAACCGCTCCTCCTTTGTGCCCGGCAGCTTGTTGAGCAAGGATTTCCGCCCATCCGCTACAGTGTCATGGGAAAAAATCACTTGGTAACGCTCTTCGTATTGATACACCATCGAAAAATTCATTTTGCTATGGGCTTTCGACCGTTCTGCCGGCGGCGTTTTCATATACTCAAGGGTGTCGTGCATCCAGCCGAAGTTCCATTTATAGTCGAAGCCGACACCGCCGGATTCGACCGGATGCGTCACTTTCGGATAATGCCAGGCATCTTCTGCAATCAGCAATTTCTCCGGATAATGGAGCTTCAAGCTAGCCGTCAGCTTTCTGAGGAAATCCGCTCCTTCCGTGTTGTGCGGACGCTCCTTGATGTTCGGGATAAACAATAGATTGACGAGCGCATCCATCCGGTAGCCGTCGAACTTGAATTCCTCCAGCCAATAATGGGCACTCGACAAAATGAAACTCACGACTTCGCCCTTATTGATGTCAAAGTTCAACGTGCCCCAATCCGGATTCATGCGGCGCTCTTCCCGCGCTTCTTCGTAAAGCAGCTGGCCATTGAAATTCGCCAATCCGTGCTGGTCCACACAAAAATGGCCAGGGACCCAGTCCAAGAACAAGCCAAGGCCGTGTTCTGCGCATGCCGTGACGAAATACTTTAAGTCTTCGGCCGTTCCGTAGCGTCCTGTCGGCGAAAAGTATCCCGTTGTCTGGTAGCCCCAAGATTCATCGAGTGGATGCTCGGTAATCGGCAAAATCTGGATATGCGTGAAGCCCATGTCGATGACATACGGAATCAGCTGATCTGCAATTTCGCGGTACGTATAGAATTCCCCGTTTTCCTTGCGCCGCCAAGTGCCGATATGCACTTCGTAAATGGCCATGGCGCGTTCCAGATGCTTGTCGTTGATCGTTTGCTTGAGCTTCAGGACCTCTAGCGGCCAAGCGTATTCCTCCGGACCCGAGACGATGGATTTGGTGAACGGCCGTTTCTCGCTTTGCCGCGCGTACGGATCCGATTTCCACAGCACTTCGCCTCTTGGCGTCCGAAGCGCATATTCATAGAGCCAGCCTTCCAAATTTTCCGGGATACTCACCCCCCATATGCTCTCGTCCTGCGGATGCCGCTCTAATGGATAAGTGGAGGTGTCTTCCGTCTCAGAGTTCACGCAGACAACATCGATGCCTTCAATGTCAGGAGCCCAAACCGAAAATGTCGTTTCTTCCCCAAATGCATGTGCGCCGAAATACAAATAGCCATCGACCATCTGTCCTTCATGAAAAGCTTGCAGCCGTTCTTTCGTCCATGTGTTTAACAAAAATTCCATGCAGCGCCTCCTTTTGGCCAAAACCAAGTTTAGTTTCTATTCTACATTTGAAATGTAAAGTCCTTGTTAAGATGCCGATGACTGCCAAGAAATTCCACAAACGGCTGGAATGTCGCAATGTCTTCATATTTTTCCCGATCTAACGGCTTGTCGTCAGGCGCGGTTTGGAATAGGCTAAAGACAGACAAGCTTCAACATAGAAAGGACGCGAAATTTTTGCGAGCCCAAACTTATTTACTGAGCCTCTTACTGATTGGCATCTTGTTTTTGGCTGCCTGCGGCCAAGGCATTGACGACCCATTGAATTGGGAAACAGAAGAATTCACATTCACTGACCATAATAATGAAGATTTCGGATCCAGCGACCTCGAAGGAAAAGTCTGGCTGGCTGATTTTGTCTTCACCAGTTGCACGACTGTCTGTCTGCCGATGATGGCCAACATGAAAGGCGTCCAAGAAGAACTTCAGGCGCAAGGGCTTGACGTCGAAATCGTTTCATTCAGCGTAGACCCAACCGTCGACACACCGGAAACCTTGAAATCGTATGCGGAAAGCTACGATGTCGATTTGACCAGCTGGCATCTGCTGACCGGCTACTCCCAGGAAGAAATCGCCGAATTTGCGCTTGAGAACTTCAAGACGATTGCCCAGAAGCCACAAGATGACACACAAGTGATCCATGGCACTTCGTTTTATTTGATCGACCACGAAGGCGTCATCATGAAAGACTATGACGGCCTGAACCCACCTGTTGAAGATATCGTCCGCGATGCGGAAATCCTCGTCGAGGAGGCGCAAGGATGAAACGCAAACCGCTAATCATCGCTGCCGCATGCGTGCTCGTCGCTGCTGCGGCTGCCTGGTTTTTCATGCCCCAGGAAAACGAACCTTCCGCACAAAGCCGCATTGTGCTCGAACATACGCATCGCACGTTTATCGCACCGTCTTGCTTCGAAGAATCCGACCCGACGAATTTCCTCGAAGAATCGATGCTCGGCCAGGCACAAGAATTGAATTACCCGCCGCATTCCGAATGTACGGAAAAAGCGTTCGAGAGCAATCAAGACAGCCCGGCAGTCCGGTTATTGAAAGAACTTGGGCTGATGGAAAAAACGCAAACCGATTGGTGAATGGGCAGGGCTTCGGCTCTGCCTTTTGCTATTTCAGCAAGCGTACGCAGACGGGAGCGACCGTATCGACCATGTCGGCTGTCTCACCTGGCATCCCGTCTTCGCCAATTTTCTTGACGGCGATCGTTCCCGACTCTTCATGAGCAATAACGATCCACGGGCTGTTCGGCACCAGCGTGAAGTGGCGCGGCCCCGCTCCGCCAGCATCTGCATGGCCAACCGATTCCAATAAACCTTGTGCCACCCGGAACACCGCTATGCTGTCGTGGCCTCGGTTTGAAGCATAGACAAAGCGCCCGTCTCCCGATACGGCAATTTCAGCAGCAGTATTGTTCCCCGTGAAATGCTCCGGCAATGCTGAAATGTTCTGTACCGCTTTCAAGCCCTTGCCTTCCAGCGCATAAACGGAAACGGTCGAATCGAGTTCATTCACCCCGTAAGCGAAATCTTCGGATGGATGAAACGCAAGATGACGCGGCCCTGCGCCTGGTGCCGTCTTGGTCACGGCTTCCTGTTCAAGCGTTCCTGAATGCAGGTCGAGGCGGTAACGGACAATTGCGTCCATTCCGAGATCGGAGACGAAGAAGCGATTCGTTCCCGGTAATTGAAAAGCCGAGTGCGGATGTGCAGCATCTTGCCGATCTGGATTTGCCCCGCTTCCTTTATGGCGCTTGGAATCGGTCATTTCACCGATTGACCCGTCCGCAGAAAGCGGATGAACCGTAACATGTGCTCCGGAATAGGTGACAGAAACCGCCCATTGCCCGTCTTCGTCGATCGTGATGTGGGCTGGATGGTCGCCCCCAGCATTTTGGCGGTTCAGTTCTTGGATCATGCCTTTTTGGGGGTTCAGCCAATAGGCGACCACTTCCCCGTCGCCTGTTTCACTGACAGCCACAAAGCTGGTGCCGTTTGGATGGGCCGCCAGGAATGAAGGGCGCTCCACTCCCCCCACTTCTGCCTGTTTTGTCAATTTTCCTGTAGCGGGCTCTAATTCCCAAAGCGTGATACCCGCCTGTTCAGCGGTCGCATAGGATCCGCTCAATATGTATGTGCTGCTCATCCTATCCCTCCTTTTTTTTCTCTTTACCCTGTATCTCCTGCCAATGATCCATCAAGCTGCGATGTAAAGTTCTTTATATTTTCACTTCCCCCTTCCAATTCGCTGATGCAGTGCGGTAAAGTGGTGAAGTGAAAACTGAGATTATCCAAAATAGAAAGAGAGTGGTCGTGTTGAATTTCCCTTTGTCCGTCCGTGAAAAAAGCATCGTCTGCACAGGTTTTATGGGAGCCGGAAAAACGACAGTCGGCAAATTATTGGCACGCCGGCTTTACCGCGATTTTATTGACATCGACGAAGAAATCGAAAAGGCATTCGGCTTGCCGATCCCGGAAATTTTTAAAACTTACGGGGAAAACGTATTCCGCAACAAGGAGCGGGAATTGATCAAGGCTTTCGGCAGCCAGCCTTTGCTCGTGATTTCTGTCGGGGGAGGCGCTTTTCTCCAGGAAGAAAACCGCCGCAATTGCCTGGCAAATTGCACAGTTTTGTATTTTGATATTTCCTGGGATTCCTGGAAAGAACGCATTCACGTGCTGACGGAAACACGGCCGCTCCTTAAAGATAAGACCCTTCAAGAGATGGAACAGCTTTTCCGCGAGCGCCAATCGATTTATGCAGCCAATCACTCCCACTTCCAAGTCGATGATTTTGAAGCCATGGAAGCTGCCGAGTATTTGGCTGACTCGTTGAAGTTATCGTGGGACATCCATGCGCCGCAAGCTTAACAGATGCACAAAAACCCGCCATTCAGCACTTGAATGGCGGGTTTTCTATTATCCATATTGCGCTTTCGCAAGGTCGAATAAGCCCGCTTTTTTCAAATAGCTTTCCTGCGCCAAGATCAATCAAGGCAACTACGCTGGAATGACGGCTAGCCCTTCCAATGGCATAACAGTTGACCCAAAAAGCATTACTGGCACTTTCTGATACTGGACAGCCTCCCTTTTCTATATTTTCTAAATTATATGACAAAATAACTCTACTTTCAATGAAGACCCAAAAATGCCCGAAGAACCGTTAGGCTCTTCGGGCATTTTTTCAACTCCAGAAATACAATAAAGTCTGGACAAATATTTGAATCATGATATAGAAAGCAATGGCAAATTTTAAATTGAAGCGCAGTCCATTACGGATGCCGCTCAAGCCGTTGACGCTGCTTAAAATAATCACCGGCATAACAAACGGCGACAAGATGATGGAAATGACGCTTCCTGATGTCACTGCAAGGACGATCAGTTCAGGCGGAAATGGCAATACGGCCGATTCCAATACCCCCGTCACCAGAACGATGACCGGCAGCGGCCCGAGCCCGATAAAGCCCAGGAAGATGACAATAAACGGGATCAGGAACAGCAAGTTCAAAAACGGCACATGGCCGGTCAGATAATTCATTGCCCCGATGACGTAATCGCCGACTGCCGATTGATTGAGCGCATAGATGAGCAAGCCTGCAGCAAGCAGAATGCTGAACTGTTGGGCTTGTTTTGATACGCCTTCTCTGTAATAAATCGCCGCTTCCCGCGCATAGCTTCCTGTGCGTCTTTTGAGCAGGAAGTACAGGAAGGTCCAGACGAGAATGACAAGCGGGATGACGACAAGAAAGTCAGCCCCCGTCCATTCGTGGAGAATGAAGATCGTGCCGAATAGCGAGATGAACAGGAAAACGAATTCCGCAACGTCTCTATTCCATCTGCCCGCATTTCGGGAGTTCGCCACCGCTTTATCGATTTCATTCGTCAGCACGGCCGAGAAATCCTTGCCGTAGCGTTTCTCATCCGCCGTCGCAAAGGCAACCGACAGCAAAGTCCCGGCAATAGCTGCGCCGAGGCCGAGCAGCATCGACTTCCATAACACCGCATCCATCGCCCCAACCGCGAAGATGAAGCTCGGAATGCTGATGACCCACATGGTCGACAAGGCGAAGCCGCGTAAAATTGCCGTCCCCTTGTAATTTTCCCATGCTTCGTCCTTATGATCTTTCAAAAATGAATCGATGAACCTGTACATCATCGGCACGACTCCGAACAACAGGAAATGTGAGATGATCTGCGTCATGCCCATCAGCCCTGCGTAAAAGGTCTGGCTCTTGTTCAACCATTTATTGCCGAAGCTCATGATCTCTTCTATGTAAGGCTCTTCCCTGAGCACCCAGCTGATCATCGGAACGATCAACAATAAGGCGATCAGGCTTTTCATCTGGACGAACGCTGACGCCAGATCCTGCCAGAAATTCTGGCTCGTCGCCGCCAGCACACCGATCGCGGTAACCGCGAGGAATGTCTGCAGCTGCAACTTGCGAAGCGGCAACACGCCGAACGCAAACACTAAACTGAATAAGCCGGCAATCGGCAATAATGCTTCCGTCCATGAGTTGGCATGAAAATAGTGAATGAAATGAAGAACGGCATAAATAAGCACAGATAAAGTGAATCCTTTTTTTGCTATTGGCCTCATCTGCAAGCCCTCCTTCCGCATATGCAAATAGTTTTAAACACATACCGACTATTTTACACCTTTTGCCTTCCAACTGCGGCTACAAAGGCTTTCTTTTCCTCTAAAGAACATGATTTTCATTTTCTAGAAAAACTTTTTTGAATAATTTGTTTATGAAAACCCAATAAGTGGAAGGTACACAATAAGAAATATAATTATTTCAATAGTTGTTTTTATTTTCAGTCATTTATATGATATGCTCTAGCCACACGGAGAACGGCCCCTTGCAGAAGCTCAGCACCCGCTGGTTCTACTGGGTTAATTCACGCTTAGATCCGCTGTTGTCAACGGGCGGATTGCCATTGATATTTTATTTTACTGGAGGGCTAGTAATGGGAATCACGAGGAGTTTTTTTATCGCTTTGTCCAACAATCGGCTATTGAACAGCGGAGCCAAAAAATGGGGCTTTCAGCTGGGTGCTGCAAAAGTCGTTGCCGGAACCGATATTCCGGACATGATGGCATCTGTTCGCGAATTGAACGAGGATGGCATTTCAGCCACAATTGACCGGCTAGGGGAATTCGTCACCAGCCGCGAAGAAGCCACACAAGCAAAAAACGAGATCATCCAGACGGCTGAAGCTATCACAGAAGCGGGCGTAGACGCTCATCTATCCGTCAAATTGACACAAATCGGGCTCGATATCGATAAACAATTTTGCTTGGAAAACATCCGTGAAATTGCAGCTGAAGCAGAACAGCGAAGCATATACATCAACCTGGACATGGAAAATTACGAGCATCTTCAACCAACACTCGATATATTGCATACTTTAAGAAAAGAATTCGACAGTGTCGGAACCGTTATCCAGGCTTATCTTTTCCGCTCGGAACAAGACCTGGAAGCACTTCAAAACGTCAGGCTGCGGCTTGTAAAAGGGGCCTACCAGGAAAGTGAACAAGTGGCGTATCAATCCGCTGAGGAAGTGGATGCCAATTTTCTCAAGCTCATCAAGCTGCGGCTTGACCAGCCGGTGTTCACCTCAATCGCTACGCATGACCACCATATTATCAATGCAGCAATTGACTATATAAAAGAACAAGGCATCCCAAAAGACCGTTTTGAATTTCAAATGCTTTACGGCTTCCGTACGGATTTATTGAAGGAGCTATCTGAAGAGTATCAGGTGACGTCTTATGTGCCGTTCGGCAAAGACTGGTACGGCTATTTCATGAGGCGACTTGCCGAAAGGCCGCAGAACATCCAATTGGTGTTAAAAGGCGCTCTCTCCAAATCTTCATGAAACCAAAAAGCAGCTCGGATCGAAACCCGGGCTGCTTTTTTATATCTATTCAAGCGGTCGCGCGTACACTGGCGGCAGTTCCGCCAATAAGCGTTTTCGGTACTGCTCGTATTGCTTCGGCAATTGCAGTTCCTCACCGAGCGCGTCTGGACTTTCATCGATCGTAAAGCCTGGCGGGTCGGTCGCAATTTCAAATAGCAGATCGCCATATTCCCTGAAATAAATCGACCGGAAATAATTGCGGTCCTGGACAGGCGTGACACCGAGACCATAAGCTTCGACACGGTTTTTCCATTCCAGTTGATCGACGTCGTCATCCGCACGAAATGCGATGTGATGGACGGTGCCGACACCCATCTGGCCAGTTCCGACACGGGTTTGCTTGATATCCAATATGTTCCCAAGCTCGCCGTCCGAGACAAAACGGACATAATCATCTTGCTCTTCTTTGCGCGTGAAGCCGATCACTTCTTCCAATAACTCGGCGGTTTTGGCGGCGTTGGCCGTATACAATACAGCCCCGGCAAAGCCTTTGACAGCATTTTCTTGCGTAATGCCGCTTCCGACCCATCCGCTCGCCTCGCCTATCCCACGCTCAACCAGTTCTAGCTGAAGCCCATGGGGATCTTCAAACTTCAAATAGGATTCGCTGAAACGCTGATGCTCTTCGAATGCAACCTTATAGCTTTCGAGACGGCTGCGCCAAAATGCAAGAGCGCCTTCAGGAACAGCGAAAGCCGTAACGCCGACTTGGCCATCTCCCACCTTCCCTTGATAGGCTTTGCCCCAAGGGAAAAAAGTCATGATGGTGCCAGGTGAGCCCTGGTCATTCCCGAAATACAAATGGTACGTACCCGGATCGTCGAAATTCACTGTTTTCTTGACGAGGCGCATACCGAGCACCCTTGCATAAAAATCGGTGTTTTCCTGTGCTTCTCCGACGATCGCAGTAATATGATGAATTCCTTTCGTTCTTTCACCCATATACGTTCACTCCCTCTTTTTCGACATGATTATCATACCATGACAAGCCTTATTGCATGCGGCCATCAATCAGTGCGCTCTTTTTTTGCTTCGTGACGCTGTTTAATCGTTAATTTCTTCGCTTTTTTCAATTCCTCTTTCTGCCTCTCCTTGCTTTCTTCAAGATCCTCTTTCTCGCGACGTTCTTTTTCTTGCTGTTCTGCTGAGTAATCTTCGTCATCTTCAATAATGTCTTTTTGGTTTTCCTTCATCTCTTCTACCTTTTCCATTTCCTCTTCATACTGCTCTTCGACTTCGGTTGTCGATGGCAAGAACGGCTCGTCGTTAAAATCGGTGCGTTTTCCGTAACGCAGCATTTCATAGATGATCATGCCGTTGTTTGGCATGCCATTCGCCGTTTTCATCGGCACTGCATCAAACAGCACAAAATAGAATCCGTAGAACACAAACCGGTTCCAGAAAGTCTCGTATTGGTCCAAAACCCCATTGGCGACTAGTGCATTGACAACGAATGCCACAATCACATTCGCTAAAATCGGCCCGGCATATAGCATGATATATGCGAATTTGCTTTGCCTCTTTAAATCATCATAGGCAAACCAACTATATAAATGATAATATTTTCTCACGTCGAACATACCGATCTTGAAGACTCGGGGACCTGAACCGATTGTTAAACGCGGATTCTGCGCGCCAAGCAAGGCACTGACGATCAAATAGCCCGCTTCTCGGATAAAGACAACGACTGGCAAAATAATAAATGCAGATATGACCAGTGCTATCAAATCGCTCAATCCGAACATGAAAACCCCTCCTTCAACTCTTGAAATGACCCATCGGCCTTTCATCTAAATACCCGATTTGGCCGTCGGCGAACCTCCAAAACCTTACAGTTCCGTTTCAATTTCATGACAGTTAATCTTTTGAGGAGCTGCACGGCACATGATAGGATGACAGTAAGCTTGATTGAAATTTCGGTGAATTCGCCACATAGAGGATGGAACCTATGAAACGCAAACGATTCATTTCCAAAAAAATATTGGCACTTCTTGCAGCGGTGTTTTTAGCCTCTGCCGGATTTGTGCTGGCCAACCATTTGACGGAAGAACAAATAGCTGCGCCGATTATCGGATCGGCCATATATAGCCCGCCTCCAAACATCGCGGAAATCACTTCCCATGTGAATGTGGTCAAAGACATCCCCTACCATGAGTCCGATAACGCATCCATGGACCTCTATTATCCGACGGATGCTACCGGCCCCTTGCCGGTTATTTTATGGATCCACGGCGGCGGCTTTATCGGCGGATCAAAAGACAGCCGCCAGGATTATGGCATGACGCTGGCGAACGCCGGCTATTTGGTCGCCAATATCGACTATGCACTGGCGCCAGTCCAGTTGTATCCGGGGCCCGTTATCCAGGCAAATGAGGCCTTGAAGTTTTTGAGTGGATCCGCTGCCCAGTATGGCGGCGATATGGAACGGATTTTTGTGGGCGGTGATTCCGCCGGCGCGCAGATCGCCAGCCAGCTGGCTGCCCTGCAGACTAATCCGAACCTTGCTGAAACGATGGGCCTATCACCAGCTGTTTCCTCTGCCCAACTGCGAGGAGCATTATTATTTTGCGGGTTATATGACATGGAGACGGTCCGCGAATCCGGCTTTCCGAATATCGATTCCTTTTTGAACGCCTATACGGGCGCAGAGAGTTTTGAAACGTTCGGCAATATCCACGAAATGTCGACCGTCCAGCACGTGACGCCAGCTTATCCGGACGTCTTCATTTCAGCGGGCGATGCCGACCCGCTTGAGCCGCAATCGGTTGCACTAGCTGATAGCCTGCGCATCAAAGGCGTCGATGTCACCGATGTCTTCTTTCGCGGTACCGATAAGAACCTGAAGCATGAATATCAATACGCCTTGGATACGAACGATGGACAGGAAACTCTCCAGAAGACATTGGAATTTCTGCTCGAAAAAAGCCAGGCGCAAAAATAAAAGCTGTCTCATCGCTTTAAGCGAAGGGACAGCTTTTTTCTATTAATTAATGGGGTGTGACCGCTTGATTGGATTGTACCGCTTGCGCCTCGCGCTTTCTTTTGCGGGAAGGAATCATATGGAATACGATATTCAACCCAATCGCCGTCAAGCTTCCGGCAACGATGCCGTTGCTCGTCAAGATTTGGACGCCTGCAGGCAATAACGCAAACAATTCCGGAACGACCGTCACGCCAAGCCCGATGCCGACTGAACAAGCGACAATCATGGAGTTTTCTTGCGATTCTGAGATGACGCCACTCAACATTTTGATGCCTTGTGCGATAACCATGCCGAACATCGCGATCATCGCCCCGCCAAGAACCGGCGTCGGGATGATCGTCGTCATGGCGCCGATTTTTGGAACAAACCCGAGGACGATCAACATGATTGCCGCGATGAAGATGATCCTGCGGGACTTCACGCCGGACATTTGGATCAACCCGACGTTTTGCGAGTAAGCCGTATACGGGAACGCATTGAAAATCCCGCCAAGGAAAATCGCCAATCCTTCAGAACGGTAGCCTTTCGCCAAATCTTTTTCTTGGATTTCTTTTTTCGTGATGTCGCTGAGCGCGAAATAGACCCCTGTCGATTCGACGAGCGATACCAGCGCTACCAGGATCATCGTCAGGATTGCAGACCACTCAAACGTTGGCATCCCGAAATAAAATGGCTGGACCATATGGAAGTACGACGCTTCTGCGATTGGTGTGAAATCGACTTTGCCCATAAACCCGGCTGCCACCGTTCCGGCAATTAAACCTAGAAGTATCGATACGGCGCGCATAAATCCGCGCGAGAATTTATATAGAAAAATGATAAAGCCTAAGGTACCGAACGCTAATGCGATATTGGAGAGTGAACCGAAATCTGCCGCCCCCTGCCCGCCACCCATATTATTGATAGCGACCGGAATGAGCGTGATGCCGATGATGGTGACCACTGAACCAGTGACGACCGGCGGAAAAAAGCGCACGAGGCTGCCGAAAAATCCGGAAACGAGAATGACAAATAGACCGGAAACGAGAATCGAGCCATAGATTGCCGAAATGCCATATTGGCCGCCAATGGCAATCATCGGGCCGACCGCCGTGAAGGTACAGCCGAGCACAACCGGTAAGCCGATGCCAAAATAGCGGGAATTGAACACTTGCAGCAGCGTCGCAACACCGCACAGCAAAATATCGATCGATACAAGATAAGTCAATTGTTCAGAAGTCAATCCAAGCGCTGCCCCGACAATCAAAGGAACGAGAATCGCTCCGGCATACATCGCCAGGACATGTTGAAGGCCGAGTGCCGCTTCCCCGAATGCTTTTTTCATCAGTTCGGCACCTCCCCGTAAAATTCCACGTGGCCAGGTTCCATCCGTTTGATGTTTGCCAAGGTCTCTACGCGTATGCCTTTATCGCGCAGCAATTTCCCGCCTGGCTGGAATCCTTTTTCAATGACGATGCCGATGCCTGCACATTCGGCGCCAGCCTGCTCGACGATATCGAGCAAGCCCAGTGCCGCTTGGCCATTTGCCAGGAAATCATCAATGATCATCACGACATCACCTTCGGCAAGAAAGTCATGAGACACGGAGATATCGTTTGTTTCATTCTTGGTAAAGGAATGGACAGGAGCTGTGTACAAACCATCCGTCAAGGTCAGCGATTTACGCTTTCTCGCGAAAACGACCGGCACGCCGAGCGATAGGCCGGCCATAACTGCAGGCGCAATGCCTGACGATTCGATCGTCAAAATCTTTGTGACTCCCGCTGCTTTAAAACGGGAAGCGAACTCTTCCCCAATCGCTTTCATCAAGGCCGGGTCGATTTGATGGTTCAAAAACGAATCAACTTTCAATACGGCTTCGGACAAAACCCGTCCGTCCGCTAGAATCTTTTCTTCCAACTGCTTCATGTTTTCCGCTCCTTTTCCCGCATCCCCCGCAAAAAAGCCCGGAGGACACGCATCCATTCATAACCATGAGTGGAGCAAGGTCCTCCGGGCTTTCCCGAAAGGAAACGCAAAAGGAAGCCGCCTGTCGAAATAGGCGGTTTCTTTTCGTTCCATTGCTTCTCATAGTCAGTCCGTTTACGGCGGACCGGTAGAAACTTGCGGGCCATATCCCCGCTATTATATGAGTGAATATTCTTTTGAATGGACTTATTATAGCATGTCCAAATGGCCTTTCAAGAGCCGCATTAATTAAAAAACTATTCAGAATCCCTCGTTGCTTTCGTTCGTCTCACGCAGATGCTTGCTCAATTCAGCGCGGATCTGGTCTGGAATCGGCTCACTGTGCTGCTGTGCCAGATTGAAGTTGACATAGACGGCGCGGTTTTTTGCGCATAAGCGTCCTTCCTGATACAGCTCCTCGTACAGCTCGAGGCTGCTGTTGCCGATGCGCTCGATCCACGTATGGACTTCGGCGTCTTTTCCGAAATATACTTGCCCGGTAAAGTCGAGTGTCGTTTTGACAATGACCATTTTCCACTTGGCGAAATCGTGGTCCGGCGTAAACAATTCAAAGAGCGGATTGCGGCCGGCTTCGAACCAGACAGGCAAACTCGTATTGTTGATATGTCCCACCGCATCAGTCTCAGAGACACGCGGCGTAATGGTCGTTTTGTACATGCCTACACACCTCCAGATTTTAGGAATTGAAAAAAGCGCCTCCTGAAGAGACGCTTTTGTTTACTTGCGTTTTTTGGTAGCGCGGCCGAGCACGAATGCCCCGGCAAGAGCCCCGATGGCAATATTGTTCTTTTTCGTGAACACTTGCTTGAATACCAGATTCAAGTTTTGCGGGCGCTCTGCCAACCGGCGCATGAAATAGGCATACCAGTCATCGCCGAATGGCACGTATGTGCAGAAGTTGTAGCCTTTATTCGCGAGCTCGCGCTGCAATTCTTTGCGGAATCCGTAAAGCATCTGGAATTCGAATTTATCATATGAAATATCATGTTCTTTGATGAAAGCCTCAACATGATTGATGATGTTATGGTCGTGTGTCGCAATCGACGTAAATTTGCCGTTCAGCAAATGGTACTCGATCAGCTTGATGAAGTTTTCATCGATTTCTTCACGCGTCTGGTAAGCCACATCCGCCGGCTCTTTGTAAGCGCCTTTGACGATGCGCAGGCGGAAGTCTTTATGTTCCTGCAAATCGTCCATGGCACGGAAGAAGTAGGCTTGGATCACCGTTCCGATATTATCGTAGTCTTTCGAAAGCGCATTCAAAAGATCGTAAGAAGGCTGGACGTGTCCATAATCTTCCATATCGATATTGATGTGCATATGGTAATTATGGGCAAGTGCGACAATGTCTTTCAAGTTTTCCAGGCAGAAATCATAATCGATATCCAAACCGAGCTGTGTCGGTTTCAAGGAAATATGGGCATCGACTTTATTCTTATGGATTGCTTCAATCATATCCATGATATTCTCTTTCGCTTCGAGCGCTGCTTCCTTTTCGAAAACGAATTCACCCAGGTTATCGACAGTAGCGCTGATTCCCTGCGCATTCAAACTGCGGATACTTTTAATGGTCTCTTCGATATTGGTCCCAGCCACTACAGTTTGGGCCCCCAATTTCAAGCCGTACTTTTTGGCCGCAGCCGTAAGGAGACGGTTTTGAGACAAGCCGATAAACACATCTTTTAACATTGATTTCCCTCCTGATACCATTCAACTGCGTTGATTTCAACAGTCCCAAAAAGGCCATGCCTCGAACGTTGTCAACTTCCTTCATTGTAGTCGTTTTTCTATCACTATGCATCATAATTTTTTAACAGTTTGCAGTGTTTGAAATACTTTTTTAAAAGCAGGTCAAAAAATAGACAAAAGTGCCGAAACCGCTGAGGATTCCGACACTTCGGACGATCATTTATTCAACTGCCAGAATGAATAATTCAACCCAAGCGCAAACGCCACCCAGGCAATATAGGGTACCATTAAACCTCCGGCCAGCTTGTCGACTTGATAGAATTCATACGCTGCCCAGATGATTGTACCGAGTAATGCCGCCATTTCAACGAGCGCCGTTCCCCGTAATCCCCATTTGAAGAACAAGAACGACCACAGGAAATTCAAGCCGAGCTGAAGTTCATACGGGGCCAGCACCTGCCGCTCCCGCCCAAGCGGTTTGGCCGTTTCTTGCGCACGGTATTTGGCGACGCCCATCATTTTGTATAGCGCTGTCCAGACGACCGGGAACACCCAACCCGGCGGCGCAAACGAAGGGTTTTTTAGCCGCTCGTATTGCTCGCGGGTGCCTCTATTGGCAAGCGCTCCGACAATCGACCCGCCGACGACCGGAACGAGTATGCTTGTAGCTAAGTTTCTGACATGTATGCGCCCATTGACTGATGCGACTTCCATATTGTTCTCCTCCTTTTTCTAATAGCCTCGCTCTTCTCGCCGTTTGTCGACTTTGTACGTGAACTCCAATTCAACCGTGGTCTCAGGCTGGATCCGGAGGACAAATTCCACTTTCGAACTGCTTTTCCGTTCATAATCGTGGCTGGACGATTCCATTTCCCAAATGGGCTCAACTATAACGTGTTCGACCAGTAAACGGATGCTTTCTGTCTTTTCATTTTCGAGTTTGTACACATAAGTGATGTATTCATGGACGCCATGCTTTTCACGCAATTTTTCATGGCTGTCGCTCGTGATGTCCGTCGCTTTTCCGATATAGACGCGCAGGTTTTTCCCAGGCGCTGTGTGTTCGATTCGACCTTCGCCCGTGAAAAACGTTTCACCCGAATCCCCGGCTTCGTATACTTTCACCACCCCCTCCGGCAGCGGCATGCCGAGCCCGTTTTCGCTAGAGTTGGGAAATTCGAGTTGGATATCGGCATGGGTATCGCCTGACCTCACTTGATAAGCCCGCTTGAATTGTGCGCCGTGCGCCGAGAATAGTAATAATTGCTTGAGCTGTTCGTTCATGACGGTGACCGGCCGGTTGATCCTGTAAACGAGGCGGTCTGGCAAAGCTTCCGCTGTAATCAATGACTCTTGCATACGCGAATACAAAATCGGTGAATCACCATTCTTCATTTCCTGTTCCCGGTGGACATGCCCAGCCACCAAAGCGAGCTCTGCCTTTTCGTAATGCGCGCCGCTGTGATTCAAAATTTTTATCCAGCCGTCAAATTGGAACCCGTCGTCTTTGATTTCCAATGTGTAATGGGCATGCCATTCCAGGCTTTTTGTCAAATACGATACCCTGATTTCCTGGTCCACCGCTGCTGGCGCTATTTTCCACACCAGTGCCGGCTTCAGCAATAAGCCTTCCGGCAATGCCGGGAGAATCAGTTCCCCCGCCGGATCGATAACGATTTCTTTCGTATCGGCCCGTTCGCCGATGATGCATTCCGACACGCTGAGCAGGCGCATCTCCCACTCTTCCCCGGTGTCACTGTTCCGCACATGGACATTGCGGTTGATATAGCGTTCCAATAATTTCCCTTTGCTGACCAGGTCATAATCGTAATTCTGCTCCAGGATATCGAGCCCTTTCACAATAATCGAATCGGTCTCCACCCGTTCGGCAACGTCCAAAAATTGCACTTCCTCTACTGGTCCGTCTGATTTTAAATAACGCATCTCCCGCACAAGCGCAAATCCCCCGTTATACACCGCCACCGATAAATGTTTTTGCTGGCTTCGTGTAGACTGCAGTTTCATGGCAACCGCTCCTTTTTGAATCGATTATTCATTCAGGCTATTCATTTCTTTCACCTTAGCACAATCGCCATGAAACCAACCATTAATAATTGAATATTCAGTCGAAATAACAAAAGAAAAACCCTCCCCGGAAATCATCTTCCGAAGTGGGTTTTCAAATAAGCGATCGTTTCAATCCGCGCCGCGTCCGTCAGCGGCGACTTTTTTTCGTGGATCAATTCCCCGTAAAGCAGCTCCCCAAGAAAACGGACCTCGCCTTCAACTGCCGTTCCAGTCTCTGCATCCACTACTTTCAATTGAATATAAAGGGATTGGCCTTGTTCGACATAATCCACAATTTGCACGCTGGCTGTCATCAGAACAATCCGAGCGCTTGCCCGTCTTCCGCCACATCCATATTGAGTGCAGCAGGCGATTTCGGCAGGCCTGGCATGGTCATGATATCTCCTGTCAGGCAGACGATGAAGCCTGCCCCGAGTTTCGGGATCAATTCGCGGATCGTCACCGTGAAGCCTTCCGGGCGTCCGAGCAGTTTCGGCTGGTCCGACAAGGAATACTGAGTCTTTGCCATGCAGATCGGCAACGCGTCCCAGCCGTATTTCTTCAGTTCGGCCAATTGCTTCTGCGCTTTATCGGTCAACTGGACATCCGCACCGCCGTATACTTTTTGCACGATCGTCCGCAGCTTTTCTTCGACGGCATCTTCTTCTGCGTACAGATAAGTGAAATCAGCGCCATTATCGAGTTGGCGTTTGACAAGTGCCGCAAGGTCAAGCCCGCCAGCACCGCCTTTGCCCCATACTTCCGTCAGGGCAATCGCGACTCCTTCCGCTTCCGCCCAGTCCATCACTTGCGCAAGTTCCGCATCACTGTCTCCGGTGAAGCGATTAAGTGCTACGACCGGCTCGATGCCGAACTGACGGATCGTCTCCACGTGTTTCGCCAAATTGACGATGCCGCGGCGCACCGCATCCGCATCTTTAGCGCCAAGCTCTTTCTTATCCACGCCGCCGTGCATTTTCAGCGCACGCACCGTCGCAACGATGACGACCGCATCCGGATGGAAGCCGCCTTTGCGTGATTTGATGTGCATGAATTTCTCGGCGCCAAGGTCCGCCCCGAAGCCTGCTTCTGTGACCACGACATCCGCCAGTCTTCTCGCTGTGTTCGTCGCCATCAAGGAATTGCAGCCATGGGCGATGTTCGCGAATGGGCCGCCGTGAATGATTGCCGGTGTCCCTTCGATCGTCTGTACCAAGTTCGGCTTGAATGCTTCTTTCAACAGAAGCGCAAGCGCACCTTGTGCCTCCAAATCTCGTACTGTGACCGGCTCGCGGTCATACGTATAGCCGATGACCATACGGGCCAAGCGTTCTTTCAAGTCTTCGCGTGAAGTGGCGAGGCACAGCACCGCCATGATTTCCGATGCAACCGTAATATCAAAGCCGTCTTCACGCGGCACGCCTTGCGCAGGGCCGCCGAGACCAATCGTCACGTGGCGCAGCGCCCGGTCGTTCATGTCCAGTGCGCGCTTCCATGTGATGCGCCGCGGATCGATGCGAAGCGCATTCCCCTGGTGTAAATGGTTATCGATCAAGGCAGCGAGCGCGTTGTTCGCCGACGTGATAGCGTGGATATCGCCCGTGAAATGAAGATTGATGTCTTCCATCGGCAATACTTGCGCAAAACCGCCGCCTGTCGCGCCGCCTTTAACACCCATGACCGGCCCGAGAGAAGGCTCGCGAAGCGCCACCATGACTGACTCGCCGCTTTGTTTTAATGCATCCGCAAGTCCCACTGTCACCGTCGATTTTCCTTCGCCTGCCGGTGTCGGGCTGATTGCCGTGACAAGCACGACTTTTCCGTCCTTCGTGGTTTTCGGCAATTTATTCACATCGATTTTCGCTTTGTATTTCCCGTATAATTCCAAAGCGTCTTCCGCAATCCCAGCTTGCTGTGCAATTTCCTGGATCGGCCGGATAGCCGCTTCTTTTGCAATCGTCAAATCGGTCATCGCCATGCATATTCCCAACTTTCAATTTTTCTTCCCATTATAAACGGGATGCCGGAAAACACAAGCCTGCCAGCGGCCAGGAAAATTCTCAACCAATAAAAAAAACGCACCCGCAATTGGGTGCGTTTGATCAAAAGCGCATTTCTTCGATGACCAAAAGTTCCGGGAAATCCGCTTCAATATGGTCCTGCAACTCGTACTCTTCCAGCAAATCATAAAAGCCTTCATCGTCCAGTTTTAGAAAACGCGGAGAATCCGGTTCATCGTAATGATAGAACTCCACAATGTATTTTTTACGGCTATTACGGGAAATGCTATAGACTTTAAAGCTTTCGTATTCCACTGCCTGGCCAATCTGTTGAAACGCCAGAATTGTCTCCGGGTCCATCTTTTCCAGATGCATATAGAGAAAAGCTTCTGAGCGTGGCTGTTCTGCAGAAATCGCCGCCATCTTATCGCTATGCCGATTGATGAACCGCTCCGACAACGCCTGATGGAACGATAGCGTTTCCCATTCCACTTGGCCTTTGTGTTTTTCGATAAACCGTTCCGTCAATTTCTGGCCGCGCGTCACGGCGAGCCAGTCGACTTTATCTGCATGGCGGCCGATCAAGGTCATCGGCAATGCCTGCTGGTCGCTCAGTATCTGCCAATCGACCCGGTCCTGGTGCTTTTCAATAAACATCGGCGATAAGCGTTTTGCGGATACGAGCTTCCAGTATTCCTGTTCATCAAAAGGCTGGTTATGCGCTTCCAAAGTTTTTAACTGCTTTGGAGATAACTGGCCTTCTTCAGGCTGCCATTTCTCAGACACCGAAAACTCCTCCAGAAAACGCTCCGAAGCTTGCTGGTGGCGGAGGATTTCATCCCAGTAAAGAAAGCCGCTGTATTGGCGGATAAACCCTTCGGACAGTGGTTGATGCTTGGAAACCAGCTGCCAATGAAGATTGCGCGCATTATCAGCGAGAAATCTTTCCGATAGCTGTTCTTCTTCACTGATTTTCTTCCATGCGACCGAACGCTTGCTGTTTATTCCTTTTTCTTCCATCAATTGTTCAAGGGTGTCAAACATGAAAACCACTCTTTCCTAAAAAGTATTATGTACCATACTACCACGCTTGCCCGAATAGTGAAAAAAGCCCGCCCACCGGATTATCCGATGCACGGGCTGGTTTTAATGAATGCCTTATTTTTGCTGATTCTGTGTATCGGTCATTTGGTTCTGTTCGTCGAGGTTTCTGGCACTGTCCTTAAAAGCCTGTTGTTCTTCACGCAACTCTTGCTCGCGGCGCTCTTCTTCCAGTCTTTCTTTGTTTTTGTCTCTTGCCATGTAGATCCCTCCTTATGTCTTATCCCTCGTATTCCCTTTCTTCATAAGCTCAAACAGGAAATCTGCTTGCTGAAAAATGGCTGTATGGAGCGTATACTGAAACTAAAATATGGAAGGATGATGGCTATGGCACAGACCATCCGCTGGGCTTACGCCGAGCATCGCGGATTTCGGCTGCTTCTCGCCAAAAGCGACAAAGGCCTTTGTTATGTCGGCTCGCCGGGCGAAGGCCTTGTTGAAATGCAGCAGCATTGCGCAAAACGATTTCCAAGCGCCGATTTCATCCAAGACCAACAAGAGCTAAAGGAATATCAATATGCAATCGAAGCTTGGCTCTCAGGTTCCCGCGAAGCATCTTCGCTGCCTCTTGATGTGGCAGGCACTGAATTTCAACGCTCCATCTGGCAAGCCTTGCAGGAAATTTCTTACGGACAAACCATTTCTTATTCTGAATTGGCTGAGCGCATTGGCAAACCGCAAGCTGTCCGTGCAGCCGCTTCTGCAGTGGGCGCAAACCCCTTGCTCCTTTTTATCCCGTGCCACCGGGTAATCCGGAAAAATGGCGATGTGACAGGCTTTCGGGGCGGCATGGAACTGAAACACCATTTACTGAAGACGGAACAAGATTAAGCATTCAAAAGCCGTGATCCGGGTGTACCGATCACGGCTTTTTAGATTGCGCTGGCATAATGCCGTGAAGGATGAAATCGGTGTAAAGTTGGGCCAGCTCATCAGTAGCCAGTTCACCGCCCGGCTGGAACCATTGATAACTCCAATTGGTCACGCCGAGCACGGCGAAAGCGGTCATCTTGGGATTCAACTCTTTGCGGAACTCACCGCTTTCGATTCCCTCCAGCAGGACCGACTCGATCTGTTCACGGAATTCCGCCCGTTTTGCACGGATCGTTTTGGCGTTTTCTTCTTTTAAATGACGGAGTTCACGGAAATAGACATTGGCGATCGGCCCTTGCTTTTCCATGTCGCCAATTAATAAGCAGACAATCGCTGCCAGTTTATCTGTTGCCGGCGCCGCGCCCTGCAGGATCGATTCCTGCCTGGCGAGCAATTCATCGATGTATTGCTGATGGATGTCCATCAACAATGCGTCTTTGCTTTTGTAATGATAGTAGAAAGAGCCTTTTGTCACGCCGAGCGCATCTACAATATCCTGTATCGAAGTGGCGCTATAGCCTTTGTCGACAAATAGCGCAATGCTCTGTTGCATAATTTCTCTCTTCAAAACCTGTCACTGCCTTTCCGAACCCCGGATTCCTTGTTATTCCATTATATCATGGCCGCCTTGTTGACTTAATGCCTAGAGCGGCTAAAAAGGCCGGAGCCTCAGCACGAGGTCCGGCCTTTTGCCATCATTCAGTTGGTTTTTGGACAATCGCTACCGTGCAGCGCGACACGCAAATGAGCCGCTCTTCTTCATCCACGATTTTAATATCCCAAATCATCGTCGTACGTCCTTTGTGAAGCGGCGTGCCGATAGCTGTCACGACGCCTTCTTTCTTCCCGCGTATATGGTTGGCGTTGATTTCCAGACCGACCGCAATTTCGTTTTGCTGGTCAATCGCATGCCAGGTCCCGAAACTTGCCACCGTCTCCGCAAGAACCACAGACGCTCCGCCGTGCAATAAGCCGAATGGCTGGTGCGTCGCTGCATGCACAGGCATTGTCGCGACAATCCGTTCAGCGGACTGCTCCGTCAGTTCGATGCCAAGCACTCCCATGATCGTTTCTTCCACCGGCTTCATCTTCACCATATTTGCCCCTCTTTTCTTGCCGCCTATCCAAGACGATCATTCTCGATATTGTTCGCGCAGCAGGAATTTCTGGATCTTCCCGCTGGCATTGCGCGGCAGTTCCTCGACAAAACGGTACGAGCGCGGCCGCTTGTAGCGCGCGAGATTTTCGTGACTGACACAGTATTCTTCCAGATCCTGTTCAGTCAGCGATGAATCTTTCGAGACGACAAAAGCCAACACCGATTCGCCCCATTTCTCGTCCGGAACGCCAAGCACTGCCACATCATGTACTTTGTCATGGCCATGAAGCGCATCTTCCACTTCACGGGGATAGATATTCTCTCCGCCGCTGATAATCATATCATCGACGCGGTCAGCGACGTATAAATAACCTTGTTCATCCATATAACCCAAGTCACTCGAGTGATACCAGCCTTTATAAAGCGCTTTTTCTGTCGCGTCTTCACGTTGGAAATACCCTTCCATCATACTCGGCCCGCGTACGATAATTTCTCCGACTTCAAACGGCGCGAGCACATCTTCCGGTTCCGACGGGCCGTCTTCATTCGGCCGCACGACGCGGATTTCGTGATTATAAGCAGGCTGTCCGGCGGAGCCGGCTTTCGTCAGCTGGTCTTCTTCCGACAAAAAGGTGATGGCCGGGCCCATTTCCGTCTGTCCATAAGCTTGGATCAAATCGATGCCCAGTACCTCTTTGACGCGTTTCACCAGCACAGGTGCCATCGGGGCAGCGCCGTAAAGACCGCGCGTCAAGCTCTTCACTTTCTGTTGCGCGCCATCGATTTCGGCAATCATGCTCCACATCGTCGGCACCGCAAACATTACTGTAACCCGCTCTTTCTCAATTGTGTCCAGCGCCAAAAACGGATCAAATTGGTGCATGATAATGCTCGATGCGCCCGCCTGGACGCGCGGAATGATATTGCAATGCAGCTCCGCGCAATGGAACATCGGTGCCGCGACCAAACCGACATCGTTTTTGGTCGTCTTGAGCATCGCAATGCACATCATGCTCTGTTCGGCCATGCTGCGGTGCCGGTGGATGACGCCTTTTGGACGCCCTGTCGTTCCGCTCGTATACATAATGGCGTATGTATCCGATTCATGCATTTCCACACCCGGATCTTCCGTCGATGCTCCTGCGATCTGTTCGTGATAATTTTTTGCAAACGATGGCGTCTTATCGTCGATCGTCCAGAACTGAACCGCCGGAAACTGCGGCGCTATGGTCTGTACGACGCCTTCTAGCACCTCTTCGAACAGCACCACTTCAGGCTTGGCATCTTCTAAGATAAATGCCAGTTCTTCCGCTTTTAGACGGAAGTTGATCGGGTTGAAAATTGCGCCGATTTTGGCGCAGGCAAATAATGCAGTCGCCAGCTCTTGATTATTGAAAAGATACGTGGAAACGCGATCTCCTTTAGCGACCCCAGCTGCCGTCAGCGCATTCGCCAAGCGGTGTACGTCATCCCGCCACTGCGCATACGTCCAGCGCTTATTTCTTCTTAAATCGACAAACGCTTCACGTTCCGGGTGCAGGGAAACCGTATGGTCAAATATACTTCCGAGTGTCGCATACATTATTTTTCCTCCCTCTGCTGAATGGTGATTCACCAACAAACTACTTCCATAATGTCAGATTAGAACAAATATTTCAACAATTGTTTTGGGAATCTGCTGTTATGATTCACATCTAATAGACCAGAAGAAATTTTTACCATTATTATTTTTATAGGGAAAATAAAACTGTAAATTAAGCCTTTAGATTTTTGTAACACAAATGTAATATAAAACTTATTGCCTATATTCGTGAAACTGAATACACTTAAAGAAAATTGCGTACGCAAGTTACGTTGCGGAAACCAAAAGGGGAATGAGCATGAAGAAGCTGATCGGCATGGCAATCACGGCAGGAGTCCTATCTTTAGCACTTGGGGCTGCGGATACAGAAGCAAGTTCGTATAAAATTAAACCAGGCGATACATTATGGAAAGTGGCTTCAAGCAATGATGTATCTGTCGCCAACTTGAAATCATGGAACCGCCTGAGCACGGATGCCATCTATCCAAATCAAGTGCTGCGCTTGACGTCACCAGCTACAGTGAGCACTCCGGCACCGGTCGCACCAGCTGCCACTAAAACCAGCACTTATACCGTCAAAGCCGGTGATACTCTTTATAAAGTTGCCAATGCACATTCCACGTCTGTCGTAAAAATCCAGCAATTGAACAATTTGAGCAACTCTACCATCCATATCGGCCAGAAGCTGAAAGTCAGCGGCACGGCATCAGCAGTCGTCGCTTCGCCTAAACCTGCTCCAGCCGCACCGCCAGCACAAGTGAACACCTCTACATACCGGGTTGTCTCAGGCGACACGCTCAGTAAAATTTCCAGAAGCTATAACGTCTCCGTTACACAATTGATGAGTTGGAACAATTTGAGCAACTCCACGATCCACGTCGGCCAAACGCTGAAAATCCAAGGAGGCACGGCACCTGTCACTTCGCCTGTCCAAGTTTCCAATCCGGTTTCCTCTTCAAAAGTGGACCAAGTGCTCTCGATCGCACGCACACAACTTGGGGTGCCTTATGTATGGGGCGGCGCGACTTCAAGCGGCTTCGACTGCAGCGGCTATTTGTACTACGTCTATAACCGCGCAGGCATCACGATCCCGCGCACGAACACGATCGGCTATTACGCAAGTTCGTTTACGGTCAGTTCGCCACAACTTGGAGACCTGGTATTCTTTAAAAATACGTACCGTCCAGGAATTTCCCATGTCGGCATCTATGTCGGCAACAATAGCTTCATCCATGCCGGCGGGGACCGTGTCCAAATTACCAGCCTCAACGACAGTTATTGGGGCAAGCATTTCGACAGCTACAAACGCCTTAACGCCATGAAATAATGCAGTATATAAAAAAGCTCCGGAATTTTTCCGGAGCTTTTTTGCGTGTTAATAAGATTGTTTTTCTATCTTTCACTCATCGCTTGTGTAATTTTCTGCGCCAAGTCTTTGCCGTTTTGGATGCAGGCGCCGATGCCGACACCGTAATAGGAAGAGCCGGCCAGATAGACGCCCGGATAAGCGCCGGATAGCCGCGCTTCAAGGGATAGAACCGCGGTTTTATGCCCCATATGGTAATTCGGCATGAGCTCATTCCACGGCGTAATGCCGATGACAGCAGGCTGCTGCTGGATGCCCAGGCTTTTTTGGATATCCGCTTTCGCTATAGCTGCGATCTGTTCTTCGGAGCTGTTTTGCAGTTCAGCAAATACCGGGTTTGTGCTCTTATAGAACAAACGCACCAATAATTTTTGCTGCGCCGAGGTATGTGGCCATTTGCGGCTCGTCCAAGTGCAAGCATTGCACGCCAGGTCGCTGCCTTCCGACACGATAAAACCAGTGCCATCCGCCGGTAATTGTTCGTCCGGTAAATCATAGCCCAGATAAACGCTGATCAACGACGAGTTGATCAATTGGCCAAATTCCTCATCAAGCGTGTCGTCCTTCACCAATGCTTGGGCTTGCTGATGTGGAATCGCCAGCACGATGAAATCCGCCTCGCTTGATGTGCCATCCGAGAAGCCCAGCTTATAGCGCCCGTCTCGCTTCTCCAACGAGTTCGTCTCGACGCCTTTTCGGACAAGCGCCGTTTCCAACTGTTCTTCGAGACGGTCGATCAAGGCCGCCATCCCCCCGTCGAATGAAATGAATTTCTTGTTCGCTGCCCCTTGGAATGTTTCCTTATGCGCTTCGAACCCTTTGATGATGCTGCCGTAATCATTTTTATAATCGATTAAATACGGCAAGGTTGAAGCTAAGGTGAGTTCACGCAATGAACCCGAATAGACGCCCGATAAGACAGGCGCAATCTGGCGTTCCACTAATTCTTTGCCGAGAAACGCTTCCAGGAATTCGCCAATTGAGCTATCTTTCGTAAAACGGTCGTTTACGGTTTCAAAGTCTTCCATCGCCCGTTCTTTCCCCTGTTCCGACACGAGCGTTGAACTGAACAGCGCTCCACGGTCCATCGGGATGCCGAATACTGTATCTTTCGGGATGGCATGCAATTGATTGTCAGTATACAAATAAGAAATGCCGGTCCCATTGTAGACCATCTGTTCTTCGAGCCCAAGCTCTTCAACAAGCGGCAATACGCTGGCATGTCTCGCGACGATGGAATCCGCCCCTACCTCCATCGTAAAGCCCTCTTGCTTCACAGTGCGAATTTTGCCGCCCAGTTCCTCCTGTTTTTCAACCAGTTCCAATTCCAACTCGAGCCCGTGCTGCTTTTTCATCCGCTCTAAATAATGCATGGCGGAAAGGCCTGTAATCCCTCCGCCGATAACCACGGCTTTCTTCATTCGAATCACTCCTTGCTTATATAATTCCCTGTTTTCCAATATAGTAATAATCGTAATTAATTTAATCAGCCTATTGCTTCTATTTACATTTTATCAAGAAGCTGCACAATTCTAGGCGGTCAATATGTCATTTTCAACACGATTTTAGCCATTCGTGGTAGGATTTAACCGAAAGCATTTAAAGGATAGGAGAGGTTCAACTTGATGAATCCGATTGATCAATTGATCATGGAAAGAAGATCGATCAAAAAATTCAAACCAGACGCTGTCGACATCGAAGAAATCATCGACTTGCTGAATATCGCCAAATGGGCACCTAACCATAAAGTGAATGAACCTTGGCGCTTTCAGCTGTATGCCGGCGCTGGCAAAGAAAAATTCGTCCAGGCATTTCTCGATTCGATGAAAACACCGGACGGCGACATTCCGCAGAAAGCGCTCAATAAAGCCCAGTACTTCCGCGACATCCCGCTCCATTTGGTCGCCATCATGCCAGTCGACCCGCGGCAACGACGCTTCGACGAAGATTACGGCGCGCTTAGTTCCATGCTGCAAAATTTCCAACTAGCTGCTTGGCAGCGCGGCATCGGCATGATTTGGCGCTCGAACGACTGGATTTACAACCCCGTCTTCCGTGAGGCCATCGGGGTCGAACCAGGCGAAAAAATCGTCGCGACCATGATGATGGGTTACCCTGCCCACGTGCCGGAAAAACAAGCGCGCACCGACATTCGCGAAAAGCTGGAAATCATCGATCGATAACGAAGAAAAAGAGCATCAAGGCTGATGCTCTTTTTTATTCCAAAACAGATAAAGCACCGACTGCGCCGGAATATTCGCCGTTATCCGGGAACAACGGCGTCGAGCCGCGCAGAATGGTGTAGCTGGTGACAACTTCTTTCAACAGGGCGTTGTCGCTGAAGGAAGACCCGATATAGACAATCGTCGAGCTGCGGCATTGGCGCGCTGCATGAACACTGATCGTACTGACCGTCTCCCCGACCAGGCCGATAACTGTCGCAAGCAATTCTTCTTTCGACAACTCATTTGAAATGGAAAACAGATCCTGCCCAAAATTACTGGCAGTCAACTCACCCGAAATCGGCGGCTCTTTGCCCTCATAGATATGCTTCACTTTTAAATCGATGCGTTCACGCGATCCTCGCTTGGCGTGTTCAACGATTTCATCGAAGCTGGTGATCCCCGTCAATAAATGGCTGAGACCGACCAGCGTACCGCCCCCGATTCCCGTGCCGCCGAGACGCTCCTGTGTATTGTCCTGCACACAATGGATCGACGTGCCGGTTCCGACATTGGTGACCAAATAAGCTTCCTCGTGGAGCCCCATGCGTTCAAGCAAGACTTGGACGCCCAAATGAGTCGCTTCAAATTCCACCATTTCCTGGACAGAGTTGTCCAGCAAAGATGCAAGCACACCTGATTTGCCGCCGGTCACACATACTTCACTAGCCGAAAGCCCGTTGATCCACTCCGCTACCAAACCGATTTCAGCAATCGGGTATTTCGCAAAATGAATCGGGCCCCCATCGGTATAGGCCACTTTGATCAGCGTCCCGCCCGCATCTATTCCGACTTTCATCTATCTGCACCTTCTCTTCTTAAAAGCACTTTTACTGCCTTACATAGTTTTTAACATATGGGGAAATTCTAACATATTCGCGCTTCGAGCGGGAGGAGTTTGCCCGCGTTCCACTTTGCGCTTTAAAAGTTTTTCAGTTTTTAGGATTAACCTCTAGAAAATATGGGAATAGAATCTTCAGCAAACCGTTTAATAACTCGTACTGAATTTTCTTTGCTTCTGCAAGGAGGATTTTGTGGGAGGTGATTAAATGGGGAAGATCCAGGGAATACCGAAATTGCTCGAATATCTGGAGCAGCGAAGTTGCCCCATGACAGAGGAGCAGATTCAGCAACTCCTGTCGAAACGAACAATTCCGCATGCCCGGCCTTATGGCGATATGATCCTGTTCGACGAAAACCATATTGATTGGTGGATTGAAGAGCAGCGGAAAACGGATAAATTAATGACGGATTAACTGCAAGAAACCCCCAGACTTTTTGTCTGGGGGTTTTTGAATGCTTGTAGTTATCGCTCCAAGCCATTGCCGTAAGAATTGCTGAGAATCTTGAATAATTGCTCGAATTTATTGAGGATATCGAGCGCCAGCAAGCCATTGCCTTCCGCCGTCTTCGGATAGCCGATCGGAACGGTGCGCCGGACAAGCTGCGCATACAATTCCGCCTCTGTCAGCTCCCGGTCGAACTCGCGCTCGGAAATGTTGCGGATTAATGCCAAGGCTCCCGACACATGCGGCGTTGCCATCGAAGTGCCGGATAAACTTGCATATTTCCCTTCCAAGTAGGTCGAATAGATATTGATGCCCGGCGCCACCAAGTCGATTTCGTTATTGGTATTACTGAACGGGGCGATGCGCCGGTCGAAATCGACAGCGCCGACTTGAATGACTTCGCCGTACGCGCCCGGATAGGCGAATTCATCGGTATCGTGAGCATCGTCTCCTTCATTGCCAGCTGCACAGATGACCGGAATTCCGGCATCAACCGCCCGTTTCACGGCTTCGTACAATTCGGGATGATCTTCAGGTCCGCCAAGCGACATCGAAATGACCGTCGTCTTTTGCCCTTCCGGACCGCGCCAATCGATGGCATAATGAATGCCCGCAATGATGCCTTCATAGCTGCCACTGCCTTGTTTATCGAGCACTTTGACAACGAGCAGATCTGCGAGCGGCGCTACGCCGACTACTCCTTCTTCGGCTCTTAAAGAAGCGGCGACCGTCCCGGCGACGTGGGTGCCATGCCCGTTATAATCCTCGAATCGTTCAGGATCCCCTCCATCATCATGCGTGAAGTTGCGGCCGTCCACGATGCGTTCTGCCAAATCAGGATGATCGGTCTGGCAGCCTGTATCCAATACGGCCACTACATTGCCTTTGCCATGTTCGGCGCTCTCCCATACTTCAGGTGCCTGGATCATGCGCACGCCTTCCGGAATACGCGGCGGCGCGGCCGTCACTTGTTCAACGCGGTATGGAATCAAATGAATACTTTTCATCGAAAATTCCTCCTTCAGCTCGTTTCCTTCATTTTACCTGACTGCCGCTGCTAAAATCAAACATTTGTTCGCATTTAAAATGGAAAGTTGTTCTTATTAGTTTCAAGAAAGAGACAGGAATTTCCTGCTTATTGAAGAACACAAGAAAGACGCCAAATAACGAGGAGACCAAAACAATGACTACATGGCTATTGTATGGAGCGACAGGCTATACAGGAAAATTGATTGCACAAGAAGCAGTCGAACGCGGATTGCGGCCTGTCTTGGCTGGGCGCAGCAAGGAAAAAGTACAGCCGATTGCCAAAGAACTTGGCTTGGAATTCCGCATTTTCGAATTGAATAATCAAACAGCTAGACATTTGGAGGGCATCGATCTCGTCTTGCATTGCGCAGGACCTTTCGAGAAGACCAGCAAACCGATGATCCACGCCTGCTTGGAAGCCGATGCCCATTATCTCGACATCACTGGGGAGATAAGTGTGTTCGAACATACCCACTCTTTGCACGAAGAAGCGCAAAAGAAAAATATCATTTTATGTTCTGGCGTAGGCTTTGACGTCATCCCGACTGACTGCACTGCCTTAAAGCTGAAACAAGCGTTGCCCGATGCCGTCGAGCTCTCACTTGGTTTCGATTCGGATTCTGGCATCTCTCCCGGCACGATGAAGACGATGGTCGAAGGGCTCGGCGGAGGCAATATCATCCGCAAAGATGGGCAGCTGACCGCTGTCGCGATCGGCAAACACCAGCGGATGATCGATTTCGGACGCGGCCAAAAATCCGCCATGGCGATTCCCTGGGGTGATGTGGCTACTGCTTATTACACCACCGGCATCCCCAATATCACGGCGTGGATTCCGACACCGAAACCCGCTGCCAAAGCGGCACGGCTCTTGAATATGGCGAGCCCAGTACTGTCTTCTGAAAAAGTGAAGCAAGCGTTGTTAAAATGGATTGATCGCACCGTGAAAGGGCCAGACCAGCAAGAGCGTGCCGGAAGCGCTGCGCACATTTGGGGACAAGCTACAAATGCAGACGGCGTGGTTAAAACGTGCCGGATCGATACCGCAAACGTCTATGATCTGACCGTTTACGGAGCGCTCGAAGTGACACAACGCTTACTGTCAGGCGACTACCCAGGCGGCAGTTGGACGCCAGCCGCATTGTTTGGCCCGGATCTGCTCGAAAGCCTGCCCGGCTCGGGACGCTTTGAAATCGACAGCTTTTATCCGGGCACCGCCAACTGAATTTGCACACGATAAAAAGGCTGACATAGCGTCAGCCTTTTAATAATTGCATGCGTTTATTGAACAAGGTTGGATAGGATAAGTATCCGAGGAAAACGCTCGTTACTGCAGCTGTCGTCAATAACAGGAACATAATGAGCAACTGGAATTGCACAGCTTGTATCGGGTCTGCCCCGGCGATGATCTGCCCGCTCATCATGCCTGGCAGTTGGACGAGTCCGACCGTTTTCTGGCTTTCGATCGTCGGAATCATGCTTGCCTTGATCGAATTGATCAATTGGCGGTGAATGGCCTGTTTCGGCGTTCCACCGAGCGATAGGATCAATTCGGTCTGATCTTGATGGTCTTCGACTTCCGCGGTGAAACGGTTTAAGAAGAGAATCGACAGCACCATCGAGTTCCCGACCACCATGCCGCTGATGGGAATGATGTATTGCGCCGTAGCCGGTGTAATATTAAAGCCGATCAGGATTCCTTGCGTCAATACTTCCACAAAGATCAAGGTAACAGCAATTTTCCACGTAATCCCCTGGATGGCTGCGCCTTTTTTCTGTGCGTTATGGGTGGCTGCAACGATCATCAGTGCCACCATCAAGAAGATGTAAAGCAGGCTTTCGGAGTCGAAGACAAATTTCAAGACATATCCGACAGCGAGCAGCTGGATGATCGAACGGATTGTTGCGACCGTCATATCGCGGCCGAGCCCCAAATTTAAGGTTTTCGATAATAATAGCGGGATGAGGACAAAAATGAGCGTCAGTGATAAAGCCCAATAACTCATGACACCACCCCTTTCACGAACTCTTCAACACGGCCATTTTGCGGATCTTCAAGCAGTGAACTCTCGCCGGTTTCTACCACTTGGCCATCCATCATGACCCATGTGTAATCACCGATTTCGAGTGCCTGCTGGAGATTATGGGTAATCCAAATGATTGTCGTGTTGTATTTCCGGTTGATTTTGCTGATTAATTCCTCCACTTCAAGCTTTGAAGCGCGGTCGAGCGAAGAAGTGATTTCATCCATCAAGAGAATCTCCGGCTTGTTGACAAGCGTTCTCGCGATGGAAACTTTCTGGCGCTGCCCACCTGACAGCTCTTTTACTTTACGGTCCAGCAAATCACCTTTCAAACCGACATCCTCGAGCAATTCAACAGCCTGTTCTTTCGCCAATTGCTGCCCTTGCAATTCCAAAGGCAAATTCAAGTTCTCGTAGACAGTGCCCCTAATCATCGGCGCGCTCTGCAACGCCATCCCGACCATCCGGCGCAGTTCCACCGGATCGTATTCGCCAATCGCTTTATCTTTCACGAAAATTTCTCCGTTCGCCGGCGATATAAGGCCATTGCATAATTTCAGCAGCGTCGACTTCCCGGCGCCAGAAGGCCCCACTAGAGTGGTGATGCGGCCTTGTGGAAATGAACCGGTAATATCGTTTAAGATTTCTATGTCTCCAATGCGATAATCCACGTGCTGAAAGTGGATCGCAGGTTTGTACTGGGTGCTCATGCCCACACCTCCCAAATTCTCAAGTTTCTTATTTATAATTATTCTAATGTAGATATCATAGCATAACTTTACAGCCGAACCAAGTAATTGAGAATAACTATTTTTAATTGAGAATACATATCAATTAATGCGTTTTCACAGGCTTCTTAAACGATAATTATTATCATTAATAATAATAAAACCAATAAGAAGACCCTCCCCTAAATTCCAACAGGAACCGGTGGGAGGGCCTTGGCTACTTTTCGTATACATCCGAATTATTGCACTCAAAACTTCTTTTCACTTCACTTGATCGCTCTCGTTCAACCCGCTTTCCCCGAAAGCTTCATCCCGTTCATCAAAGCGCCCAATGCGATGGATTTTATTATCGTCCATCTCAAAATAATGGAAGATGTGGGATTCTCCCGGCTCGCCTTGTTTTTTGGCGAGCTGTTCGAAGATGACCCGATTGCCTTTGGCGAATTTGTTGAGCGTCTCCAACTGCATGCCAGACCCTTTCACCCATTCGGCAAGCATTTCGTGGCCTGCGGCTGATTTTCCGGGACTGATCAATTCAACATTATGGTCCGTGACGGAAAGAACCCCGTCGACATTCTGTTCATTGACGTAATCGGTAAAGCGTTCAGCGAGCTTGATCGGTTTAATCATCATGTGTGCTCCCTTCCGGTAATTTTTCAAGTATCACCAGTGCTAATGTTGCAATGGGGCCCAAAAGGAGCGACGCCAGAAACCACATGAGGCCGCTCCGATTTTTGCCTTGAGCCAGACCTGCATTGATCAGCGCAAGTGTTCCCCATCCAACTGCGTATTCGTTTCCCATATCCATTCCCCCTTTTTTCCCATTCTACTCGAAAAAAAAAGAAGCCAGAAATTCCGGCTTCTCAATAATTGGCGTTTTTCAGTTTTTTGAAAGTCTTGACGAAACGGTCGGGGTCTCTTGGCACTTTATAAGTCAAGACGCCGCGGTGCGTGTGTAAATACAATAAATTGGCATCGTCGGAGAAGGTCTTGTAAGAAATATCCCAGACATGCATCAAATTAAACTCTTTGGTTGAGGCAATCAATTTATCTTCATATAAATGAATTTCGTATTCGGTGTGGATGATTTTCATCTGGCCGGCTACGATCGAGCGTTCCGTGTCGACATACGTAATGGAAGACAGCAAACTTTTCGGATCCATTCGGTTCGCCTCCCGGCTGTTTTCCTAAAGTCTACTGCACCTGCGCGCGACTATGCAACTGATACGGCGCCTACATTTCATCGAAATATTCGTTTATCAAATCCCCGCATACCCCGATGGCTGCGGCACTGCCTTCGCCCGCTGCGATGACGAGCTGCGACGGAACGATCAGTGAAGCGTCTCCTGCCGCATAAACATTCCACACATTCGTGCGCCCGTAATCATCTGTCAAGATCCCGCCGTGCTCGTTTTGCTTGCAGCCGAGCTCTGTGGCGAAATTGGTGGCGTGGCTCCATAAAGGCGTAACGAAACCGGCACTGCGGTCGATCAAGGTCCCATCTTCCAGCCGGACGCTTTTCAGCTTGCCGTTCTCCCCTTCCAGGCCGGAAATCGTATCTTCATAAACTTTGATTCCCTTGGCAAGCAATTTCTGCTTTTCCTCTTCTTCCAGACGCCCTTCACCGTTCGTGAAGACCGCCAAGTCCCGGCTCCAAGTGTAGACTTCCTTCGCTAAAGTAAATACTTTTTTATCGGCAATGACCGCAAGCGGCTGGTCGCGCATTTCCCATCCATCACAATAGGGGCAGCTGAATAGAGTCGTGCCGTAAAACTTCTCGATATCCGGCACATTCGGCAGTTCTTCTTTCAATCCCGCCGCGATGATGATTTTGATGCTATGAAAAACCTTTCCGCTTTTGGTCGTCAATTCGTAATGTGTCTCGGAAATGCGGTCTATATTGACGACGCGCTCGTTTTCCGTTTTGACGCTTCCGTATTTGCGGATCTCCTCATGCCCGAGCCGCTTGAGTTCTTCCGGGCAAATGCCGTCTCTTGTAATGAACCCATGCGCTTCACGGGTCACCAAATTGCGCCCATTGTCATCATCAAATAATACTGCATTCTTTCTCGAACGGCCAAGCACCAGCGCAGCATTTAAACCCGCTGGCCCTCCGCCAATAATGGCACAATCGTATAGCATAGCGTTCATCCTTTTCTAAGTTCGTTTCCTCCCCTCTTCCCCCTTCGCCTCTGCATTAAACAGCGATGAAGTCTAAAAAAACCGATTGCCCAGGTCTCCCGGACAATCGGTTTTTAAACACAGACTTCGTGCCATACGCTTTATTTTTGGATCAATTCACGCAATGCTTGGACGAAGAATTCGTTTTCTTCTTCTGTGCCGACTGAAACCCTGACGTATTCCGGAAGGCCCCAGCCTTTTCCGTAGCGGACGATAACACCTTTTTTCATGAGGTCTTGGTAAAGCGCTTCTCCTTCATCGCCCAATTTGACCAATACAAAGTTCGCCATGCTCTTTGTATACGGGAGGCCAAGTTCTTCAAATGCTTCATATAGATACTCGCGCCCGCGGCTATTCGCCTCGCGGGATTGCGTCACGTGTTCGTGGTCTGTCACTGCCGCCGTCGCAGCGAGTTGTGCCAGCGTATTGACATTGAAGGGCTCTTTCACTTTCAGGATCGATGTGATGATCGAATCCGCCGCAATGCCGAAACCGACGCGCACTCCGGCGATGCCATAGATTTTCGAGAAGGTTTTCAGAGTCAACAACGGATAGCCTTGGCGAATGAATTCGGTGCCGTCCGTGTAATCGTCCGCATCCGCGTAATGGCTATACGCCGCGTCAAAGACCACCAATATGTCTCCCACAGCGTCCAATAATTTCTGGACATGCTGTTTCTTCATATAAGTGCCGGTCGGATTGTTTGGCGAGCAGATGTAAATAATTTTCGTCTTGTCGGTCACTGCCGCGATCATGGCATCGACATCAAATGAGAAGCCTTGTGCAAACGGCACTTTTACGACTTTCGCGCCCATGATATGCGCGCCAAAATCGTATTCGCTGAATGATGGATCCGGTACGATGATTTCATCGCCCTGTTCGAGAAACGCTTCCGAGATGAGCGTGATCAACTCGTCCGCACCGTTTGTCGGAATGACTTGGTTCTTTTCGACGCCATGTTCTTCGGCGATTGCCATTTTCAGATCACTGGCATCCGCATCCGGGTAGCGGTTCAAGCCAAGAACGCCTTGTTCGATGGCCGCGACAGCTTTTTTCGACGGGCCAAGCGGGTTTTCATTGGACGCCAACTTAATGACGCGCTCCAAGCCCAGTTCTTCCTGCACTTCCCAAATCGGCTTGCCTGGTGAGTAAGGCTGGATTTGATCCAAGGTTTTGCGTGCTTTGATATTCTCCAAATTCGCCATTATGTACGCCTCCGTCATCTATTTTTAATAGTAATGAATGAATATGTATTGCCATCAATAATGATACCATTAAAGCTGGATTTCCTGCATATCCACCTTAGTTAAAGCAAAATAATAGTCTCTATTATTGCAGAAAAATCCGTTTCCTGAAAGGGGCACGGCCTACAATTTGAAACCCTCACCTAAATGTGGTTTACTTTAACGAGACTGACGAAAGAGGAGTTTTCACATGATTAAAAAAATGACATTTGTTTTTGCCCCATTCGCCCTCGCTTTAGTGCTCGGCGCATGTTCTGATAATGAAGAATCTACCGCAAACGAAGAAGCAGCGGCTCCAGAGACCGAACAGGCTGAAGGCACTGAGGAAGCAGCGGGAACCGAGGAAGCAGCACCTGCTGAATCGGCACTTGACCTTCCTGAAGAAGACGCCGTCGTAGCAGTTGTCAACGGCGAAGAAATCCAAGGCAAAGTGTACAATAGCGTCGCCCGCCAGTTCGAATCGACATTGGCTTCACAAGGACAGGATCCGTCAACTGAAGAGAACCTTCAATTGATCGAAGACGAAGCGATGTCTGTCGTCATTGGAAACGCTGTTCTATTGCAGGATGCCAAGGAAAAAGGCCACGAAGCCGATGATGCTGTCGTAGAAGAACGCATGGAAGAATTGAAAGCTAACTTCGAGGATGAAGAAGCCATGAACGAGGCACTCGCTGAAACGGGCTTTACTCTTGAAGAAATGGAAGAGCAATTGCGTGAACAGCTTGTCTACGAAAGCTATATGGAAGAAGAAATCGATTCACCTGAAGTAACGGATGAAGAAGTCCAGGCGGCTTATGACCAATTCGTTGAAAGCTCGGAAGAAGAAGCACCGGCTTTTGAAGAGATGGAACCGACCATCCGCCAATCATTGCAAGAGCAAAAAGACCAGGAAGCTACTTTCGCGCGTGTAGAGGAATTGCGTGAAGAAGCTGAAGTCGAAGTAAAACTTTAATTTTCAAAAACCCCTACCATAATCGGTAGGGGTTTTTCGGTCTTACAGCCGTTATCTATTCAGCGAGACGCTCTTTGCAAAAAGCCAAAACTTCCTGTTCTTCCTCTTCATCCAACGCAAAATCAAGCGGCTTCTCACTGTCATTATCGATAAAATGATAATCAGCGATGCGCGCATTGCCGTCTTCTACCGCCAGGATCAGGCGCAAATCAAGTCCGCCCGGGCGATATAGTTCGTCTTCCTCGTCCACTTTGATCGCCATCGTATACTCATAACGTTCACCTTTTAGGATGCCGGTCGGGTCTTGCAATTTTTCCACTTCGTAATTAATGATTTCCATTATTGCACCTCCATTGCTCTATTTTAGCTTTCATCTGGCCATTTGAATAGCTTGGCGGGAAGCTTTGGCGTTTAAGTGCACTAGATACGGGAAAACACGGAACAGACATAAAAAATTAGGAGTGGATTTTGATGAACGTATTAGTTATCGGAGCAAATGGCCAAGTGGGCCGCAATATTGTAGAAGAACTAAATGAAAAAGGCCATGACGCGGTCGCGATGATTCGCAAAGAAGAGCAGCGCGAAGAAATGGAAAAACGCGGCGCGAAGAAAATCGTCCTTGGCGACTTGGAAAAAGACTTCAGCCATGCATTCGATGATGTCGATGCAGTCATTTTCGCAGCAGGTTCAGGCCCGAAAACAGGTGCTGACAAAACATTGACTATCGATCTGTGGGGCTCTGTCAAAGCAGCTGACTATGCGAAGCAAAAAGGCGTCAAACGCTTCGTTCAGCTCGGCTCAGTCGGATCTGATGACCCGGATGCTGGCGGCGAGGAAATGAAACCTTACCTGGTAGCTAAGCGCACAGCGGACGACCTTCTTGAACAGAGCGGTCTTGACTATACCATTGTACGCCCAGGCCCATTATCTGATGAAGATAAGACAAATCATATCGAAGCTTCTTCTGAAGGCTTTAAATCCTTTGAAGGCCGCTCGATTCCACGCGCAGATGTAGCACGCACACTCGCTGAAGTGGTTGATCGTAAAAATACCTACGGAAAAGTCTTTGAGATCCTTCAAGGCGAAGCTGAAATCGCCCAGGAACTCGACCGCCTGTAAGCCTTAGGCGGATGGCGTTCACGGCATTTCTATGGTAGACTAGCTTTACGATAATAGAGGACGTGATAACATGATTAATATTCAAGCACCGAAAGCTGACATTACCATCACTCAGCGCAAACAAGAGATTCAAGACGATGAAGCAGTCATTAAACCGCTATACGGGTTTATTGACTTGCATGAAATCCCGCGCGACAAAGGCGGCATTATCCAATTCTTCAACCACAGCGGCGAGTTGCTGTTTGTCGGCAAAGCCCGCAAATTGCGCCAGCGCGTGAAAAAGCATTTTGAAGATAATGTCTCGCCATTGAAAAACCATCGCGATGAAGTCCATCGCATTGCGGTTTCCATCGTGGAAGACCCGATGGAACGCGAAATTTATGAGACTTACCTGATCAATACAGGAAAAGCGAAATACAACGTTGATAAAGTATTTTATCGCGACTAAGACTAACGGGCGCTCTGAATAGAGCGCCCGTTTTTTATTGGGGATCTTTCTATTTTAAAAACAGCACTTCCCTGAAAACTGGCTGCAGTGACATTCAAATAAATTTTTTTCCAGGTTTTATGAGAGTCTGAAAAAGGAATAGTACTGTAAAATCACGTTCTTTGGAGGAACTCACTATGTCTACACATGCCAAGCCAGTCCCAGCGGCCGATTGCCGCAGCGAATATGACACATTGCGCCACGTGCTCCTATGCCCACCACGTTTCATGGAAATTCGCGACGTTATTAATGATGTACAGAAGCGATACAAAGATGAAAACATTGACGTAACGGAAGCCTTACGACAGCATACTGCCTTTGTCGACGCACTAGCTGCAGAAGGCGTCGACACTGCTTTTTTGGAAGCCTCTGAAGAATATCCGGAGCAGGTATTTACACGTGATATTGGCTTTACGATCGGCGACACGGTCTTCATCAGCGAGATGGCCGCGAATGTCCGCCAAGGAGAAGAACAGGTGCTGCAGAACTGGCTCGCTGAAAAAGGCGTCCGCTTCAAGCATTTGCCAGGCCACCGCATCGAAGGCGGGGATGTCATGGTCGATCAGGATACAGTATTTATCGGCATCAGCAGCCGGACTTCCGAACAAGCGATTGAAGAATTGCAGCGGCATATGCCCGATTTCCGCATCGTCCCTATCCAGCTCAACGAAAAATACTTGCACCTCGATTGCGTTTTCAATATTTTATCGCCGACCGAAGCGCTTATTTATCCGGAAGCGCTGGAGCAAGCGTCCATTGACATGCTAAGTGAACGTTATACGCTGATTGCTGTCGAAACCGACGAACAATTCAAACTCGGCACGAATGTGCTGTCAATCGGCGACCGCCGCGTCTTCAGCCAGCCGCAAAACACCAAGGTCAATCGGCAGCTGCGCGACCACGGCTTCCGCGTGATCGAAAGCGATTTTTCAGAAATCATCAAATCCGGCGGCGCTTTCCGCTGCTGCACGATGCCTGTTGCTAGAGGCTAAACAGAAACAGCTGCCCGCATTAGCGGGCAGCTGTTATTATGTCCATATGTTTAATCACGATCGGCTTGTTGCGTGTGCAGCCGGCTTTCACGTGCAAGTTCCACAAATCTTGCCATCATATCGGTGCCTTCCGGCGTCCCGATCGATTCCGGATGGAACTGCAGTCCGTAGACCGGATACTCTTTAAGTTTGATTGCCATGACGGTGCCGTCATCCAGCGCTTCCGCCTGCACGTCAAAACAATCCGGCATGGATGCTTTTTCGATGGCCAGCGAATGATAGCGCATGACCGGGACGTGCTCTTCCATGCCGTCGAACAAATCCGTTCCGCTATGGGACAGCTCGGAAACTTTGCCGTGACGAATGACCGGAGCTTCGGTCACACGCCCTCCGAATGCTTCCCCGAGCAATTGCTGGCCGAGGCAGATGCCTAGGATCGGCACATCGCGGTGAAGCGCTCGGATCAACTCGATCGATTCGGGTACATCTCTCGGATGGCCGGGCCCTGGAGACAGAACGATTGCTTGCGCTTGTTTGCCGCGGATTTCATCCAGGCTCAACTGACCGTAACGCACGACTTCCACTTCTTCACCGAGACCTGCAATCGCTTGATAGATATTATATGTGAATGAATCGTAATGATCGATTAATAGAATCATCCGAACACCTCCGTCAACGAACGCGCTTTATGGAGCGTTTCCTCATATTCGGCTTGCGGTTCGGAATCGAAGACGATGCCCGCTCCCGCCTGGACGTGGACAGTGCCGTCTTTGACAACGAATGTCCGGATGGCGAGCGCCACATCGAGATTGCCGTTGAAGCCGAGGTAACCGACAGCGCCGCCGTAGACACCGCGCCGCTCTTCTTCAAACTGTTGAATGAGCTGCAGCGCACGCACTTTCGGGGCGCCGGATACCGTGCCAGCCGGCAGGCAGGAAACAAGCGCATCTAACGGGTGCATCGCGCCTTCTAGTTCACCGGTCACTTCCGACACGATGTGCATGACGTGCTGGTATTTCTCGATGACCATGTATTTCGGGATCGCGACCGTACCGACTTTTGCGACGCGGCCGACGTCATTGCGGCTGAGGTCAACGAGCATTTGGTGCTCTGCGCGCTCTTTTTCATCCCCCAGCAATTCATTCTCAAGCGCTGTATCTTCCGCTTCGGTCTTGCCACGTTTTCTTGTGCCGGCGATGGGATTGGTAACCATCTCGCCGCCACGGATCGTCAATAGGCTTTCAGGCGAAGCGCCAACGACGGCATAGTCGCCAAAGTCGATATAAAATTGGTAAGGCGACGGATTTTGCTTGCGCAGTTTCCGATATAAGGTGAAAGCATCACCCTGGTAATCCGCAGACAAACGCTGCGACAATACCAACTGGAACACTTCCCCTTTACGGATTTCCTGTTTGGCCAGTTCGACTTGTTCGCGGAACCGTTCAGCCGTCGTTGTAGAATGAAAATTTAAGGTTTCCGACTGGTCGCCCATTTCTTTCTCCGCTGTCCGCTCAAGCTGTTCTGCGATCTCATTTGCACGCCCTTCAAACGAGATGACCGTCACATCATGGCGGACATGGTCGAACACGACGATTGTTTCGTATAGCTGCAAATGGATATCCGGCATGTTCAGGCTATCTTTACGGGCGCTCTCAACGGGTTCATACGCCGCGATGGCATCATAGCCGATATAGCCGATTGCTCCACCGGTAAACGGCAAGCCTTCGATATCGCGATCGTCTTTCGGCATCAATTCCTTGATCCGCTCGAGCGGGCGCCCTTGTTCTGTTGAACGCTCGCCGCTGCGGTAATCGACCACTTCCAACTGGTCCTTCAATCCGATAAATGCTTTTGACGGATCCGCCGCAATAAATGAATAGCGGCCGCTTGCGCTTGTTTTCAGCGAGCTTTCCAGCAGGCATTTGTATGGCCCTTGCAAGCGGTTGAACACCATAATCGGCGTCAAGCTGTCTCCTTCTACTCTCTTGATCTGTACATCTCTTCTCATCTCGGCTCAACTCCTCTTTCTTTCGGGCACCGCCGGTTCAATACAAAAAGCCCCCTGCACGAAATATGATCATTTCGTACAGAGGACGGATCGACCGCGGTGCCACCTCATCTTGAAGCTCTCAGCTTCCACTTGAACCCCAGTAACGCGGGGCAGACGGGCCTTCTTTTCAGATGGCCACTCATAAGTCCATTCACGCATGTGCCCCACCGGTTTCCAGCTGTCCCCGGCTCTCTGTCAGAAGTTATCCATGCGCTACTTTTCTTATTCAACGTTTTGTTATGTGGCGCTTTGTTTCCGCAGTCCTGTAAAGTTGCCGCGCAATTAAAAGCTTGTGACCATCTTATGGAATTCGGAGCCGTCTGTCAACTGAAAGCAAACGCTTAATTTAGATAATTCTGTATTTATAAGAAGATTTGGGTTATAAATATAGTAGAAGAATGTTTTTAAAATCGAAGGGGGTATCAGAAAATGAAAAACAAACTTTGGCTGGCAACAGGAACAGTAGGACTCGGGCTTATACTCGGCGCTTGTGCAGGCGAAAGCGGAGGCGAGGACACTTCTTCTGAGAGCGGCGACGCGACACAGATCAGCTTTATGCACTGGCGCGGAGAAGACAAAGCCGTGCTCGATGAAATCATTGCCGATTTCGAAGAAGCGAACCCTGATATTCGCGTAGAGCAGAACATCTATCCGTCCGACCAATACCAGGCAACGGCACAACGCATGCTGCAGGAAGGTTCGACAGGAGACGTTTTCACTTCTTTCCCAGGCGCACAATTTGAATCGATCCAAAGCGCCGGCTTTTTTGAAGACTTGAGCGGAGAAGAATTCGTCTCGAATTTTGACGAAAGCCTGATCGCTGTCGGCCAGAAAGACGACGCGCAGTATGCCTTGCCTTATCAATTGGTCTTCAATATGCCCGTCTATAACAAAGGCATGTTTGACGAACTTGGGCTAGAAGTGCCGAAAAGCTGGACAGAATTCCAGGAAATGGCCGATACCCTACTTGAAAACGACATCACGCCGATCGCTTTCCCAGGCGCTGACATCGGGCCGAACCAATTTATGAACAGCATGATGATGAACAATGCGCCGGATGAAGAGGTTTTCCAAAAACTTCAGAACGGCGAAGAGTCCTTGACGAATGAATGGTGGGTCAAGACGCTGGAAGACTTTAAACTTCTCGCGGACAAAGGCTATATCCAGGACGATGCCCTCGGCACCAACCAGGATTCCGCCATGGCGATGGTAGCAAACGAGGAAGCAGCCATGCTTGCGACCGGTTCTTACCATATGAATTCCCTGCTCGACTTGAACCCGGACCTTGAACTCGACTTGCTCGCGCCAATTACAGTGGAAGAAAGCGAAGCCACTTACGAAGGCATCAATACGGCTACGTTCATGCTGGCCGTCAACAGCAATTCCGATAAGAAAGACCAGGCAAAAGCGTTCATCGACTATTTGAGCCAGCCGGAAGTGGCTTCCAAATACGCCAATGAAACGGGGCAGCATTTGACTGTCAACGACGTCGAATACGAGTCCGAAGCCTTACAGAACACCTCGTATTGGATCGACGAGCGCAATACGCGCTTCCAGCCGCGCTTTTTGATCACTAACGCCCAAATTGAAGATGCAGTCCTCAGTTCAATTGAAAATGTTCTTGGGGGCGAAGATCCAATGGCGGCGGCTGAAGCAGCCCAGCAAATTGTAGAAGAAAACAGGGAATAACCAGTCCATGAGAATCTCCAAATCCATCTACCTGTTCTTTCTTCCGGGGCTTGTCCTTTACAGCTTGTTCTTTTTGTATCCAACCATCAGCGCCCTGTTTTATTCCTTTACTGACTGGGATGGCTTAAGTACCGCCTTCCAGTTTGTCGGCATCGACAATTACACCCGCGCATTTACGGGCGATTCGATTTTCCAGAAAACGATCGGCAATAACTTGAAGTTCATGCTGACGGTCGTCGTGTTCCAGACGCTTGTCGCGCTTGCTTTTGCGCTAATCGTCATCAAGAATACGAAAACGAACGTATTTCTCCGTGCGCTTTACTTTTTCCCGACCATCCTTTCTTCGGTATCGGTCGCGTTCATCTGGGCGTTCATCTACGATCCGTCGATGGGCATCCTGAATCAAATGCTCGAGCTCATCGGCCTTGATTTCCTTGCACAAAACTGGCTCGGTAATTCCAATATCGCGATTTACTCGCTGGCCATCACGCAAGTGTGGTTCCATGCGGGACAGATGCTGATCATCTTTGTCGCGGGGCTTCAAGCCATTCCAGAGGAACTGTATGAAGTGGCAAAAATCGAAGGCGCCAGCAAGTGGCAGACATTCAAAAGCGTCACTTGGCCGCTGCTTGCACCGTCCGCCACCATCGTCGTCGCCTACACGACCATCCAATCGTTTAAAGCATTCGATTTGGTGTTCGCCATGACCGGCGGCGGGCCGAACAACTCCACTGAAATCATCGCGACTTATATTTACGACGTTGCATTCAAGAGCTATCAATTCGGCTACGCTTCTGCGATTTCCATCATTTTCATGGTTATCATTGCGTTGATTACGTATCTACAGTTCAAAGCCTTGCGCTCAGACCGCGTATCTTACTAGAAAGGGGGCGGCAACTTTGCTGTTCAGGAAATTCTCACTGCTCATCTATGCGCTGCTGATCCTGATTCCATTAGTGGTCGTCCTGTTGACGTCCGTTAAAACACTTCAGGAAACATTCCGCGACCCGCTCGGCTTGCCTGACGGCGGCTTTAAGTTCGATAATTATGTCGCGATTTTCCAGGAACAAACGATGGCGGGCTATTTTCTCAATAGCACCATCGTTACCTTGTTCTCGGTGTCGTTCACTCTGCTGCTCGCCGCGATGGTCGCATTCGGCATTACGCGCATGAATAATTGGATCGGCAATGTGCTGTTCGCTGTGTTCACGCTCGGCATGATGGTACCGGCACAAGTCATCATGGTGCCGCTGTATTCGCTCATGCTGGATTTGGGGCTGACGAATAGTCTCATTGGGCTGATTCTCGTCAACATTTCCTCGACTTTGCCGATAGCCGTTTTCATCTTGACCGGCTTTATGAAAACTTTACCGAAAGAATTGTTCGAAGCGTCCACCATCGACGGGGCCGGCAATTGGAAGATGTTCACGAAAGTGGCGATTCCGTTATCCTTGCCCTCCATCTCGGCTACAGCAATTTTCCTGTTCGTCATGCACTGGAATGACCTTTTGTACCCGCTTCTGTTCATCACGGACAACGCCTACAAAACCTTGCCGCTCGCACTACTTGAGTTTCAAGGACAATATTCCACCAATTATCCGATGCTGTTCACTGGCGTTATCATCGCCTCAGCACCGATGGTCATCGCCTATGTCTTCCTGCAGCGCTACTTCGTCGCAGGCATCACAGCCGGTGCGGTCAAAGGATAACAAAAAGCCTCCGGAATTTTTCCGGAGGCTTTTCTTATTATCTGGCAAAGACATGCTTGCCGATTTTCTTGATGGTCGAACGAGTGAAGATCCACTGATCAGTTGCCGTGACCGGGTTGTAATAGTATGTCGCGCCGGAAGATGGATCCCAGCCTATCGCCGCTTCCCGTACAGCACGGTAAGCGGAAGCGTTTGGCGTCAGCCAATACTGCCCATCATTCACTGCCGTAAAAGCGTTGCGCTGGAAAATGACGCCATATGTGCTGCTTGGGAAGGCGCCGGATTGCACACGGTTCATAATGACTGCCGCTACCGCAACTTTTCCTTCAAAGATTTCCCCGCGGGCTTCACCGTGAACAGTGCGTGCCATCATGTCGACTTGCTTCATCTTTTCGCGTGTCATCGGTCCGGTAAAGCCGGTTGCTTTCACGCCGAAATCGCGTTGGAATTGGACTACGGCATCTTTCGTGATCGATCCGTAATACCCAGTCGGCGCAACGTGAAAATAGCCGAGTTTTTGAAGTTTGGCTTGGAGCTCTGTAACTTCGCTTCCGGAAACGCCTTCGTGTAAATCGGGCGCATGAGCGGAAACTGCAGAATGTGAAAATGTTAGAAAGAAAATTGCTGCTAAACTGAATAAGAGCACTTTAAGTGTTTTCATGCTTCCTCTCCTTTTCCTTTTTGACAAGAATCGACAATTGATTCCTTTTAAAGTATATCTTTGGCAAATATTAAACACAATATGACGGAGTTACTTTGTTTTCGAATTTTTCTATCTACTCGTAGGCCTTTCTATGTTCAGTGGATTCTTTAGACCTACAAAACTTCGCTTCCACCAGCGCAGAACCGAAAAAAGACGAGCTATGCGCCCGCCTTCTCTCAAAATATATCGATTCACTTTCTTCGTCTTGTATAATGCAATTGTGCGATTTGACCATCTTGGCCCACGCTTTTCAATGTGAAATCAAATTGCCGCTGCGCTTTTTGAAATAATGGGATGCCGTCCCCAAGCGTTACCGGCGCGATGGAAATGATAAATTCATCGACCAGGTCTTCTTGCAATAAACTCTCCAGCAATAAGCTGCCGCCGACTGGCCAGATGGTGCCCCCGGGTTGCTGCTTCAACTTTCTCACGATGCTGGCGGGGTCTTCCGATGTAAAGCTGATCTGGCCTTCGTCCTCTTTCGGATGGCTTGTGAATACATAGGAGCGCTGATCGACATAAGGAAATTCTCCGCTTTCCTGGGAGACCACCCATTCATAGGTGCGCCTGCCGAGCAAAATGGTATCGACCGTTTCGATGAATTGCTGATACCCCGCATCCCCATCCATTTCCACATCCAATAGCCAGTCCAGTGTCTCTTCGGGATCGGCGATATAACCGTCCAAACTTTGTGCGATATAACAAATGACTTTCCGTTCAGCCATCGCAATTGCCTCCTTCAGCCCTTGGTTATTGCCGCTTTCTTCGTCGTTCACCCAATCAGGATTCGAGTTCTTCCAATTGCTTCTTTGTTTGCGGGAAAGCATTCGCTTGCCATTCCGAACGATAAGCCGAATCCAATTGGGTTAGCCCCTCTTCCGCACGGTCATAAGGAGCGTTAACACTTTCCTCATGGTCGATTTCGTAGCTATTGTGCATATCGCTGTCTTCGTATACCCAAATATTGCGCTTTTTCCCATTATAAGCCTTTAGCAAGACCAATCCTGCGCCGAGTGCCGCGCCTGATGCGATGAATTTTTTCATGTCGATGCCCATAACGATCCCTCCAACTTATTCTTTCTACCTTATCTTCCCCTTTTTCAACAGCCTTAACCTTTGCCACTTTTAGACGTATGCCCCAGAGTTTGGTAAAGTGGAACAAAATGATTCTGGAGGCGATTTGATGAAGAAAATAGTTATCGTATCTGATACGCATATTCCGAACCGCGGAAAAAAACTCCCTCAGCCGCTTGTCGACGCCTGTGATGGAGCCGACTTCATCATCCATGCCGGCGACTGGCAGGTACTCGATGTTTACCACGAATTATCAGCTTATGCTGAAACGGACGGCGTGGCAGGCAATGTCGACCCTTGGGACATCGTGGACCGTTTCGGACGCAAAAAGATTTTCACGTTCGGCGACTTGAAAATCGGCGTTGTCCACGGAGACGGCATACGCAAAACGACCGAACAGCGGGCTCTGGATAGTTTTGAAGGCGAAAAAGTCGACATCATTGTTTTTGGCCATTCCCATCAGCCGCTCATGCGTGAAACGGACGGCCTGACTTTATTCAATCCCGGCTCACCGACCGATAAACGTCGCGAACCGCAATACTCATTCGGGCTGCTTGAAATTAATGATAGTTGGGAGCTCAAACACATTTTTTTCGATAAAGAAGATTAACAAAAGGCCATTTCCTATTTTAAAGGAAATGGCCTTTTGAACAGACCGAAGATAAGCCGCATCGGCAAAATCGACGTGTTTTAATCTATTTGAAAGCTGAAACCGAGTCGCTTGAGCGCTGTCTCGAGATTCGCCTCGATTATCGTCCCTTTTAATGCCTCGGCGAAATGAGGGACTTTCATCGCCATATAAGGCTGAATGCCTGTCACTACTGGTCGGACGCCGATCAACCTTAAAACCTTCACAAGTTTCAATAAATATTCACCGACCTGTGAATTGATCTGTGATACACCGGAGACATCGATCACCAGCACTTCGATGCCTTTTTCTGCACAACCATGCATGACATGGTCGATGATGGCCTGTGCCCTCAATGCCCTGACTTCGCCGATGATCGGCAAAATCGCTACTTTCCCGACAATGGGAACCAGCGGCGCAGCCAGCGATTCAATTTCCCCGTATGCCCGTTCGAGCTCTAAGACATACGTCAATAAAGTGGCGAGCGTTTCAAAGATGAACGGCAAATCCGCCGGCAGCTCGCATGGCCCATCGTCAAGGCCGCAGACAGTGCCATAGCTTGAACCGTCTTCATAAAAAATCGGCACACCGATAAAACACCCTGTTTCGAATCCATCCGCAATTCCCAGAGAACGTGTCAATTCATGTTCTCCAATATGTTCGATAATCAATGCCTGCGCCCCATGCTCGACGCTCAAAGCCGACAACATGCTTGGCAGGGGGGATGCTGCCCCCTCTTCAATTAAATGATGTTTCGTGTTATGTACCCTGATGATTTTTGAAACGCCAGCCTCTTGCTTCGCAATATAGAAGCTATTCATGCCTGCTTGTTTGCTGAGAATTTGGAGAATATACGAAGCCGCTTCGTCGAAATTACTAAAATCCCTTATTTTTTCCAGATTCATCCTCACCATTCAGCCATCTCCCCTCTCCAACAACTTGTCTTAAACCGAAACTCCGCTAGCTCTTTCATCTACCTTCATTATAACGCTCTTTATTATCTGAAATGTTTAAATTGTGTAACAAAATGAGTTTTTTTGACATGTTCATCATTTCCAAATAACGGGTATACCTTATCACAAGCGAAAAGGAGGCTCATCAATGAACAAAGAATGGGACATCGAATTATTGGAACAAACCGATAGCATGATTGCTTTTTCCTGGACACCGACGGATGAAGTTTCACAGATCAAAAAAGACGGAGAAATCGTCTATACAGGCACACAATCATCATTTCGCGATGAAGGTTTGAGTGCCGGCGAGTTGTTCTGTTACACGATAGAACGCCAAACCGCACAAGGCAGCTGGGTTACAGCCTTGAAACTTTTGACCGGCACCGAAAAGCGCGATCCCGATTGCATCAATCAATTGGAACAGATCGTCTTATCGACCATCGTTTCACGTGAGCGGATCTCACTCGCTTGGGGCGCAATCGACGGCATCGACGAATACGAAATTTATCGCGACGGCGAGCAAGTAGCGAAAATCGACAAGACCCAATTCACCGACCGGAATGTGCCGGAAGACCGTGAAGTGATATATTGGGTACGCGCAAGGCGCCCAGTCGAACGGGCCGAAAGCCCATTACGCAAAATCAAATCGCTCGCCGCTAATATATTCGGGGCATTGAACCTGGGTTCGTCGCAAGAACAGGCGGCCGTAGAAAAATTCTGGCTGTCGAAAAAAATCGCCCCGCTCAATCAATTGCTCAAGGAGGGCCAAGGCAAGCCTCCCGAGCTAAAATGGCATTTGCGTTATCTAACCTTTTTGCCCGATGATGTTTTGAAAAATCCCAACCTGACATCACCGAACCCTTATTTCCAGGGCGATAACCGCACATTCGACCCTGAATCCAAACATTATCGCTCACTCACCAATTCCATCGTCAACCTGGCACAACAACACAGCACATTCGATTTCGACAAAGATATCGGTACCAGCATCGCTTATAATTGGCGCCAGAAATTCCGTAAAGCGGATGTCGCTTCGAGTGAAGGCGTCGATGCAAAAATATCGGAAGAAACACCACTGAAAACCGAAATCCTACTCACCCACAGCGTCGGAAACCCGCTGACGACATCGCCGAATATCGATTATGAACTATCGGCAACATTTTACCGAAACGGCGTATATGATTTCATCGGGGTCCATGACCAGTCGCCGAATCACGAGATTTACTTGAAACTTGGGGACGGTGGGACATGGCAGCCGCTTCACCAGACCGAAAGCGAAGGGCTTGCCTGGATGGCCGATCCAATCGCGGCCCATTATTGGCGCTTTTCGAATTTCCTATAATGAACAACTATAAGACAGTTTCATATAAAAAAGGGCGGTTCCAGAAAAACTGGAACCGCCCTTTCTGTATTTAAAATTGATCCAAAAAACGCTTGCGGATATGCGGAGGCGGCAGCATGCAGCTGTCGAGCTTGCCGAATACTTTATAGCGGTTTTTTGCGATGACGTCGTATGCGCCGTCGCGAAGTACGCGCGGGAATGGCTGAAGATGATACGCCAGTTTCCAAAGGCCCGTCAAATGGTGTGAAATCTTGAGCGCACCTTCTGACTTCACGTACGCTTCGCCTCCTTCAATCAACACCAGGCTGTCAACGTCGTCCGGGACATTGTGCTTTTTGGAAAGCTCTTGTCCGATTTCGCTTTGCAGGGAAGCGAATTGAAAATAACCTGCCGGGTCATGATTGATGATGAACTGCACACTGGAATCGCAGAAATTGCAATCTCCATCGAATAACACAATCGCATGCTCCATAGATTATCCTCCTTTAACTAATGCCTGTCTTTCATTTTCCCTATTCCCATTTCTTGAAACCATCTGTCTTCGTTCCTTGATGGAAGAACAGCTTCCAGCCGTCCTGGCGTTTTTTCCATACTGAGCTGCGGTGGCTCCATATCCCTGTCGTCCGGTTCTCCAATACATATATTGTCAGGACCGACTCCGGGCCGAGAGACTTTGCTTCAAAGCGGGAAATGCGATAGTCATCTTTTTGCAAATCATAGTCCCCATTAAAGTCGGAACGCTGGCAAGTTCCTCCCGACATGCCAAATTCGAAAAACTCAGCATCCAGGATGTCGGCCATATTCCGGTTCAATCCTCTGGCCACCGGTGCCAGATGGCTGTTCTCCAACGCCAAGAATTGTTTCTGCAAGTGTTCCATCCAGACGCCTCTTTCCTGTATTTTTTTTTTGGAAGAAAAAAAGCCCCGGCAAGCGCCGGGACTAGCTTATTTAAATTGTTCGTCTTCTTCTGCCTCGTTGTCTTTATAGAAATCTTCCTGGTCTTCACCTGGCTGGTCTTGAGGGCCGTCCGAGGAACCGAAATTCTCGACATCTTCAAAGCTGTTGTCGTAATCACGGATTCGACTGTCTTCCGTTTTGGCCGGGCGGTCTGTTGACGATCCGATGACATCTTCTTCTGATGGGCGGCTTTCCAAATCCAAGCTATGGTCGGCGTGGTCGATGCAAGTCAGTGCAGTAGGAATGGCTTCAAGCCGCTCATACGGAATGTCTTTACCGCATACTGCACATTTTCCATACGTACCGTCCTCAATGGCTTTAAGCGCAGCCACTACATCATCATGCTCTTCTTCCTTGAACTGCTCCATCGCCATTCCGCGTTCCTGGTCATACAAATCAGTGGCGTTATCGCCTGGGTGATTATCGTAATTGGATAATTCGCTAGTTTCGAATTCCTCTGTATGTTCCATTCGTTGCTCGAGCGATTTCAATTGCGCTTCGAGTTCTTGCTTCAAGTTCTTTTGCTGTTCGTCCGTCATTATGACTCCTCCTCCAAATACTTGCTTGTGCTATATATATTGCCTTTCTCGGAGAAATCAAACCTCAGGCCCACAGCTCAGAAATCATCGAAGCGGTCCATCAAGCTCATCAAATACTCATCCAAGCGGTAACGAACCAATTCATCGGACAAACCGGTCATGCCGAACGTCTTCCATCCAGGGTAGACTGCCGGGCTGCCATCCAAGGTATCGATCAGCGACAGCAAATCCCAATACGGATCGTAAGCAAACGATTCACCGGCATGGCGTTCGTAAGCATCCAAAAATTCATTTGCGACCCGTGTGCCGTAAAGCTGGGCCAAGTTGACGCGGCAATGCCCGACATCGACCCCCGCCGGCCCGCGGCACGTATTGACCCAATCGACAACGCTGCTGACGCGCCCCTCTTCCCACAGAATATTTCCCGGGTGATAATCGCGATGGATCAAGCAATACTCAACCGGCGGACCACCCGCGGCTACGATATAAAATGCGCGCATCCAATCGCCTTCTACACGCGACCACTTCGGCCGCTCGAGGCGCCGTGCATCATTATAGGCGAAATATTCATAAGGAAAGCTTTCCGCTTTATGGCGATGGATTTCAGCAAGCGTTTCAGCAAGCCCATCAAGCCAGGCTGAATCGTAGGCGGGCGGCAAGATGACCGCTCCTGGAACTTTCGTCATCAATACGGCTGGCATGCCGCATGCTTCGCCGCTTTCATCGAACGCTAAAATATGCGGAGCCGGAATGTCCGCTTTTTCTGCAAGCTCCAGGCTCATCGCTTCATGCTTTGCCAAATCAGGTTCCTGGTCGAGCCACTCCCCTTTATGGTGAAGCCGCAATACGACGCTTTGCTGTTCTCCATCTTTGCTAGCGCGAATTTCATAAAGCAGTGAAGAAGTCCCGCCTTCCAAGGGAACAGCTTCTTCTAGCACTGCTCCCGGCCATTTCGACTCGACCCATTCGAGTGCTTGGCGGGATAAGCCGCCGAATCCATTTGTCATCCTTGCCGCTCCTTTCAGCCTATCTTTTGCTTTAAGTGTACCATGAAAAAACGCCTACTCCAGCTTTTTGATATGCACCATCCGGAAATTCGAGAGGCGTTTACCCAAGCGCCAGAAGGGTATGGTTTCCTACAATGACTATTCAACTTAACAGGTGAATCCCCCGCATTGAACATACTGAAGGAGCTGACGTTACATGAAAGTGAAGCACCCGATCCCGAAAGCAAAAGAATTGGACAATACCTTATCCCTTCTCGGCGAAGGATTCGATTTCCTGCCCGGCCGCCGCAAAGAACTTGGCTCGGATATTTTCGAAACCCGCTTGATGGGGAAAAAGGTAGTGTGCATGGCCGGCGAAGAAGCGGCTGAACTGTTCTACAATAATGATTATTTCAAACGCAGCGGCGCAGCGCCGCTTCCGCTTGAGCAAACGCTATTCGGACGAGGTGCGGTCCACGGCCGCGACGGCGAAGACCATCACCAGCAAAAGCGCATGTTCCTGTCGATGATGACACCTGAGCGTTTGGAAGATGCCAAACGCATGATGATCCAAGAACTCGATGCCAAGGCCGAACAATGGGAGCAGATGGACGAAGTCGTCCTATTGGATGAAATCGAAGAAATCTTCACGCGCTCCATGATCCACTGGGCAGGGCTTCCGATGAAAGAAAGTGAAGTCAAGCAGCGCACATGGGAACTCGTGACGATGGTCGATTCATTCGGCCTCACTGAAGGGCGCTACCTTGAAGGCATGAAAGCGCGCAATGCGCACGAAGACTGGCTGAAAAAAATCATCAAGCAAATCCGTAAAGGCGAATACAATCCGCCGGCCTATACGGCAGCGTATATCGTCGCCCATCACCGGTCACCGAACGGCAAGCTGCTCGACCTCGAGACGGCAGCTGTCGATTTGAATAATGCCTACCGCCCGATGATCGCTACAGCTTATTTTATCGTCTTCGGCGTCATGGCGATGCACGAAAATCCGGTCACGCGCGGCAAACTGCAGGCAGACGAAAACAATTACAGCCACAATTTCGCCCAGGAAGTGCGCCGTTATTATCCGTTCGCACCGGTTATGGCAGCGATCTCCAAAAAAGATTTCAACTGGAACGGCGTCCATTTCAAAAAAGACATGCGCGTCATCCTGGACCTTTACGGCACGAACCATCACCCGGACTCTTGGGACAACGCCGATGAATTCATTCCAGAACGTTTCAGTACATGGAACGGCAGCCCGTTCTCCTTCGTCCCTCAAGGCGGCGGCGACCACCATACCGGACACCGCTGCGCAGGCGAATGGATGACGGTCATGTATATGCAATCAATCTTCAAATATTTTGCGGAGAACTTGAAATACAGCGTGCCTGAACAAGACTTGTCCTACGACATGTCCCGCATGCCAACTATGCCAAAAAGCCGCTTAATCTTAAAAGACGTGCAAAAACTGAAAAACCGCCCAGACAATGTGTTCTATCACGAACAGAAGAACACAACTGTGCAATCAGGGTGCCCATTCCATTAATAATGAAAAGCTAGAGATTCTGTCTCTAGCTTTTTTTATTTGCTGGAAAAGAAGATAGCGAGGGTTTGTTTGTGGAATCATTCCCGTTCATTAGTTGAGCTTCATGTTAGTAGTCGCCTCCCTGCTTTGGGTTGGCCTCTTGCCATAAGCCAGGAAGTACGCCTGTCTTACGGCATCGGCTCACCCGTGGCGCTGGGCGGCTAAGAGATTTCATTGTATATTGACTGTTTAAATTGATCTGCTTCTCTGCAAAGTTGCCGGCTAGTGGGGGAATCGCTTCCCAGATCAAGCGTGTGAGAAGATAGCGAGGGGTTGCTTGTCTCATTGTCCCGTAATTCTATTTGCGCTTCAGTTTAGTAGTCGCCGCCCTGCTTCGGGTTGGCCTCTTGCCATAAGCCAGGAAGAACACCTGTCTTATTGCGTCGGCTCACCCTTGGCGCTTGGCGGCTTAGAGATTTCAATGTGTGGAGCATGACTAAATAGATCTGCTTCTATAATCAGTTACCGGCTAGTGGGGAAATCGCTTCCTGGGACTTGGTGTCTAGGTTTAAGATACTTGAATAGAAAATTTTTAATTGGAACAAAATTTACAATTACATCTTTATTGATCAAGATGACTTGAGCTACAAAGCCCGACACATTTCCACACTTTTTATCGACTAGTTTTAATAAACGATCTTCCACTCTAAACACAGAGACGAAGTGGAAGGGGCCGACGCCTGGGGGACTGAGCGGGCTGGCGAGACAATTGTGCCGCGCTCTTTGGCACATTGGCTCAACACCCGCCCCCCGGCAAGCGTGCCCCTGCAACGCAGTCGAAAGGCGGAAGCTTTTCTACTCACTTCTCTACTATGTGTCTAAATGTTCGACCGCAAATTATAGATTAAAAGCCTACCCCCTTTCATTCCCAAACCAACAATTGACAGAACCGCCCCTATCTTATACGATAAGGCAGGAAATTAAATAACCCGGCAACGGGAGAGGTTCATAGCATTCCACCCTCTATAAAAAACTATGGATTTTGAAATCAAGCCGAATCCACATGCGATTCGGCTTTTCGTTTGTCCGAATTTTTTATAGCTCTCCCCCAGCCGGCCCATTATAAGGAGGCCACACACATGGCAGGAAGAAACGAAGAGACACTCGAGCATTTGTCTTTGCTCGGCAACCAGAACACGCGCTACAAATTTGAATACGACCCAGGCATTCTAGAAGCGATCGACAATCTCCACACGCGCGATTACTTCGTCAAATTCAATTGCCCGGAGTTCACTTCGCTGTGCCCGCAAACCGGCCAGCCGGATTTCGCGACGATTTACTTGAGCTTCATTCCCGACAAGAAACTCGTCGAAAGCAAAGCATTGAAGCTGTATTTGTTCAGCTTCCGCAACCACGGCGATTTCCATGAAGATGTCGTCAACATCATCATGAATGACTTAATCGAGCTGCTCGACCCGCGCTATATCGAAGTATGGGGCAAATTCACTCCGCGCGGCGGCTTGTCGATCGACCCGTACACGAACTATGGCAAGCCTGGCACGAAATACGAAGAAATGGCGACGTACCGGATGATGAACCACGACATGAATCCGGAAACGATCACCAACCGATAAGGAGAGCCGTTCATGCTACTTTATTTAAACGGCGCTTTTGTCGGTTTGCTCATCCTGTCGAATATCTTGGCCGTAAAATTATTTTCCATCAGTGAGTGGGCGGTGCTGCCAGCTGCAGTCATCGTCTATGTCTTCACGTTCCCCATCACTGACACGATTGCGGAAGTATACGGCAAAGAAGCCGCGCGCCAGACGGTCATGGCCGGATTTATCACGCAACTCGCGGCCCTGGCGTTCATCTTTGCGGCCATCCACTTGCCGTCTGCGCCATTTTTTGCGGACCAGGCAGCGTTCGAGTCGATTTTTTCGGCCGGCTTCCGGGTGACGCTTGCGAGCTTGGTGTCTTATTTCATCAGCCAAAACTTGGACGTCACGATTTTCCATAAATTAAAAGCCAGAAACGGCGAGTCGAAGTTATGGCTGCGCAATAATGCCTCGACGATGGTTAGCCAATTGGTGGATACGACGATTTTCATCACGATCGCTTTTTATGGGACGATGCCGCTGTCGGCTTTGGCCGCCATGATTTTGACGCAGTATGTATTCAAATGGATCGTTGCAGCAGCGGACACGCCGCTTGTCTATCTGCTCGTCAAACTCGCGCGCCGCTCCAAGACCACCACTCAAAAAAGCTTCGCTTGAGCGATCCATGCATAAAAAACCGCCGGCAATTTTGCCGGCGGTTTTTGGTTTTTAAATTTTTTGTTTGGATGGTTGAGCTGCAGGAACAATGATCGCAGCCGCGTCATGTTTCTGTGTCCAGACGAGCTCTACCGTGATCGGCAAATGATCCGATACAGCTGTTTCGATTTTCTCTGCATCCCGCACGTCAAAGCCGTGGTCGGCAAAAATATAATCGATGCGCGTCATTGGCTTAAACGATTCGCCGGTTTCGTGATTTTCATAAGGAGACGGATACGTATAGGCGTCGCCTCGCTTCGTTTTCAGGAAGACATCTGTCATGGTCCGGTGAATATGGGCCAAATGGCGATGTGTCGGCGGTGCATTGAAATCACCCGCAATGATTTTAGGAAAATGGCTTTTGCCTGCAATCTCTAATATTTCCGCAACGCTCATTTCAAGCTCTTCATCTTTCAACGCTAAATGGGTATTCAGCACTTTGAGGTATGTGCCCCCGACTTCAATTACTGTTTCGAGAACGCCTCGCTGCTCATTATTGTAAATATCGGTAACGACTTGCGTCAAAAAATGATTTTCTGCGTATTTGATTGGGTAAAGGCTTAACGTGGCATTGCCGTATTGGCGGTTCGGGCGTTCCGGATCATCCGGCGCTTGGTTCAGATTGGCGCCATATGCGGCGTACATCCCGAGCCGTTCGGATAGCCATTCGACCTGGTCCATATAAAAACTGCGGTCTGAAAAATAACGGTCGACTTCCTGGAGCGCTACAATGGTGGCCCCCGATGCTTCAATCACTTGTGCGGTTCTTTCTAAATCCACTTGGCCGTCCATTCCCATTCCATGAGCAATATTGAACGACATCACTTTCACTGTTGGTGTCCTGCTGGCATCGCCGTGCATGCGACCCTCTCCTTTTCACTTTGAAACGAATCAGTGGCAGCTGCAATTGTCCCCTTTATTATAACAGGGTCAGCGTTTTTTCAAATGACATATGTGTTAAATATTGTTATGGTTTTGTAAATTTCTGATTTTTGCCACAATTGGCACATGATCTGATGCCTCTGTGTCGATGATCCATGCCTCTATCGCCTGAAAATGGGCATCGTGAAAAATATAATCGATTTTTTGGCCGTGGTCGCCTTGCTTTTTATACGTATCCGGATAAGGTCCCGAACCGAACGCGTTGTAAAAATGCTTGGAGAATCGCTTGACGTGCTTGGTAGAAGGCGCAGCATTAAAATCCCCCACCAGCACTTGGGGAAGCGGGTTATCGGTTATAATAGTCAGGATTTCCGTCAAGCTGCGGTCCACTTCCTCGTCAATCAGCGATAGATGCGTGTTATAGAAAGAAAACCGGAACCCCTCCATTTCAATGATCGCTTCGAGCATACCGCGCGGCTCGAATTCTTCGGGATGGACTTCGACTGCGCTCAAATCATGGTTTTGGGAGGACACGATTGGATAACGGCTCAATATGGCGTTGCCGTATTCACGCTTCGGGCGCCCGCCACCGGCTCCCCTATCGACCAAATTCGGCCCGTACGCCATGTGCATGCCGAGCCGCTTGGACAGCCATTTGGCCTGGTCCCAAAAACGGCTGCGGGAGGAAAAATTCCTGTCCACTTCCTGCAATCCAGCGACATCCACTTTTCCTTGTTCAATTGCCTGGGCCGTTAGTTCAAGATCCAGCTTTCCGTCGATTCGTTTACCTGATGCAATATTAAAGCTCATCACTGTCAGCACCTTTCCCACCCCCGTCTTCTCTTATTATTGTTTACTCCATTCCCCTGCCTTGATGATTGAAACCAAAAAAAGCCCGCAAGCAGGCGGGCTCAATTTCATTTACTTTGCTGATCTGTATAGGCGATGATCGCATCCCGCAAAAATTGCGCTGCCCCTTCACCGGCTTTTTCATAATAGGCCGCGAAGCGTTCATCCGCGACATACATTTCCGCCAGTCCGGCATGCGCTTTCGGCTCGTAGCTGCCCCATGTAAATCCGAGCCACTGACGGTGCAAATCGGCTACTTCCTGTCCCACGGCTCCCGCTGGTTCGCCTTCTTTCAGCGCATGCTCCAGCTTTTCTAGGATCTCTTGCTCAAGGCACTTGAATGCTTCGTATCGTTCTTCGTCCATGCCCAGCATTTTGGCGTTGGAACGGTCAACTTCCGCGTCGCCATATTTGTCGCGGATTTCTTTTCCAAAAGCCGTTTCATTGTCCTCGACCAGCTGCTTCTTGAATCCTTCGAACTTTTCATGATCTGCCATTCGACTCTCCCCTTGTTTTGTGGAAATCGTTTTTTCCACATTTGTAATCAAAAGGTCCAGGCGGCTGCGTTCCCGCATCAATTGTTCCCGCTGCCCGATCAATGCCTCGGTCTCATCAAAATCCGGGTCATCCAAAAGCTTTGCGATGTCTTGAAGCCCAAAGCCGAGCTCCCGGTAAAATAAGATGAGTTGGAGACGGTCAATTTCTGCGCTCCCGTATACTCGGTAGCCGGATTCATTTTTCTGCGGCGTCAGTAAGCCGATCGAATCGTAATAACGCAAAGTGCGCGCACTCACGCCGGCAAGCGTTGCCAATTTCTGAACTATATACATGCCGCCACCTCCTGATGACTCCACTTTAAACCTTTACGTTGCGTCAAGGTCAAGCAAAACATTAGGTTAATTGCTGCTCGGCGAATTCGCGGTATAGCGCATGCTTTCCAGTCAACTCTCGGTGGTTCCCAATACCGGTGACCCGTCCGCCTTCGATAAAGACGATCTTATCGGCATCGACGATTGTCGACAAGCGATGGGCAATGACCAATGTCGTGCGCCCTTCCATCAAACGGCCCAGCGCCTGCCCGACGATGCCTTCCGATTGGCTGTCGAGACTCGCTGTCGCTTCGTCCATCATCAATAATTTCGGATCGCGCAAAAATGCGCGGGCAATGGCAATGCGCTGCCTCTGCCCGCCGGACAATTTGACACCGCGCTCCCCGACTTGCGTATCCAATCCGTCCGGAAACGAAGCGATGAATTCCTCGGCGTACGCCATGCGGGAGACGCGCCACAATTCTTCATCTTGATAATTGTCGGCATCCGGCAAGCCGTAAGTCAGATTCGCCCGGATCGTCCCGCCCATCATGGCGCTTTCCTGCGATACATAGCCGATTTGGTCGCGCCAAGAAGCAATTGCCACATCCCCAATCGGCACATCACCGATTGTAATGGTCCCAGCGGTCGGTTCGTAAAAGCGCTCAATCAACCCGAAAATGGTCGTCTTGCCTCCACCGCTCGGTCCGGCAAACGCAATCTTCTGGCCAGGCCGCGCATCAAACGACACGCCTTGCAGCACCGGCTCGCCGTTTTCGTAGGCAAAGCTGACGTCTTCAAGGCGCAGCGTTTTGCCGGTGATGTCCAGTTCGATGCCGCGCTGTTGTTCTTCAAGCGGCAATTCCAAAATATCGATAATGCGTTCTGTCGCCCCTCTCGCTTTTTGCAATTCTGTAAAGAACCGCGCGAATGTAGCGAGCGGCACAACAATCTGGAACAAATACAGAAGAAAAGCGACTAAGGATCCGGTCGACATCGACCCTTCCGATACACGGATACCGCCGTAGCCGATGATCATCACGATAACAACCATGACAACCAAGTACATCAGCGGGCCGATCAAAGCATAGACTTTCGCTTCTCTCATGCCGAGCCCGTATAATTTCTGGACGCCCGACAACCCGCGCTGTTCTTCCACTCGTTCCGCTGTCGATGATTTCATCAAGCGGATTTCCCCGAGCGTCTGCTGGACGTCGCCCGTGAATACGGCGGTTTCATCCTGCAAGCTGCGGGAAATCTTCGCCATCTTGCGTCCTAAAGGAATCATGATGGCAATTGTCAACGGCACTGCGAGCATCATGATCAAAGTCATTTTCCAGTCCAGCACCAGAAGGATCGCGACCGCCCCGATGATCGTAATGATGCCGGTCACGAAATTCGGGAAATGATCGGTGATGAGATTCCTGACGATGCCGGTATCGTTGACGACACGGCTCACCGTTTGCCCGCTTGCGTGCTGGTCGAAATAGCCAATACGCAAACGCAGCAAATGAAGCCACATGCGCTCGCGCAGCCCAGCCACAATCCGCTGCCCGACCATGCTCAATAAATAAATCGATACGCCGTTAATGACCGCCTGCACGATAAAAGCAGCGGCAAGCGCGGCAATCAATCCTCCACTCAATGCCTCCACTGAAAACCCGTCCACTAACTCTCTCGTCAGCAACGGGACGAGCAAGCCGACGATGGTCGTGACTAAACTGGTTGCCAGCCCGAAAATCAATGCCCATTTCGGGATTTTAATCGACGTTAAAAGTGTAAAAAACGGCTTGATGCTTTGTTTTTTCTGTATTGATTCCATAACTCCATCTCCTATCTATCCGGCCAAACCATTTACGCAGCAGCAATTTTCCGGTCTTTCGGCAAAGCGAGGCCAACCAGCCCGAGGATCGGCAGCACGGAAATAATGATCATCGTTTCATAAACCCCAATCGAATCCATCAACACCCCAATCGCGACGGCTCCAATAGCCCCCATGCCAAACGCCAAACCGACTGTCAGCCCGGACATTGTGCCGATTCTGCTCGGGACGAGTTCCTGGGCGTAGACGACCATGACGGAAAAGCTCAACATGAGGAAAAAGCCCAATATGGAAAGAATGACAGCAACGACCGGCAATGCCACATACGGCAGCGCAAGCGCTAGCGGAATCGGTACGATCAACGACAGCACAATGACGCGCTTGCGGCCGATGCGGTCTGCAAGTGGGCCGCCGAAAAAGGTCCCGAATGCCCCTATTCCAAGAAATAGGAAAATGAACATTTGCCCTTGTTGGATTGTCACACCGTAATTATCCATTAAATGGAATATATAAAAACTCGTAATGGTCGTTATGTAAAAAGTGCGCGCGAAAATAATCAACAATAGCAACGTCAAAGCAGTACCCACTTGCTTTTTCGTTAAAGGCGGCAAGGAAGACAGCACAGCCTTTTTCACTTTTTCCAATTTGTCGCGCTCTAATTGCGCCTTATACCAGGCGGAAATTTTGGATAACGCGAAAATACCGAGTGCTGCGACGAAGAGAAACAACGCTGCGCCCCGTTGGCCGAGCGGCACGAGGATAAAGGCACTGATCAAAGGCGCCAGCGCTTGCCCGGAATTGCCGCCGACTTGATAAATCGATTGCGACAAGCCTCGTCTCGAGCCCGCTGCCATATACGACACGCGTGATCCCTCCGGGTGAAATACCGCAGAACCGAAACCGAGGAAAATCACCGACAGCAAAATGAGCCAATACTCCGGCGCAAACGCCAAGCCCGCGATCCCGATAAACGAGAACACCATACCGAGCGGCAATGCGTAAGGCATCGGCTTTTTATCGCTCGCAAATCCGATGACCGGCTGCAAGACAGACGCCACCATATTGAGCGCAAAAGCGATCAGCCCGAGCTGGGTGAAGGACAAGCCCAAATCCTTCTCTAAAATCGGGAACATTGCCGGAATCACTGCCTGCAAGGAATCGTTCAATAAATGAACACCGCCGATCGCGAACATTACCGGATAAACCGGATTCCCCGCGAGCGATGATGAGGAAATTGCTTTTGCCATAGTGCCGCCTCCAAATTAGGTAACCATATTCTTTTTCCATTATAAACCAATCCAATCGAGCAGCAAAACGCACAAAAAACGCAGTTGCACATTCGCCTTTGAATGCCCATCTGCGCTCTTTGTTTCTGCTTATGAGCCTATCTTACAGTAAACGGAGGAATAGCACTTTCAAATAATCGCCTTCTGGAAATCTCCGATCGACATGGAAATCCACTGGCAGGCTATAAGTCTCCACCACTTTGTACTTCTGGTTTTTATCTTTGAATGCTTTATCGATCATTTGGCTGAATTTCTTCATATTGAATGAAGCGCTATTAGTCGAAGCGACAATCAAGCCTTCCGGTGCTGTAATATCGATCGTTTCTTTCATCAAGTTGGTATAGTCTTTCGCCGCACTGAAGACATGCTTTTTCGAGCGCGCAAAGCTTGGGGGATCGAGGACGACCACATCAAAGCTAAGGTTTTTGCGCTTCGCGTATTTGAAATAATTGAAGACATCCATCACCAGAATGTCCTGCTCGTCAAAATCAATGCCGTTGATGCTGAACTGCTCGATGGTTTTGGCTGAGCTGCGTTTCGCGAGATCCACACTCGTCGTCTTGTCCGCACCGCCAAGCGCTGCTGCTACGGAAAAGGCCCCTGTGTAAGAAAAGGTATTGAGCACGGTTTTGCCGTCTGCATATTTCGTGCGGATCGCCTGGCGCACATCGCGCTGGTCAAGGAAAATGCCGGTCATTGCGCCGTCGTTCAAATATACCGCGAAGTTCATGCCGTTTTCTCTAACGATCAACGGGAATTCCCCGCGCTCTCCCGATACGAAATCATCGCCTTCGATATACTGGCCTTTCGTATCGAACCGTTTTTTCTCATAGATTCCGGTGCATTCCACTACATTCTGAAGCGCCGCCACGACGTCTTCGCGGAACGAGTAGACGCCTGCGCTATACCAGGACAGCAAGTAGAATCCTGCGTAGTAATCGATCGTCAACCCACCGAAACCATCGCCTTCACCGTTGAAGACACGGAAAGCGGTCGTCTCTGGGTTGTTGAAGAATTTCTCGCGGCGGCTGAATGCCAATTCCAGCTTGCGTTCAACAAAGGCTTGGCCGACTGCTTCGTCCTGGTTTCTTGTCAAAACCCAGCCGGCGCCTTTGTTCTGTTCGCCGTAATAGCCGGTGCCCAAATATTCCCCGTCCTTATCAACAAGGCGCAGTAAAGTTCCTTCCGGCGCGTCGATTTCACTCATCAATCCGTCTTTTGTGATGAGCGGAGACCCTTTCGCCAATTCATTTCTCAAAACATCTTTCACTGTTGCCGTCATTTCGTTTCTCACAATTCCTCATCCTATCTATGCCGTTGCGTTTTGCATTATAATCAGTGTAAAGGAAATCCGTCGCCCTGCCCACTTTCAAATGCCCTTTTCAATGAATTGGATCAGGAAAGGAGGAGCCGTCGTGAAAAAGAAATTCTACGTTTACAACATCTTGCTGACCAATGGGGACGTGCTGGAAGGCATCCGCATTGAAGGCGCGCTTGAAGATCATTTCATCGGCATTGCCGTCAGCCTGCTTCCGGTAGAAGATGCAGCGGGCAAGACGATTGTCTTGAACCTCTTCCACATCGTGCGTGCTGAACTTGAGCGTATTGAAGAAGCTTAGTGGAGATAGTGAGGGTTAGTTTGTGGAAATGCTAGGATGTTTCGAATGACGCTTCATCGAGATATTCGCCGCCGTGCTTTGGGTTGGCCTTTAGCCGTAAGCCAAGAAGAACACTTGTCTTACTGCGTCGGCTCACCCCTTGGCGCTTGGCGGCTGGGAGATTTCGTTGATTCGAGTATGTTTAATCAAATCTGATTCTTTAGTCAGTTGCCGGCTATCGGGGGAATCGCTTCCCGGGACATGCTTGGAAAAGATAATGGGAGTTTAGATGTTGAATAGTTTTTGCCTTTGTTTGAGTTTCGTCTGAGTAGTTGCCGCCGTGCTTTGGGTTGGCCTCTTGCCATAAGCCAGAAAGAACGCCTGTCTTACGGCGTCGGCTCACCCCTTTACGCTCGGCGGCTGAGTGATTTCATTGAGTGAAGAATGTTTAGTCTGTTCGGCTTCTGCAATCAGTTGCCGGCTAGTTGGGGAATCGCTTCCCGAGATGTAGAGTCTGGCACATTGGTGCTTTAGTCGAAAATGTTGATGGCAGTGTCAGGACTAGCTCGCTTCTCTACACCAAAGTTGACTTGAGCTACAAAACAGGAAGCATTTCCACTTTTTCTATCGAGTGAACAAAAGAAATTTTCTTCCCTTCTAAAATTAGAGACGGAGTGGAAGAGGGCGACTCCGGGAGGAATAGCGAGACAATTGAGACCCTGCAAGCGAATACGTGAAAGCATTAAGCGTATTCGTTTGCGAAGCTCGAACATCGTGAGAGTTGAGCAGGCGTGGTTTTGCGTAGCGACGAAGCGGCTCAATGCGAGCCCTCCGGAAAGCGTCCCTCTGCAACGCAGTCTCATAGCGCAAGCTATTGTAATTACTAAGTTTCAACTTCTATCTTTATATCTGCATAATCCTCTCAACAGAAAAAAGCGCTCCGCAGTAACGCGGAACGCTTTGTATTCATTGGTTATTGTTGCATCCATTCCCATGCGTCGTTCATTTCGTCGAGCTTGAAATGGCGTGTTTCCAGGCCGTCCGCGAAGCCTTGCCAGCCGCTCGCTGCCGAGGTCCAGTCTCTTTCACTGATAACCGCGAACTTGCGCGCTTGGCTCCAGCTATGCCGATCGATTTCTGCACTGTCTGCTGCATCGAACAAAGTCGAATCTTCTACTTTATAGATGATCGCATACATATTGAAATGGCCTTTCTCGCTCACTTTGTCACGGATGACATGGTCTAATTTCTCGATGTCGGCTTTGCTGGCACGCCCTTCCACTTCGATTGCGATCGTTTCTATGTCTTTACTTGGTACAATTGACAACATATTTCTTCACTTCTCCTTTATCCAATCCCAGGCTGATTCCATCTGGTCGATTGGGAAATGTTCGGCTTGCACGCCAGGCAGTTTGTCGAGAGCCCCCGATACTTTATCGAGCCAATTCTTTTCACTGACGACCGCAAGTTTATTGTACTGGCTCCAACGTTTAGCATCGACGGCCAACTCCTCAAACATCGCGCCTGCTGTAGGGGCATCGATATCATTGATCACGGCATAAACATTGAATTTCTCATCGTTGCGGAATTTTTCGAACACGACATTGTCAAATTTCTTTAAATCGTCTTTGGTCACTTTTCCTTCGACTTCGATGGCAAGGGTTTGTTCGTCTTTACTGGTAACGAATGATAACATGGCGGCTCCTCCTTAAAGTTTCCTGATAATGTTGTTATTCCCTTTACCGAGAGCATCAAACTGACCTTAAGAAATCGCTGTTTCAGATATATCGCATTCTGCATTTTACTGTTTTGTAAATTAGTGTATAATGGAGTCAGATAATTTCGAAAGGAGATTTACTATGCCGATTCCTGTAGACCATACAAGGCCGGTACGCGTTTCCGCTAAAGAAAGTGCCCATTTGCAATTGCAGCAATGGATCATCGATGGCACCTTGCAGCCTGGCGAGAAACTGGTCGACACCGAACTCGCTGAAGCGCTCAATTTAAGCCGGACACCGATCCGAGAAGCCTTGCAGCTTCTTGAAGTGCAAGGATTCATTGAAATGTTTCCTGGCAAAGCGACACGCGTGACGGATATCCATATCGAAGACATCAAACATCTCCTGCCTCCCCTTGCTGTGCTGCAAGCACTTGCCGGTGAATTGGCCATTCCAAATTTGACTCCTGAGATTTTCGGGCTTTTGGAAGAAACCAACCGGAAATTTGCGCGTGCTATCCGTAACAGCGATTCCTTTTCTGCATTGAAAATCGATGAAGAGTTCCATCAAATCATCGTGGATGCAGCCGGCAATCCATATATAGATTCCATTCTCGGCCAGCTTCAATCACATGTCCGCAGACAGTTTTTCCACCATTCCTTAGTCTTGACGATGCGCTCCCATGACGAGCATATTGAGATCATCGAAACCCTCAAAGCCGGAGACGCCGAGAAGATTTCACATTTGATGAAATCCAACTGGGTCCGCACCATCGAAGAATTGACTGCTTCTAAAGGCATTTAAAAAGCTGTTTCCAACGTGTTGAACACGTTGGAAACAGCTTTTTTCTAGCGATTGGTAAATGCGGGCGATTCCGATTCCCTGCGGTTTCTCAAACGGGCGACAATGCCTGAAATGAAGATGGCAGCCAAAGCTGGCACGAACCAGCCGAGCCCATCGCCATAAAGCGGCAGGACTTCTGCATAAAAGTCGATGATGCTTTGGAGCCATGTTGGATTTTCCATGCCAAGCGAACCCGTCAAAGTTTTCAATCCGTCGATGATCGCGATGAAGAAGGTCACGCCGATAGCTGATACATAGACGATGCGGCTGTGGTTGAATAGCGGCGACATAAACGCGAGCATGATCAGGACGATTGCGAGTGGATACAAGAACATCAATACCGGAATTGAATACGTGATAATGTTCGAAAGCCCAGCATTCGTTACCACTAACGAAAAGATGGTGAAGATGAAGACATATGTGCGGTAGCTGATGCCAGGCGTCAGCTTATGGAAAAATTCTGAAGTGGCGACAGTCAAGCCAACTGCTGTCGTAAGACATGCCAATGTGATGATCACTGCCAACAGCATAGCGCCTAATGTGCCGAAATAATGTTCAGAAGCCCCGCTCAGAACCGGCCCTCCTGTTTCCAAAAGGCCCAGCTGCGAAGTGCTGGTCGCGCCAAGAAACGCGATTCCCGTGTACACGACTGCCAACAATCCAGCTGCCACAGCCCCGCTGCGAAGTGTCGCCTTCAGTAAACCTTTCGATGAAGTGACGCCCATTTTCTGAACGGCTGAAATGACGATGATCCCGAACACGAGTGAAGCGAGCGCGTCCATCGTGTTATACCCTTCCGTAAATCCAGTCAAAAAGGCGCCGCTTGCGTACCCCTCTTGTGCAGGGCCAGCCTCTCCCATCGGAGACACGAACGCCGCGACCAGCAAGATACCGAGGACGATCAAAATGGCCGGAGCCAAAAATTTGCCGATGCTGTCGACCATTTGCGTCGGATTCAACGACAACAATAAAGAGACCACATAAAAGATAACCGAGAAGACGATCAAGCCGATTGCGACTGATCCGTCCCCGATGAATGGCACGATGCCTACTTCATAAGAAACGGCTGCCGTCCGCGGCAATGCGAAAAACGGCCCGATCGTCAAATAAAGTGCGGCGGTGAACAATAAACCGTATACCGGATGCACACGACTCGAGAGATCCTGCAAGTCCCGGCTTTTCGAAAAGCCGATCGCCAAGATACCGAGAAGCGGCAAACCGACGCCGGTTGTCAAGAAACCGGCCATCGCCAACCAAACATTCTCGCCTGCGTATTGGCCAAGTTGTGCCGGGAAGATCAAGTTCCCTGCCCCGAAAAACAATGCGAAAAGCATTGTCCCAATGATAAGATAAGCCTTTATCGATAATTTGCTGTCCATACTTACTAACTCCTCCGTTTTTTGAATATTCATTCTTTTATATCCCGAAATACTATTAATAAATAATTGTATGCGATATATTGCATAAGGTAATACTACAACATCCCCTACAAAATGCAAGTCCTAACTTCTTGTTTTCGGAAAATTTCATTATTCGAGTGAAAGCTTGCTACACAGAGCTTTTGCGCTATAACATTTTCTTCCTTTCCTTGCTGTTACTTCGCCTCACTCACCGAAACTGTTGACTCGCATTTCCAGTCCATTGCTGTAAAATATCTACATGTATGAAGACGTCCATCGTTTTCCAAAACTGCCGGGAAGGCGGAGGTGCCCCATGAAAATCGTACGCATCGTTTTGCAATTGCTTGTCCTGTATGGATTTTTGCTGATTGGCGAAGCCATCCAAGCTTTGCTCCAGTTGCCGATGCCCGGAAGCATCATCGGCTTTTTGCTGTTGTTCAGCGCTTTATTGCTGAAAATCTACCCACTTGAATGGATAGACGCAGGCGCTACTTTTTTATTAAGCTTTCTTTCCTTATATTTCATTCCGGCCACGGTCGGCGTGGTTGACTACGGCCCGTTGTTTTCCGGAAAAGGCGTCTTATTGCTGCCGATCGTAGCCATCAGCACGCTCATCACGATGGCAGCGGCCGGATTTGCCAGCCAATACATTGCGAATCGCAGCGCCACGCAAAAGGAGGAATCATAATCATGGCATTCACTCCCGCAGCCATTGCGTTCTCTGTCCTGACCGTAACGACTTACGCCATCGCTAATTTCCTCTACCTACGAGTTCGCAAAACGCCTTTGAATCCCGTTATTACTTCGACGGTAGCACTCGTGGCCATTTTAGTCCTGTTCGATATCCCTTATGAAACCTATATGGAAGGGGGCGACTGGGTGGCAGCCTTTCTCGGCCCTGCTGTCGTCGCGCTTGCTGTCCCGCTCTATAAGCATCGTGAATTGCTCCAGAAAAACTTGGTGCCGATCGCTGCTGGAATAGCCGCTGGCGTTATCGCAGGGCTCGTCAGCGGAACCTTGTTTACGCGCTGGCTCGGCTTTACAGAAGAACTGATTCTGACGGTTTTGCCGAAGTCATTGACCACCCCTGTCGCCATGCAAGTCGCGACGACGATCGGCGGCATTCCGTCGCTGGCCGCCGTTTTCGTAATGGTTGCCGGCTTTACGGGCATCCTGCTTGGGCCGTATTTGCTGCATCTTTTGAACATCGATTCCCCAATTGGCCGCGGCATCGGCCTCGGGGCTTCTGCACACGGTCTTGGCACAGCGAGAGCGTTTGAATACGGCCCGGAAGATGCCTCGATGAGTTCCGTGGCGATGACCTTGGCCGCTGTTCTTGGCGCATTGCTCAGCCCGCTCGCTGCCTGGCTGCTGCTTTAACACATTCTCAGATTCAACTGAATCCATTCAACTCAAAAATCCCCAGCGCATTTTGACGCTGGGGATTTTTAAATTTATTCATTGGGGCTTCGCTGCCTCCAGAACACTTGAAATTAAGTTTTCAAATCGCGCCGGCGGAAGCCGTATGCCCCTGCCACAGAAAGGACCACAGCAATTGCGATCATCAAAGCCAGCACGCCGTAATTCACCTCATCTAGTGGAATGCCCGGAATATACCCGTAAGGCGTCAGCTTTTCCACCCAATCCGGAAGTTGCAGCAGCTCGCCCAGATAAACAACGAAAAACGATAGACCTAAGTAGAGCCAGATGACGCTCGCAAAATTCGGCAAAAAGCCGATGAACACGAGCGCTAAACCGATCATGATCAACACTGCCGGCAAATACACGAACGAAGCGCCGATATACGTGCCAAGCGGCAAATCTTCAGCAAGCACGGCATTGCCTGCGAGGCCGAGCCCGATACCGGTCAAGAACAGCATCGTGATCGCCGTCAGAGCGGCAAGCAGCCAATAGCTGAACGCTAGGCGCCATCGGGAAATCGAGCGGCTGATGACGTGTTCCATGCGCCCGTTCTTTTCTTCTGTCTTCACTTTCAGCATTGCCATGATCGCCGGGATCGAGGCGAGAATTGCCATGACCGAAGACAACACCGGGATGAACAATTCGATCAAGCTAAAGCCTTCCTGCTCGACGATCAATTGCTGGAACAAATCGATGCCTTCAAAAAAGCGTTCGATTTCACCGAGCACCGAACCATACGAGATGCCCAGGATGAACAAAGCGACCGCCCAGGCAATCAAGCCGGTGCGCTGAAGCCGCCACGCCAAGCCAAACGGTCCGCGAAGCGTCGCCGGGGCTTGCGTACGGCCAGCGCGCGTCGGCAAAAAACCTGAGTCGTGATCACGGATGCGGTTTAAATACAACGCCAAGATGGACAGCGCCAACGCCAAACCGACCGATAGCAGTACCGGCCACCATAAGTTTTCGACAAACGGCTTGGCGCGCAAGATCCAACCAAGCGGCGAAGTGAGCGACAACGCCTCGCTCATGACGTCGCCAATCGCGCGAATCATATAAAACACCAGCAAAGCGGCGATCGACAAACCGGTCGTTGCACGGGCATTTTGCGTAAGTTGTGCAAACACGGCCGTTAATGCAGCGAAGAACAAACCGGTCGCACCGAGCGCTGCACCGAACAATAACGAACCGTGAAGGTCGACGCTCTCGACTTGCAGCGCTGCCATCGAAACACCGGTCAATACCGCAAGCAGTGTATTGACAGCAGTGAGCACCAGCAGCACTGCCGTTAAACTGGACAACTGCCCGACCGGCAGCGCACGGACAAGTTCAAGCCGCCCTTCCTCTTCGTCGCCGCGCGTATGGCGGCTGACCAGCAAGATATTCATCAAGGCGACAATCGCCGCGGTCATAACCAGCATTTCATGTGCCGTCATGGCACCGGTCGTATAATCGGCCCCGCCGTAATTGGGCCCGACCATCGCGACCATGGCCGGATTTTCCATCGTCTCCGCAATGGCCTGGCGTTCGATATCATCTCCGTATAAATTGTCGAAGACGAGGACGATTCCTGCCGACACGAAAACGAACGATAAGATCCAGATCGGCAACCGGACGCGGTCGCGCCGCAGGATAAAACGCATCAAACTCCATGTATGGTCAAAAAGCTGGCTCATCACACGCCACCTCCTGCTCCTGTCTCCGTTTCCTCGTAATGGCGGATGAATAAATCTTCCAGCGTCGGCGGCCGGCTTTCCATCCGCTTGATGCCAAATGCACTCAAATGACGAACGACTGCATCAAGTTCATCGGCGTCCACTTGGAACGACCAGCCCCCATCGAACGCCTGCACACGGTGTACGCCCCGAAGCTCGGCCAAATCCGGTATCGGCTTATCGGTTTCGATGAACATCAAGGACCCAGTCAAATGGCGCATTTCCTTGAGTGTCCCGGTTTCGATGATGCGCCCTTTGCGGATGATCGCTACCCGGTCGCACAGCTTTTCCACTTCCGAGAGAATATGGCTCGACAATAAGATGCTCTTGCCTTGTGTTTTCGCTTCCTGGACATATTCCGAAAACACGCGCTCCATGAGCGGGTCGAGGCCTGAAGTCGGCTCATCGAAGATATAGAGATCCGCATCCGCGGAAAAAGCGGCGATCAGCGCCACTTTCTGGCGGTTCCCTTTTGAATAGGTCCGGCATTTCTTGCCCGGGTCGAGCCCGAAACGGCTGATCAATTCATCGCGCCGGGCTTTATCATAGCCGCCGCGCAATCTTCCGAACAAATCGATTACTTCGCCGCCGGTCAGGTTCGGCCATAAATTGACGTCACCCGGCACATACGCCACCCGTTTATGGATATCGACCGCATCTTTCCAGACATCTTTGCCGAAAATTTCGGCGCTGCCTTCGGATGCTTTCAAAATGCCGAGCAGGACGCGCAAGGTCGTTGACTTCCCTGCCCCGTTCGGCCCGATGAAGCCGAACACTTCCCCTTCTTTCACTTCGATGTCGACACCATCCAGCGCTTTGAAATCTCCGAAGGTTTTACTGAGCCCTTGTGTTTTGACGACAGTCATCACGATTCCTCCTCCGTTTCGTAAAAGCTCTTTTTCAAAATGGCCAAATAAGCATAGAATTCTTCCCAATACGGCGCAAAATCAATATCGGCAAGTTTTTGCCCTGTCAATTTGGCCAGCAGCTCTTGCTGATAGCCATCAATTGACCACCGAATCAAATGGAACACTTTATCGGGGTCCATGTCTTTTCGGAAACGGCTATGGTCGATACCTTCATACATAAGCCGATAGCCGGATTGTTTCAATGCTTCTATTTTCACTGCCTGCTCTTTCGGCAAATGCGCTTCACCTTCTTGCAAGAAAACAGCCGAGAACTTGAACACTTCTTCATTTTCCGCTTGGGCTTCCATTTTCAGGCGGGCCAGCTGCGTGAGCCGTCCGATTAAATCCGGTTCCTTTGCATCCACTCGATCCAAATAGCGGCTCTGGATAAATTCAAGGCTATACTTCACCAAATACTTGTAGAGCTCCTGCTTGCTGGTGAAATAATAAAACAACATTCCTTTGCCGATCCCTGCCGCTTTAACGATGCGGTTGGTCGACGCCTTCTCGTAGCCATGTTGTGCAAACTCCTCGAGCGCTGCCTGGCGGATGGCCTGTTGCTTCCCTTCTTCCAAACTTTCAAATCGTGCAATGATGATGTCCACCTCCTCTTTTCCCACACAATTAGACCATCCTGGTCGAGTTAAATATACAACATTCGACCACCCTGGTCAAATTAAAAAAATCAGATAATTACAACTTTCTTCCCAAGAGCATTTCCGCTTTCCTGAAAGCGCTTATCGTGCTATGTTTTACATAAGTATGACAAGACAGGAGGAGCTTCTTTTGAATAAAATCATGACCCCTAAGTTTTCTGTCGCCGCACTCACTGCAGCTGCAGCACTCACCTTGTCCGCATGCGGCAGCGATAGCGAAGAAACCGCTGACACTGCAAGCGCGTGGGACGAGATCCAAGAACAAGGCACATTGACCGTCGCGACGTCCGGCACCCTTTACCCGACTTCTTACCGTGAGGAAGGCACCGATGAATTGACCGGCTTTGAAGTCGAAGTAGTCCGCGAAATGGCCGAGCGCCTCGAACTCGAAGTCGAATTTTCTGAAATGGGCTTTGACGAGATGATGACCTCTGTTCAGACCGGCCAAGTCGATATCGCAGCCAATGATATTGAGATCAACGAAGACCGCAAGGAGAAATTCATGTTCTCCACGCCGTTCAAATATTCATACGGCACCGCCATTGTCCGAGAAGGTGACCTTTCTGGCATCGAGACACTCGAAGACCTCGAAGGCAAGAAAGCCGCCGGCGCCTCGACATCCGTTTATATGGAAACTGCCCGTTCTTACGGCGCTGAAGAAGTGACGTATGACAACGCGACGAATGAAACCTATTTGCGCGACGTGGCAATCGGCCGCACTGATGTCATCCTCAACGACTATTATTTGCAGACGCTTGCCATCGAAGCGTTCCCGGAACTCGAAATCGTCATCCACCCGACGATCAAGTACCGCCCTTCTGAAGGCGGCATGGTCATGAACAAAGGCAATGACGAACTGGCCGAAAACGTCAATACCACGATCGATGAAATGCTTGAAGACGGCACCATCGCTGAACTTTCCGCTGAATTCTTTGACGGAGCCGATGTGACCCAGCCGATCGAAATTGAAGAATAAGCTCCACTGACCCGATGCCCGCTTCTGCGGCCATCGGGTTTTTTACGAAATGCTATTTCTTTGATAACATTTCCCCTTCCTTTCTAGAAAACGCTTCCTTTCTCATTCCCATAATCCTCCTGTTCATTAGGTCAAATTATTGACCTATTTCGCTATTTTCGGTGATTCACCAGGAATCATACTCCCTAAATTCCAACTTTTCTCCACTTTTATTCACTAGTGAAAAGCATTATACTGTTAAAGTATTTAGAATAATCTGCAGATGAGGTGAATTTTTTGGAATTGACATTTTCCCCGCTCAGTGAACAGGCGCTGGTCATCGAAACCGGTGCCATCATCAATAAAGAGTCGGAACAAGCCGTGCGCAAACTGTCCTCACTTCTGGAAAAACGAGCGCCGGATTGGTTGATTGAATTCATCCCGGCGTTCACGACCGTGACCGTTTTTTACGACCCGTGCCAGCTCAGGCAAGCGGAAGTCGAACAGGAATTGCGCCTCCTGATCGCGCATTTAGATGAGGTCGAAGCCCCTACTCCGCGTCAAATCGAAATCCCCGTTTGCTATGGCGGCGATTTTGGCCCTGATCTCAGCTTTGTCGCAGAGCATAACGGCCTCACTGAAGAAGAAGTCATCAGAATCCATACGTCGGGTATCTACAGCGTGCACATGATTGGCTTTGCTCCAGGATTCCCGTTCATCGGCGGCATGTCCGAAGAAATTGCCGCCCCGCGCAGAAAGTCGCCGCGCTTGCGCATCCCGGAACGCACCGTCGGAATCGCTGGCATGCAAACCGGCGTTTACCCGATCGAAACGCCGGGCGGCTGGCAGTTGATCGGCCGCACGCCGCTGCGCCTGTTCGTTCCGGAACAGGACATTCCGAGCTTGTTGCGTGCAGGCGATGAAATCCGCTTCACACAAATCGATGAAGCCGAATACCGTGAACAGGAGGCGAAGTTAGATGCTGAGCATTCGTAAAAGTGGGCTGCAGACCGCGGTCCAGGACCTCGGCCGAACCGGTTTCCAGCGCTATGGCGTCATCGCAAGCGGCGTCATGGACCCGTTTGCCCACCGCATCGCCAATTTACTCGTGGGCAACGCGGAAACTTCCCCGACTTTGGAAATCGCCTTATCCGGGCCAGTCATCGAGTTCGAGGCCGACCATTTCATCGCCATTTGCGGAGGCGACCTGTCCCCTTCGCTCGACGGCGAGCCACTGGCCATGTGGCGCGGGCATTTCGTCCAAAAAGGAAGCGTCTTGTCGTTCGGCGAACCGAAACGCGGCGCACGCAGTTATTTGGCGGTGGCGGGCAGCTTTGACGTTCCGCTCGTCATGAACAGCTATTCCACGTATTTAAGGGCAGGCATCGGCGGCTTCCAGGGACGCGCGTTGAAAAATGGCGATAGCCTAAAGACGCTTCCTGTTTCGTCAGAACTCATGGAAGCCTTAAAAAACCAAAATGCCCAAACGCCTGATTGGCTCATCCCGCCTGCACGCTACCACGAGCAGCCGATCATTCGGATGATGCCAGGCCGGCAGTACGCGCTCTTTAATGAAGCGAGCCGCACGCGCATATTCGAGGAAACCTTCACCGTATCTGCCAATTCGGACCGCATGGGCTACCGCCTGGAAGGGCCTGAATTAGCGCTCGAAAAGCAGGAAGAATTGATTTCGGAAGCGGTCGCGTTCGGTTCTGTGCAAGTGCCGGCAGATGGCAATCCGATCGTTCTTTTAGCCGACCGCCAAACGACCGGCGGCTATCCCAAAATCGGCCAAGTCGCATCGGTCGACTTGCCGCTGATCAGCCGATTAAAACCCGGCGAATCGCTGAAGTTCCGCAACATATCCGCGGGTGATGCACAACAGCTTTATATCGAGCAAGAACAGCAGATTCGCCAATTGAAAATCGCCATCCAAATGAAACGGGAGGAATGAACATGAACCATCAAGTAGATTTGAACTGTGACATGGGCGAAAGCTTTGGCACATATACGCTCGGCAATGACCGGGTGATCCTCGATTACGTCACTTCCGCCAATATCGCTTGCGGCTTTCACGCAGGCGACCCGGCGACGATGCGTAAAACCGTCAAGCTCGCACTCGAGAAAAATGTCGGCATCGGTGCCCACCCTGGCCTTCAGGACCTTGCCGGCTTCGGGCGACGCCAGATGGCCGTAACGCCCCAGGAAGTATACGACCTTGTCGTCTACCAGATCGGAGCGCTCTACGGCTTCGTCAAAGCAGAAGGCGGGCGCTTGCAGCACGTCAAAGCGCATGGCGCTATGTACAATATGGCTGCAGGCGATGCCAAGCTGTCCGAAGCGATTGCAGAAGCAGTCTATAAAGTCGATCCGGAATTGGTGCTGTTCGGCTTGTCGGGCAGTGAAATTATCAAAGCCGGCGATCAGGTCGGCCTGCGCACAGCCAATGAAGTATTCTCCGACCGGACGTACCAGCCGGATGGAACACTCACGCCGCGCAGCCAAGCCAATGCGCTCATCACCGACCCGGACGCTGCAATCGAGCAAGTCATCCGCATGGTCAAAGAAAACAAAGTCATCAACACAGAAGGCACCGAAACTTCTTTGAAAGCAGAAACGATCTGCATCCATGGCGATGGCAAAACCGCGAAAGAATTCGCCATGTATATTTCCAGCTCCTTGAAAGAGGCGGGAATCGATATCCAACATATTCAAAAAATCGTTTAACACCGCCTAAGGGGGTACTTCCATGAACAATGTCAAAAAGATGAAAAACACCAATCGCAGCGTACTGCTTGGCGCTGCCTTCCTGATGGCGACTTCCGCTATCGGGCCGGGGTTCTTGACCCAAACGACCGTTTTCACTGAAACTTTGTTGGCTTCATTCGGTTTTGTCATCCTCATTTCCATCATCATCGATATCGGTGCGCAGACGAACATCTGGCGCATTATCGCTATTTCCGGCAAGCGCGCACAAGACATCGCCAATGATGTGCTGCCTGGCCTAGGCTACGTGCTGGCGTTTCTCGTCGTCATCGGCGGCCTCGCCTTCAATATCGGGAATATAGCCGGCGCAGGACTCGGTACGAATGTACTGTTCGGCATTTCCCCGGAACTCGGCGCCGGGCTCAGCGGTTTGCTTGCGGTCGGGATCTTCATGGTCAAAGAAGCGGGACGTGCCATGGACCGCTTCGCGCAAATTCTCGGATTCGTTATGATCGCATTGACTGTTTACGTCATGATCACGGCCCAGCCGCCCGTTGGTGAAGCCGTGGCGAAAACTTTCGCTCCTGACACAATCGACATTTTCGCCATCGTCACGCTGGTCGGCGGTACCGTCGGCGGCTATATCACTTTCGCCGGTGGGCACCGCTTGATTGACGCCGGCATGACCGGTAAAAGGCATTTACCGCAAGTAACACGCAGCTCCATCTACGCGATCGGTGTCGCTTCCATCATGCGCGTCATCTTGTTCCTCGCCGTACTCGGTGTTGTCTCACAAGGACTCGCACTCGACCCATCCAATCCGCCAGCTTCAGTGTTCCAGCTCGCTGCCGGCAATATCGGCTATAAAATCTTCGGCGTCGTCATGTGGGCAGCCGCTGTCACTTCGGTCGTCGGCGCTGCTTACACGTCCGTTTCATTCATCCGTTCGTTCAGCCCGGTACTCGAAAAATATCACCGCTACCTGACCATCGGCTTTATCGTCATCTCGACCATCGTCTTCATTTCCATTGGGCGCCCGGTCTTGATCCTCGTGCTTGTCGGCTCGCTGAACGGCTTGATCTTGCCGATCGCGCTCGGTGTCATGCTCATTGCTGCACACAAAAAGAAAATCGTCGGCGACTACAAACATCCGCTATGGATGACAATCTTCGGTGTCGTCATCGTTATCGCCATGTCCTGGATGGGCGGTTACACATTATTGAACGGCATCCCGCAATTATTCAAATAAGGAGTGATTGAATCATGCAATTCACATCTCCAGAAGAGCTGCGCAGCGCCATCCGAACAGGCGAATTCCAAGCACCGACTTCCGGCTTTGCCCCAGGATTCATCCAAACGAATCTGGCCATTTTGCCGAAAGACATGGCGTTCGAATTTCTGCTATTCTGCCAGCGCAACCCGAAATCCTGCCCTGTTATCGATGTCACAGAACCCGGTTCGTTCGTTCCGGCCCTGTCAGCACCGACTGCAGACTTGCGCACTGACATTCCCAAATACCGCGTCTACCGGGACGGCACACTGACAGAAGAGACAGCAGACATCCGGTCATTATGGACCGACGATATGGTCGCGTTCCTGCTTGGCTGCAGCTTTACATTCGAAGAAGCGCTGACGCAAAACGGCATCCCGATGCGCCATCAGCAACAAGGCTGCAACGTGCCGATGTACAAGACATCGATTCCCGCCGTCCCAGCCGGCCGCTTCCAAGGACCGACCGTCGTCAGCATGCGCCCGATCAAAGAACAAGACATCGTGCGCGCGGTCCAAGTGACGAGCCGCTTTCCGAACGTCCACGGCGCTCCCGTCCATATCGGAAATCCCGAATCGATCGGCATCCAAGACATCACAAAGCCCGATTTCGGCGACGCGGTGGAAATCAAGCCTGGCGAAGTGCCGGTCTTCTGGGCTTGCGGCGTAACGCCCCAAGCTGTTGCCATGGAAAGCAAACCTTCCTTGATGATCACCCATGCCCCGGGCCATATGTTCATCACTGACTTGAAATCTGAAGACTTCAGCGTGTTTTGACAAACTAAAAAAGCGCTTGTATGGAAAATTTCCATACAAGCGCTTTTTGGTTTCTGCTTAACTATCCATCAATTGCCGGCGGATGCGGATCGCCACTTGCTTCCAATACGACGGTTGATGCGGCACGAAATCGGACAAGCCGAGTTTTTGCTTCAATGGCTGTCTTCCTTCATGTGTTTCAATAAACCCACGCGCCTCGATGGCTTCCGTTTGCTTCATGCACAATTCGAAAAATGCCTGGAAATCGACGGCCGCCATCCCCGCTACTTCCTCTGCTTGCAGGCGGTAATCCGCCAGGTCGAGTTGCGTGCCTTCGTATAAATGAACGAAAGCTCGCTCACGGTCAGTAAATCCGGGCAGCGAAATCTCATCATGTACAACTCCGAGCGGCGTCAATTGCTCAAACGCAAGCGTCAAGCCAAGCTCTTCCTCAATTTCCCGCACGCCGTCTTTCATCGATTCATGCGCTGCGATATGGCCGGCTGCCGTTATGTCGAAAAGCCCTGGGAAATCCGCCTTATCCTGGCTTCTCAGCTGCAGGTGGAGTAGGGTGCGGCCCAATTCACGCGACACGATCCAGCAATGAAAGGTCTCGTGCCACAAACCTTGCCGATGGACTTCATCACGGGTTGCGACACCTGTCAACGCGCCATCCTGTGTGACGCAAGCAATTTTTTCAATAGCCATCGCGCAGCCTCCAGAACACCAATTCTTTCGACTGAGCGGTGCGTTCAAACCCCAGCTTTTCGAGCACGCGGATTGAAGCCGCATTGTCTTCATAGCATTCCGCCGTCACTTCCCGCACCTCCGGAAATGAAAAGGCCGAATCGATCAAGCCTTGCACGCCTTCTGTTGCATAGCCATTGCCTTGATAAGACTCTTTTACGCCATAGCCGATCTCCACTTTTCCGGCTTTATCCGGACGCCCTTTAAACCCCATATCGCCAACTGGCGCGCCGGATTTATCGAAAGCGATCCATGCGCCCCAGCCGTGAAGCCGCTGATCTTGTTTCAAATCATCCAAATGCAGGCTGATATGCGCGCCCATTTCGTAGCTGCCGTATAAATTACGGTACAGTTCTTCACTTATCGGGACCAGCTTCAGCCGCTCCGTTTGGATTTCTTTCGGTAATGAATTGGTGTTCATGCGCTTTGCCTCCTTGCCTTGCTTTGCTCAGTCCATGCTTTTGTAAAATGCGAGTGCTTCTTCTATTATATCGCGGTCATACCCTGACCGCTCATGAATGCGCTCCACCCATGCGTCAAAGGAAGGGGCAGGTTCTTCTTCGAACAAGCCCTTGCTCGTGCTGAGCTCGCTTTGCCAATCGCCGAATTCCCAATGCGCCACTTCGCCTTCGAACGGGACACGGACTTCGATAAGCGGTGTTTTGCCAAGTTGATGCTGAGAATATTCCGCTGCCTGCCAAAATGCTTCTTCGCCGACTGGATCCAGTGAATACTTCTGTACCGATAATTTGCCGCCCGGTCGTTGGTAGATAATCGTCATGCCATCAGGCTCAGCTGACAACTGCACGTCCGCTCCCGGAAAAAAGCCGGCGTGCGGGGAATCGGAGAAAGCTGGATCTTGTGAGTCCACTAAAATCGGCTGTATCCACTGGTCCCCTAAATCACATAGAAAACGCCTGCCTTTTTCATCGAGCGCCAATACCGCGGCATGTGCCCCTTCTGTGCTGAGTCCTGAACCGACCGCGTATGCCTCGATTCCCGCCTCGCGAAATTCCGCCATCAGCCAAAGCGCCAGGTCGAAGCAATTGCCGCCGAGCCCATGCGCCTCGCGATGCTCCCTCATTTGCTCGACGCTGCGCTGTTTTTTCAATCCAGCCCGTTCATAATTCCAAGCCTTCACTAAATTATCCATCGGCAGCCCGTCAAAGCGCCGCCATACATTCAGAAGATGTTCACCTGCTTGCATTGCCCAATCCCCTCTCCTCATCCACCTTCCATTACTTTCGATTCGAGACATCTATATTCCTGCATAAAAAAAGAAGGCCGGAGCCTTCCTTTAATCATTCAATACGCTTTTTCTTTTGCGGATTTGGTATGTATTCAATTGCTGGAATAATTTTGATACAGAACGCTGGCCGGCATTGAACTGCACAGCATACTCGAAATGATGTTCTTTAATCACTTTGCGGATAATTTTCCCTTCAAGTTGGAACGGCTCATCTAGCAATTCGAAGCTGCAGATTACCTGCTCATGCAGCGCGAAGTCAATATAGGCTTCAAAAACAAGCCCACCGGCACTCAGGCTGGAAATGTCTACAAGAACTTCTTCTTTTTCGGAAAGACCTACCTTCCCAGTGATTGCGCGGACGAAAGACACCCGAAAAAATTCCCTGCGGTTATCACTCACATTGTTTCTCCCTTTCCCCCAGGCCTGTTACATATACAGATTGAGCAGCAAGCCTTTTATTTCCCCTACTGTTTCCAGTATGCCAATATATTCCACTTCATTATCCAGTAATTGATCCTGAAGTGCAATCACTTTTTCGTCGATGACCTTTACGATTTGTTGAGGCGGCGCCCCTTCTCCGAAACTGGAGCCTGCTTGGTCGCTCAGCTGGATTCCATGACGAAGCGATTCTCCAAGAAATTGCTTGATGGATTGTTTATACGCAACCAAATTCTCCAAGGTCCGATGTTCCGCGAGCCGTTTTCCGCGCTGTTCGACATTTGCCAATAGCGGTGTGAGTGCATCCCGCCTCAGCTCTGTCCGCGACTGTTTCATGACCCCGGCAAATGCCCCGCCTTGCGGTTTAGCAGTCGCTGTATTGGGTTGTTCTGAAGGCCTTGGCCTTGCTGCATCAATGCGCATCTCCATGTCCCACCTATCGAATCTGTCTTTTCTTCTCTAATTGGACGGCGACTTCCGCTTCGCCAATCGGCAATTCCAGCAGCTTGGCGATATGGGCAGCCGAAAAACCTTGCTTTGTGAGCTGCCTCACTTTCTCGCGACGGCTTGTTTCCACTGGAGGCTGATCGGCTGAGAAATCTGCGCTTTTCGGCTCTTCCACTGGATGATCCCTTTTTTCCCACTGTGCCATTTTCGCTTCTGTCTGCTCCAGCCGGTCCATCAATTTATCGTATAAGGCATCATTTTCCTGTTCAACGGCTGTGATGAATTCCGCCATGGCCGCTTCGAGCCGTTCGGATTCCTGTTCAACCATCAGCTTTCTCGACATCATCAGTTTGACGTTCAACAATAACAATAAAGTGCTGACCACTATCAACAGTCCTACCATCTGCTCCCTGCTTTCCTTCGATTAATAATGTTCGTGGACTGATAAAACCGCTGCGTGCAGCCGGAGCATCGCTTTCGAATGCAATTGCGACACCCTCGAAACGCTAAGGCCGAGAATTTCCGCGATTTCGGTTAGCTTCATTTCCTCGAAATAGCATAAGGAAACCGTCAATTTCTCTTTTTCCGGCAAAGCCGCCACCGCCTTCGCTAATGCTTCTTTCGTCAGGCGGGCGGAAAGTTCGCGTTCCGGTGAACCGATACTGGCGCGCGGCATGCGCTCTTCCAAGTTCGCCTGTTCATCATCCATCGACAGCATTGCCGATAAGGCAGCTTCCGAGACGGCGCGGTTCAACTCAGCTGGGGTCATCCCCAAGTATTCGCTCACTTCCTGGTCACTGGCACTCTCGCCTTTTTGCTGTTCCAGTTCAGCGTACGCTTTTTCGATTTTCTTCACTTTGTCCCGCAACGAACGCGGCAGCCAGTCGCTTTTCCGGAGGCCGTCGATGATTGCCCCCTTGATTCGCCAGGCGGCGTAGGTTTCGAATTTCCAGTCTTTCTCCGGCTTGAATTTATCGAGTGCGTCCAGCAAGCCTTCATAGGCGTAGCTTCGGACTTCATCTTTATCGACGGTTTTCGGCAGGCTGATAAGAAAGCGTTGAATCACATAATCCACCAAAGGCAAATACTTCGCGACTAAATAATCGCCGGCATCCTGGTCCCTGTGCTGCTGCCAGTTTCCCCATTGCGCTAGTTCTGCATTCGACAATTTCTGATTTACCAAGCTGTCCACCCCACTTCCGCTATGCCTTTATTTGAAGAATAATTTCATGACGAATCCACGAAGCCCGATCTTGAACGGCGACGGCAACTCCAGATACCCTGCTGCGAGCGTGCGCATCGCTTTGCTCGCCGAACTGTTCGGGTGCGCCAACAAGAACGGCTCCTGCTTTTTGACCGATTGCGGCACATGGAGATCCGACGGCAAAATGCCGAGCGTCCGGATGTCTTTATCCAGGAAGCGCTGTGCGACTTCCGCAAAGTTTTCGGCTGTCTGCCGCCCTTCTTTGCCGTCGGTGCATTGATTGACGACGAGTCGGATGGCTAGGTCCGAGTCTTTGGCGTGCATCATCTTGACGACTGAATAGGCATCGGTGACCGATGTCGGTTCAGGCGTCGTGACCAACAGCACTTCATCTGCGGCGAGCAGAAAACGCATATTGTTCTCCGACAATCCTGCTCCCGTATCAAGCAGCACAAAATCCACTTTTCCTTGCAGGCTGCCGAGCTGTTCCATAAAACGTTTCAGCTTTTCGGCATCGAGTTCAAACAAACCCGAAAACCCTTGCCCTCCGGCAATCAATTGCAAATCGAGTGGGCCGTGCTCAATCACGTCTTCGATCGCCAATTGCTTGTCGAGCATGCCCGCGATCGTTTCGCGCGGCGCATGGCCGAACAAGATATCGATATTGGCAAATCCCAAATCGACGTCGATGATCAGCACCGACTTCCCTTGTTCAATCAACGCAAGCGCAAAGTTCAACGTGAAATTCGATTTGCCGACGCCGCCTTTTCCGCTTGTCACGGCCAGTACACGCGTATTGCGTATACTTGGCTTGGTTTTTTTACGGGACATCTTTTCTCTTAACTGAACAGCCTGGTCACGCATGGCGCTCTTCCCCTGCAATATAATCGGCGATACGCCCAGGCGTTGCCGCAACCAAATCATCCGGCACATTTTGGCCGGTCGCGATGCGGCGAAGCGGAATCCGGTAGCGGTGCAATAAATTGAGGATGACCCCGGCAGAAGCGGTTTCATCTTTTTTCGTCAGCAACAGCTCATCGATCGACAACGCTTCGAAGTTGCCGATGATCTGGACCATGTCTTCGTATTTCGCCGTCATGCTCAATACCAAAGTCGTATGGATATGCTGCGTTTCCGGCAGCAACTTCTGTAAATCTTGAATGTATTCGGCCTGCTGGTAATTGCGCCCTGCCGTATCGATCAAAATGACGTCGCAGGCTTTCAAGGCATCCAGTGCCCCGGCCAATTGTTCACGCGATTCGACTACCTCGACCGGCACATCCAGGATTTCGCCGTAAGTTTTCAATTGCGCCACGGCTGCAATACGATACGTATCGGCGGTGATTAAACCGACGGTGCGTTTATGTTCCAGCAATTGCTCAGCTGCCACTTTTGCGATCGTCGTCGTTTTGCCGACGCCCGTCGGACCGATAAAGCAGGCGATCGACGGCGAGTCATTCTTGACGGCCTGTTGATGCTGCTCAATAAAGCGGACGAGCTCCGCATGAAACGCCTCCTGCACCGGCTCTTCGTTTTCTGATGCCTGCAGCAATTTAGAGAGAAGCTCTGTCTGCACTGCTTTTTCGACACCTTGTTTTTCCAGCAAGCTTCGCAGTGGCCGCAATGATTCGGGCAACCGGTCTTCCGGCCCTTCATGCATCATAAGCCGCTTCAAACTTTGCAGTTCGTCCATCAGCGCATCGTTTTCCTGGCTCTTTTTAACTGGCGCTTCAGCAGGCATCGCTTGCGCTTTGACTGGCGAAATGGATTTTGGCGCCGGTTCTTCCATGGTTTCAACCGCCGCGGTCACTTCGAGGCAGTCTTTTCGGAACAAGCCGAACAAGCCGCCGGTTTTCACTTTTTTCGTATTGAGGATGAGGGCATCATCGCCCAAATCTCTTTTGATGAGCACCATGGCTTCAGGCATTGTAGTAACTCGGTAGGTTTTTAATCTCATGGGATATTCACGACTCCAACACTTTGGATTTCAATTTCAGGCTCCAATTCGTTATAGGACAACACCGGCAGATCCGGCGCGAAGCGTTCCACGAACTGGCGCATATAGATGCGGATAGCAGGCGAAGTGAGCAGGATCGGCTGGACGCCGTTTTGCTGCAGCTGCCCTGCCTGCTCGGTAATCTTCTGGAAAATCGTCTGGGACGATTCCGGGTCGATCGATAGATAATTGCCTTGTTCGGTGCGGTGGACCGAATCGGCGAATTTCTTCTCTAAGCTTGCTCCTGCCGTGATGACTTTCAGTGCTTCATTGTCCGGCGCATACTGGCGGGTGATTTGTCTGGCGAGTGCCTGGCGCACGTATTCCGTCAGCAAATCGACATCTTTCGTCTGCGGCGCGTAATCGGCCAAGGTTTCCAGGACGACCAGCAAATTGCGGATCGACACTTTTTCCTTCAATAATTTCATGAGCACTTTTTGCACTTCCCCGATGCTCATCAAATTGGGAATCAATTCTTCGACGACGGCTGGAGAAGAGTCACGTATATTTTCGATCAGTGATTTCACTTCTTGGCGGCCGACGAGTTCATGTGCATGGCGTTTGATAATTTCCGTTAAATGCGTCGAAACGACGGATGGTGGATCGACGATGGCGTAGCCCGCCATCTCTGCTTCTTCTTTCATATCTTCATCGACCCATAACGCCGGCATGCCAAATGCAGGTTCGACCGTTTCGATGCCATAGACGTTTTCATCATCGACCCCTGGGCTCATCGCAAGATAATGGTCGAGCATGATGTCGCCGCGTGCGACCCGATTGCCTTTGATCTTGATGACGTACTCATTGGGCTGCAATTGGATATTGTCGCGGATCCGGATGACCGGAACCACAATGCCGAGTTCCATCGCGCATTGGCGGCGGATCATGATGACGCGGTCCAATAGATCCCCGCCTTGGTTTTTATCAGCGATTGGAATCAAGCCGTAGCCGAACTCGAATTCGATCGCATCGACATGAAGAAGGTCCGTGACGCTTTCCGGGCTTTTCAGATTGGCCGCTTCTTTTTCGCCCGGGTCGCTGTCTTTTTCAACCGCTTCCTCGGCGTTGAGCGTTTTTTGCATCCTAAAGGCACTAAAGGCAATGACGCCAGCGACTGGCATAATCAACAGCGGACTGATGGGTGTAAAAACTGCGAGCATCATCAGCGTTCCAGCGACGACGTACAGCATTTTCGGGAAAGCGAACAATTGACGGGTAATATCGGATCCGAGGTTGCCATCCGACACGGCGCGGGTGACGACAATCCCCATTGCCGTCGAAATCAACAGCGCCGGAATTTGGCTGACCAGTCCATCGCCGATCGATAGCAAAGTGAACAATTGCGCCGCTTCACCGATCGGCAAGCCATGGACGACGACGCCGATCATCAAACCGCCGATGATATTGATGATGGTGATGATGATGCCGGCGATCGCATCGCCTTTAACGAATTTACTGGCACCGTCCATCGCGCCGTAGAAATCGGCTTCCTGGCCGACTTTTTCACGGCGCGTTTTCGCTTCGCGGTCAGAAATCATCCCTGCTCCAAGATCGGCATCGATGCTCATCTGTTTACCGGGCATCGAATCGAGCGTGAAACGGGCCGCAACTTCTGCTACCCGCTCCGAACCTTTGGTGATGACGAGGAATTGGATAATGACCAAAATCAAGAACACCAAGATCCCGATGATGGCACTGCCCCCGACCACGAACGAGCCGAATGTTTCGATGACTTGCCCGCCGGTTTGATTGGTCAAGATCGAGCGCGTCGTCGAGACGTTCAAGCCAAGACGGAACAAAGTCGTCAGCAGGAGGAGCGTCGGAAAGATTGAGAACTGCAACGGTTCTTGCGTGTTCATCGCCACCAGGATGATGGTCAGCGCCAAGCTGATATTGATCATGATTAAAATATCCAATAACAGCGGTGGCAGCGGGATAACCATCATGATGACAATCATGATCACCGATACCAATATCGCATAATCTCTGAATTTCAAACTGCTTCCTCCTCTTTCTTGTTGCGGTTTGCTATGTATGTTGAAGTTAATTCCGGATATTCCTGGGAAAGCGTGTTTTCCGAAGCTTACCGCTCGCTTTCCGTGGGCTCGCGCCCAAGCCTCCTCGCTCACTACGTTCACTGTGGGGTCTCGGTCGTCTCGCTAGTCCACAGGAAAGATAAAGTCGAACTACGTGAGACCTTATCTTTGCGAAGTAATGCGCAGCATTATTGAGCAGAAGGTTTTACGAGCGGACGCTTCTCCAAACACTTAGATATTTCACTGATAGTTGGCGAATTGAAAAGTTCTACTTCTTAAAACTCTATAGCGTATAAATTTATTCAATACTCCTGATCCGTTCTTACTTCATTCAGTTCAGTATATCTATACATTACGAAAGCTTCCCTTTCAAAGCGTAGATATAAGCCAGGACTTCGGCGACGGCTAGGAATAATTCTTCCGGCACGGAATCGCCGATTGATACTTGCGCGTAGAGCGAGCGGGCGAGCGGCTTGTTTTCCATTGTCACGATGCCGAGCTCTTTCGCTTTTTCTTTGATCTTAAGCGCCGTGAAATCTTTTCCCATTGCAATGACTTTCGGCGCTTCCATCGTTTCGGCGTCGTATTGGATCGCGATCGCGTAATGCGTCGGGTTGGTGATGACGACGTCAGCGTTCGGCAAATCCTGAATCATTCGGTTCATGCTCATTTGGCGTTGCTTTTCCTTGATCTTTTGTTTGATCAACGGATCGCCTTCCGCCTTTTTGTATTCGTCTTTAATATCTTGCTTGGACATCCGGATGCCCTTTTCGAACTCGTATTTCTGATACATGTAGTCGAGCGTTGATAAAGACAGCAAAATCAGTGCCGCGACCATGCCCATCTGGAGGACGAGGCCGCCGACAAGGCTCAGGGAGTCGCGCAGGCTTTGCCGCGACAGCGAGAAAATCTCTTCCTGCCCGAACCACAAGACGCCAAAAGCTGCGCCCCCGACAATCGCAATCTTCATCAAAGATTTGGCCAGTTCCACAAGCGCGCGAACCGAGAAAATCCTTTTCGCGCCTTTGATCGGATCGAGCCGCTCAAGCTTCGCTTTTAACGGTTCTGCCGTAAAAAGCGGCCCCACTTGCATATAATTTCCGAGAAATCCAAAGACCACCCCAACCAGCATGATCGGCACAATGACCAAGAACGCATCCATGGCCAATTGTTCGAACATGAGCCGGATCGTGTCTGGCGTGATGTCCCAACTGATGTATTGGATGTAATTGATGCGGTAAATGGCTAGCAATTGGTCAAGCATCCATTCCCCGAGAAAACTCAGGACGAGGATGCCGCCGAGCATGATGAGTGCGGCCGCGACTTCCTGGCTTTTGGCGACTTGGCCTTTTTTGCGTGATTCCTGGCGCTTTTGAGGCGTTGCCTTTTCGGTCTTTTCGCCGGCAAAAAACTGCAGGTCCAGGTTCAATGGATAGCGTTTCATCCTATCCGCCTCCCAATAAGCTGATTAATTCGCCCATGCTGACCATCATTTTTTCAAAGAGGACCTGCAACAAATAAAAGAACACGGTCATCGTCAAAAGCAACAATACAAAGCCGACGAAGATTTTCAGCGGCAAGCCGACTGCAAAGATATTCAATTGCGGCACGGCTTTCGTCAGGATTCCAAGTGCCACATCGATCAAAAACAACGACGCGACGATCGGCAAGGAAATCTGGAAGGCGATAATGAACATCTCTATAAACAGATCAGTCATAAAACGCGCGATGGATTCCGCGCCGACCGACAAGAACTCTTCCGCCGGCAGGACGCGCAAGCTCTGCATCACGCCGTCAAGCATCATATGATGGCCGTTGACAGTCAATAGGAACAACAGCGCGAGCGTATATTTAAACTGCCCGATGATCGGCACTTGGGCGCCCGTCTGCGGATCCAAGACATTGGCGATGGCAAAGCCCATCTGGAAATCGATGAACGCTCCGGCGATTTGCACCGCATAAAGCAACAGCGCAGCCGTAAAGCCAAGCGCCAAACCGACCGCCAATTCCTTGAAGATCAACAACGTGTAGCTGCCATCGAGCACCACTGCGGTTTCCGGAGCCCACGCAGTGGTCGCCGTCAGCGCGAGAAAAGCGGCGATGCCGATTTTGAATTGATTGGGCACGCCCCTCATCGCAAACAGCGGCGCAATCAGGAAAAAAGCGGTAAGGCGGATGAGCACGAGCAAGAAGAACGGCAGCAGATTAAGAACATCATTCATCGGCGCTTATCCGATAAACCGTGGAAGCTGCTCGAACAAATCGCGCGTATAATCCAGGAGCATCGTCAGCATCCAGGGGCCGAAAATGACCAGCGACAGGAATACCGCCAGTATTTTCGGGATGAATGCCAGAGTTTGCTCCTGGATTTGGGTCATGGCCTGGAATACACTGACCAATAGCCCCACTCCCAGTGCGATGAGCAATAGCGGAGCTGATATGAGAATGATGAGGTAAATGGATTGTTCTGCTAGTTTGATGACCATATCCGGCGTCAAATAAATTCTTCCTCTCGCTAAAAGCTGACAAGCAGCGATTCGATGATTAAGTACCATCCATCCACCAGGACGAACAATAAGATTTTAAAAGGCAGTGAGATCATGACCGGCGGCAGCATCATCATCCCCATCGCCATCAAGGTCGATGCGACGACCATATCAATGATCAAAAACGGGATGAAAATGACGAAGCCGATCTGGAAAGCGGTCTTTAATTCGCTAAGTGCGAATGCCGGGACCAGCGAAGTCAATGGAATGCCTTCGATGCCGTCCGGCTTTTCAAGTTCGGCGTATTTGAAAAACAACGCCAAGTCTTTTTCGCGCGTATGCTGTGCCATGAATTCCTTGATTGGCAACATAGCGGCATCGAGCGCTTCTTCCTGGTTCAGTTCTTCGTCCAAATACGGCTGGAGCGCGGTATCGTTCATTTCCGTTGCAACCGGCGCCATGATGAAAAAGGTTAAAAATAATGCCAATCCGACCAGTACTTGGTTCGGGGGCATCGATTGCGTCCCGAGCCCTGTCCGCACGAAGCTCAAGACGATGATGATGCGCGTGAAACTCGTCATCATGATGAGAATGCCTGGTGCGAGCGACAACACCGTCAGCATTAATAATAATTGCAAAGTCGTCGAAACATCTCCGGGATCGGTATTATCGAGCGAGATTCCGGGAATGGCCAATAATAATTCTGGGATCATCGCTGGTCCTCCCCGTCATCTGTGCGCTTTTCACCGAAAGACAAGCGCCGTTCTTTTTGTTTGTCCAAACTGCGGGCGAAGTATTGCTCGAAATTCGTGAACGGCGCTTTCGCTTTGCCGCTATTTCCAAACAACGCGGATGTAGCTGGACGCTGTTGTTCCAAATCTTGTTCCAAAGCGGCAATCTCGTCTTCTCCCGAAAACTCCTTGATGAGTGTCACTTCGTTGCCCACGCCAATCAAGTAAAATTGGCCGCCGACTTTGACCAGCTGCAGCGATTTGTTCTGGCCGAGCGGCGAGCCGCCCATCAGCTGGACCGCACGCTGCGACTGCACGCCTTTTTGGCGCATGGCCAAAAATTTGATGAGCCCGTAAATCAATCCGGCGATCAGCAAGGTATAGAAAATCAATTGCCCGATGAGCCCAGCGAAACTTTTCTCTTCGATCTCCGGCACCGCTTCCGCTTCTGCCGGTTCCGTTTCGCTTGCCGGGTCTTCTTTCAGCCAATCGGCTACATTTCCCGTATCCGCAGACGCCATTGCCGGTGCAGCAAACCAAAGGGCAGCGAGCGCTATGAGTAGTAAGATCCATTGTCTGTAATTCACACTTGCCGTACTCCTTTGCCTTGCATCAACGCAATTTGGAAATGCGCTCTGCCGTACTTAAAATATCTGTTACCCGCACGCCGAAGTTTTCGTCGATGACGACCACTTCTCCGACTGCGATCAGTTTGTTGTTGATGAGAATGTCCACCGGCTCTCCCGCCAGTTTGTCGAGTTCGACGATCGATCCTTGCGACATCTCGAGGATTTCCTTGACCATCCGTTTTGTCCGGCCAAGTTCCACCGTCACTTGCAGCGGAATGTCCAAGAGCATGTCAAGGTTGTTCGGCGCCGATTGTTCAGCGGCGATTTCATCAAAGCTCGAGAATTGGACGGACTGGACGTTCGGCCCGTTAGCATCCGCCGGCTGTGAAGTTTTTTCTGGTTGTTGATGTTCGTTTGATGACATATCCTGTATCTCCTTCGCTTCTTCCGCATGCTCGCAGCCTGCCAGCTCTTCGGCCAACTCTCGGCACGGGCCAGCCGGCAAATACATGCGGAACGCTACATTTTGGCGGTCGCCGACAGTCAGCGTAAACAGCGCTTCAGCAAACCATTGCTCTTTCGTGAAATGAGTGAACGGAAATTTCTGTCCCGCCTCCAGAATGTCCATGCCCGATAAGGAATAACCGACTTCTTGGCCGCTCACCATCGACAAAGCGGTCGCCGATGACCCGAACAGGCGCACGAGCATATCCTGGACTGCCGCGAAAAGCTTGTCGCTGTCTGTTTCACCTGACAACTCCGATGCCATCGCATCCGCCTCTGCTTGGTCGAGCGTGACGATTTGCGGCATTTTCAACAAGCCGCTGTATTCGCCGAGCGCGACATAAACCGGCGTCTCGGCTTCAGCAAACAGCTCATCCTTGCTCTTTACGCTCCAAACCGGCCCTTTGATAGCTGCCGTTTCCGGAAACAGCGGGTCGCGCAGTGCAGCGGTGCCGCCGAACGCTGTGCAGAACAATTCTTTCAATACGCCCAGTTCATGGCTGCCTAAAGCTTCCTGCGGGACGGTGCTGTCCGCCTTATTCAACAACCCTTTCATCTCTTCAGGCGATAGGCGCTCATCCTTCATCGCAAACTTCCCCTTCCCCGCACAAGCCGGTAATTTGTACCGCCAGGCGGCCTTTAGAAATTCCTGGTTGTGCGAGGAATTTCTGTTTCTGGTCAATATACAGTTTTACCGGAGCATCAATTGATTCATCCAAGCGAAGAATATCGCCTTTTTTCAGGTCTAGAAAATCCTTGATATCGATTGCCACTTCGCCCAGCACTGCCGCTACGTCCATCTTCGTTGCGTGAAGGCGTCTTTCAAGCACTTCCACTTCTTGATGCTCTACAGCTTTTTTCTGGCTTGCCAGCCAATGGCGTGCAGATAATTTCGGCAAGACCTGTTCTAGCACCAAATGCGGAAGACATAACTGAATCTCGCCTTCAGTTTCGCCAATCTTCGCCTGCAATTTAACGATGATGACCGTTTCATTCGGCGAAGCCATCGGCAAAAATTGTGGATTTACTTCAACTTCCTTCAATTCTGGCGATAAATCAATGACCGATGTCCATGCTTCCTGAAAGCAACTTAGAGACTGTGCAAAGATCCGGTTGATGACACTGATTTCAATCTCAGTCAAATCACTCGGCCTTTGCACGATATTTCCTTGCCCGCCGAGTAAGCGGTCGAACATGACGTATGCCACTTCCGGCGAGAATTTCATCACCATGCTGCCATTAAGCGGAGGGGCTTCAAATACGCCGAGAATCGATTTCTTCTCAATATTCTCTAGAAAATCTGTATAGGATACTTGCTCTACCTTTTCAGCAGTAATCTGTACATAGGTGCGCAATTGTGTCGAAAAATAGGAAGTCAAGAGACGCGCAAAGTTCTCATGGATGCGGGATAGCGTCCGAATCTGATCTTGTGAAAACCGCAAGGCCTTCTTGAAATCATAGGTATGAATTTTCTTGCTGTTCAAGGCTTCTGTGTTGGTGCCTGAAAAATTTGTTTCCATACTGACTCTCCTTACTCTTCCATGGGTGCATCGTGCAATTTCGGCAGGATGTTGATATCCCGGTAATAAGCCGTCACTAGTTCAATCACTGTCCGGACTGGCTCCAACACATGCACTTTTCTTCCGGTAGTAAGCGTGACAACCGTATCCGGCATAGCTTCAATGCGCTCAATATAGACCGCATTCAAGACGATTTCAGAACGGTTCAGCCTCGTTAAGCGAATCATTGTGTTCCACTCCATTCAGCCGGTTTTATCATCGTTTCAAGTTCACGACTTCCTGAAGCAGTTCATCAGAAGTCGTGATGGTCCGTGAATTCGCTTGGAAGCCGCGCTGTGCGATAATCATTTCCGTGAACTCTTCCGTAAGGTCAACGTTGGACATTTCCAGCATTCCAGAACCGATTTCCGTTCCCGCTTGTGTTGCGTTTTCAATCACCAGGCCTGCAGGGCTTGCAAGGTTGGTCATTTCATATAAAGAGCCCCCGAATTTACGTAGGCCAGCCGGGTTTTCAGGAGAGGCGATGCCAATGGTTGCTTCTACCACTTCGGTTCCGTCCGCTTGCTTTCCGATCACCTCGCCAAGACGGTTGATTGTGTAAGAATCGTAGCCACTGATATTGATCGGCTGTCCATTATCGTTTAATACGTTATAACCTTGAGCCGTGACCAAGTTTCCATCAGCTGTGACCGTGAAATTACCTGCACGTGTTAAATATTGCCCCTCAGCGCCAGGTGCTTCTGGATCTTGTACGACGAAGAACCCATCACCCATAATCGTCAAATCAGTTCCGACGCCTGTTGACATCGCTGATCCCGCATTATGGTTAACATTTAAGGATGCGCTGGTCGAACCAAGGCCGACTTGCATCGGGTTGGCACCACTGTTGGACATATTCTGACTTAATAGATCTTGGAAGGTGATAGTGCTTTTTTTGAATCCGACCGTATTGACGTTGGAAATATTATTACCGATAACATCCAATTTCACCTGGAAGTTTTTCATGCCGGAAATCCCGGAGTACATAGAACGCAACATTTTTCATTTCCCCTTTCAGCTGGCTGCAAGTTTAAGCTTGCTCGGCCGCCTGTTCGTTTTTGGTTTCGCCTTGCTGTTCGATCCGTTCAATGGCCGACAATGGAATCTTCGTTTCCCCGTCTGCCAGCTCGACCATGATTTCGCCATTTTTCATCGTGACAGCTTTGACAATCCCCGTGCCAGCTTGTTCATTCGCCGACCAGCTGACTTCGGTCCCAAGCAAATGGGCAGAACCTGCAAGCGATGCGCTTCCGCCTTCTCCGGCGTAGCCTGTCATCGTCTTGTTCAATTGCGTCAATTGCTCGAGGCTGCTGAACTGTGCCATCTGCCCAATGAATTCCGCATCTTTCTGCGGTTCCATCGGATCTTGGTATTTCAGCTGGGCGATCAGGATTTTCAGGAAAGCATCTTGCCCAAGTGCATCCGGCTTTGTTTTTTCTGTAGCTGCCGCCGGCTGATTCGCCGCTGTTGTTGCTGTGGTGATATTCATCCAATCAGTCCCCTTTGTTAAACGCTGTAATCCACTTGGCCATTCATTGAAACAGCTTCACGCTGGCGCTTCGGCGCTATCTCGGCATCATCCGAAATGGCTTCTCCGCCGCTTCCGCTACGCCGGCTAGCGCTATTTCCCGGCGCATCTGCGAAAGGCGATTCCCGCTGCCGTTCGTGCTGTTGGAATTCGGATGAACTGCGCTCTTCCCGCACTTCCAAGCGATCGATCTCCACACCTTGCTGAGACAGTGACATGCGCAATTGATTTAATTGAAACTCTACTGCTTCTTTTGCTGCGCCTTGGCTCGCGATGATTTGCGCGCTGACTTTGCCGCCTGCCGTACTCACCAAAATCTCCAGATGGCCGAGGTGTTCAGGAAAGATATTGATGCGCAAGCGCGTTTCATTTCCACCGGCGCTCAAGCGGGCCGGTGAACTGATCCATTCTGCGAGTGTTTCTGAAAGCTTCTGCACCGGCACTTGTCGAACCGGGACATCCACTGGCTTTTGATCAGCAATTGCTGCCGGAATCACGGCGGCCTGCGTCTGCCCTTCTGTCTTCACAGGAGCTGCAGGCTGAACCGCTTCCGCTTTTGGAACCACTTCACCTTCTGCAGGCACCGCTTTCGTAGCTTGCGTGTCAGGCGCTTGCTGCTCAACCGCACTGTTAGCTTGAGTGCTCTCCTTCGACAGCGCGTGGAGCCATGCGGCAGGCGTCTGTGTAAATGGCAGGCGCGCTTCCGTTTTGATAGGCGTAAGCTCTTTCAATAACAGCAATTTTTCTGAAGGAAGCGTTTCTTCTTTCAGCTGCGCAGCCAACTCGATAAGCGGGCGCAGCGCTTCTTCCGGTGCCGCTTCGGCTGAGGCAATTTCTTTTTCCGCGACCCCCGAAAATCCAGCGGGTTGTGCGAATTCTTTAGCAGTCAGCAATAAGGATTTTATTTGTTTTACTAATGCAGTTAATTCACTTTGCACCTCTTCGTCGGAACTAAAGGCTTCGATGGCTTGCTGCAACTGTTCCCCTTTCACATCTGCGAGCAACTGGAAGACTGCGTATTGCAAAGCTTGCTGCTCTTCGGTCAATTGTTCTTTGGGCATGCCCGATAATTGCTCGAGGAGCGCGGTGAGTTCTTTCAACGGCAACTCTTCCAAGGCAGCTTCTGGCTCCGCTTGCGGCTGTGTCGAATCCGCCGATAGCGCCATAAGCAATTGACCAAATTGTCCCGCGGGCTCATTGCTTGCCGGCGTTTTCACTACAGCTGCGGGTGCAACGGGCCGGCTGGTTAACGCAGACACCAGCGCGTTCACTGTGCATCACCGGTTCTGCCGAGGCGGTAATAGCGGCTGCCGGCCAGGTCATCGAAAAAGTTTTGTTCTGCCGCTTGGTGTTCTTTCTGGTGGGCAGCATAGTTTTGCTCTTTTAAATTGCCCCAGGTTTTTTCTTCGCGCGCTTTTTCTTTCAATGCATCTTGGCTTCTCGAGACATTGCGTTCGTGGGTTGCGACTTCTCGTTTCGCCATGAATGACTGCTCATAGAGCTGATGGATGTATTCTTCTAGCATGCGCAGCTCGGAGATGGGGATGCCTTTTTGCTCTTTTGTTTTTTTCATTTCTTCCGCCTGGGTAATCTTGCTATGCAATACTTCACTTTGCTCGCGGACGGCTTGCTCTTTTTTCAGCGCTTCGGCCATCTCTACTTGTGCCAGCTGGGTTTCGTTTTCTTTCAATTCGAGAATTTTCTGGAATCGGAAATTGAATCGTGTCACGTTTCAGCACCTCCAAATTGTCGTGCGAGCCGTTCGACGCTCTCCGTCAATTCGGCTTTCTCGTAAATATCTTGCTGTAAATATTCGCGAATCAATGGATACGCGCGGATCGCTTCATCGATTTCTTTATTGGCGCCGCTTTTATAGGCTCCGATATTGATTAAGTCTTCCGCTGAATCATGGGCTGCGAGCAATCGCTTCAATTCGGTCGCGGCTCTTTGGTGGTCGCGCGTTGTCACTTCATTCATGACGCGGCTCACACTTGCCATGATATTGATTGCCGGGAACTGCCCCTTTTGCGCCAATTTGCGGTCTAAAACGATGTGGCCGTCCAAGATGCCGCGCACCGCATCAGCGATCGGTTCGTTCATATCATCGCCATCGACCAGCACAGTGTAGAATGCCGTGATCGATCCTTTCGACGAGGTGCCGGAGCGTTCCAGTAAGCGCGGCAATAAAGCGAAGACGCTTGGCGTATACCCTTTACTCGTTGGCGGTTCACCGACCGCCAGGCCCACTTCGCGCTGCGCCATGGCAAAACGGGTGACGGAATCCATCATCAACATGACGTTTTTCCCTTGGTCGCGGAAATACTCCGCGATCGCCGTGGCCGTCAATGCTCCTTTGATGCGCTGCATCGGTGTCTGGTCGGAGGTTGCAGCGACGACGACCGAGTTTTTCAATCCTTCCGGGCCGAGATCGCGCTCGATGAAATCACGCACTTCCCGGCCACGCTCGCCGATCAGCGCGATGACGTTGACATCGGCTTCGGTGTTGCGGGCGATCATGCCCATGAGCGTGCTTTTTCCGACGCCGCTTCCGGCGAAGACGCCGATGCGCTGGCCTTGCCCGACCGTCAGCAAGCCGTCGATCGCACGCACGCCCACTTCCAAGGGTTTGTCGATGCGCGGCCGTTTCAGCGGGTTCGGCGGCGTGTTGGTCGTAGAATATTTCTTCAAGCCTTTCGGCAATTTATTGTCATCCAAAGGCTTGCCGGTGCCGTCGAGGATTTTTCCAAGAATGGCTGGGCCGACACGGATCTGCAACGGCACGCCTGTTGCCACGACGAGGCAGCCTGGCCCGACTTGTGCCAAATCGCGCAATGGCATGAGCATGATTTTGTTTTCCTTGAAGCCGACCACTTCCGCTTCGATCGGGGGATCAAAACGGCTCGGGTACAATAAGCACAACTCGCCGAGCTTGGCGTTTGGGCCTTGCGCTTCGATGGTCAAGCCGATCACTTGGACGACTTTCCCGTGTTTTCTCACCGGCTCGATTTCTTCCAGCAGCGTCAGATACTCGCTATCTATCAGTTTCATCATTGGATTTCTCCTCACAATAAACGAGCAATTGCTTTTTGATTTCGTTTAGCTGGCTATCGAGTGTCGCGTCAAACGAGCCGTTTTTCGTATGAATGGTGCAGCCGGAAGGCGCTTGCCCTGCGACCGGCATCAGTTTGAGTTCTGCGCCTGCCCGGATATAGCTTTTCAACTCGTCTTCAAAAGGCAGCATCGCCGGATAGTCTTCGAGTGCCACATGGATGGCGACTTCTTCCGTATCGTCCGCTTGCCGAAGCGCGTGGCGGATGATCGACAAGAGTTGCACATCGTCTTGCATCAATTCATTGCGGATGATTTTCCGCGCGATTTCGGTGCTGAGCGACAGCAAGAACGGTTCCGATTCCCGGATGATGCGGCGCTGTTCTTCGTAGGCGGCGGCGATCAAGCTTTCCATCAGCTCGCGCTTTTGGAGAAAATCCGCCTCAGCTTGGGCGAACCCTTGTGTGAAGCCTTCTTGAAATCCTGCTTCCGCAGCAGCTTGCGCCTGTCGTTCCGCTTCTTCTAATGCTTGTTGCTGTTGGGTTTCACGCCATTCGGCCATTTCTGCTTGTGCTTGCTGCTGTTCTTCGGCCAGTTGTTTTCTCAGCGTGTCCAATTGCTGCTCCAGACCGCTGACTTCGCTTTTCAAACGCTCGCCGTATTGTTCGATGTCTGAATCCGCTTGCGCTTCGAACGGCCGGCGGGTTTCCACTTTGCGCAATCCGATGATTTTCGTGCCGCTTTGTTCGGTGCTGCGGATGATGTTAGACAATCAGTTCATCTCCCTCTTCCCGGGAAACGGTGATTTCGCCCTCTTCTTCAAGTTTGCGGATGAGCGCTACGATTTCTGTCTGCGCATTTTCCACATCCTTCAATTTCACAGGCCCCATCACTTCTATCTCTTCTCGAATCAGTTCGGAACGCCTTGAGGACATGTTTCTGAATATGCTTTCCTTGACTTCGTCACTGGCTGCCTTCAATGCCAGGCTCAATTCCACATCGCTGACTTCGCGAATAACCCGCTGTATCGAACGCACGTCCAACTTAACAAGATCTTCAAAGACAAACATAAGTTTTTTGATTTCTGCAACGAGGTCCGGGCTTCCGCTTTCAAGTTCAGATAAGATAGCCTTTTCTGTGCTTCGATCGACTTGGTTGAGGACGCGGACAATCGCTTCCACCCCACCGGTCACTGCGTAATCCTGGACACCGTTCACAGAAGATAATTTCCGTTCCAAAATTTGTTCGACTTGCTGAATGACATCGGGTGACGTACTTTCCATTAATGCAATTCTCTTTGCCACTTCTGCCCGCTGTTCTGACGGCAGCTGGGACAGAATTTGCGAGGACTGCTTTGGATCTAGATAAGACAGCACCAAGGCGATGGTCTGCGCTTGTTCGTGCTGAAGCACCGTGACAAGGCGCGCCGGATCCAAGCGCCTGGCAAAATTGAACGGCTTGACTTGAAGGCGGTTCGACAACCGGCCAATCGTGTCGATGGCTTTTTCTTTGCCGAGCGCTTTTTCGAGAACTTCACGCGCATAGCTGAGCCCGCCTTCGTTCATATAATCTTGTGCCAATACCATTTCGTAAAATTCATTGATCACTTTTTCTGTCTGGCTATTCTTCAATTGACGGACATTGGAGATTTCCATCGTTAATTGGTCAATTTCTCTCTCAGACAAGCGCTTGAATACTTCAACGGAAACGTCAGGGCCCATACCTACGAGCAATACGGCGACTTTTTGGATTCCTGTCAATTCTTTAATGCGTTCTACCATTCAATTCTCCCCTAATCATCCGCCATCCATGAGCGCAGTAGATTTGTAAAATCATCAGGACGCCCTTTCGCAAGCTTCTCGATGGTTTTGCGCTTCGGATTGGTACGATTATTAAATTCCGACAAATCGACTCCACCGTCTTGTTCGGTTGCTGCCGGTTGCATTTTCGCAGCCGCTCGCTCGAAATAATCCATCTCAAGCTCTGCCGCTAATTCTTCCTGCTGCTTTTTGCGTCTCTTGGCCACAAGGAGAATGATGCCTGCCAACAGGATAATGGCCACGCCGGCCACTACGTACCAAAGAAGCGGAACGCCTGTCCAGAAAGTCGTGACTGGCTCTTCTTCGGCCAACTCCGGACGACCTTGGAATTCTGTCGCAAAGATGGAAATTCGGTCGTCGAGCTCTGCCGGCGTCGGTTGGAATTCGTTCATGCTGAGCGAAGCGCTGACCGTATTCCCGAGTAAATTGCGGATATCCGTCATGTTCTGCTCAGTCAAACTTGCCGGATTGTCCGGCACTGGCGGTTCTACGCCGACATTGATCGTAATATCGTCGATGACATAAGGGCTCATCTCGATTTGGCGGCTAATTCGGTTGACTTCCCGGTTGATGCGCTCTTCAGTCCGTTCGGATTCACTCGTCCCAGATCCATCTGCTGCGGGGTAATTGGCAATATCCGTTTCCCCGGTTCCGGCATCATCTGCCAAGGCGGCGCCTTCACTTGCGTAAGTTTCAACAATCCGCTCAACGCTGATGTCGATGCCTTCGCCCGTTTCGAGATCCACTGGCTCCACCAATTGTTCTTCGCGTTTTTCTTTCGTGAAATCGATATTCGCCATCACAGAAACAACGACTTTGTCCTGCCCGAGCAAGAGCCCGAGCATCTGCTGCAATTCGCGCTGTATGTCTTGTTCGATGCCTTGCTGGATTTCGCGGTTTTGCTGATACACCGTCAAATTGGTGTCCGGTGCTCCTGTATCTTGCAATTCGAATACTTGTCCGTTTTGGTCCATGATGACGATTTGCTCCATCGGCAGATTCGGCACTGATTTGCTGACCAAATGATACAAACCGTTGATTTGTTTCTGGTCCAAATTCAAGGTGCCATCGCCTTGGATGACAATTGATGCGGTCGATACTTGTTCTTCATCGGTCAACCAAACGTTTTCTTTCGGCAAGGTGATCATGACGTTCGCATCAGTCACGCCGGCGATTTGTTTTACCAAATACGCAAGTTCGTTTTGCATCGCATCGCGTTCGACAACGTCAAAATGGCGGTCGGTCATGCCGAGCCCCATATTTTCACTGAATATGCCGTAAGTGACATTGCCGTTTTTCGGCAAACCTTCTGCCGCTAAGCTTACTTTCAAGCTGGCAACTTGCTCGTCCGGGACGGAGATGGTCGAACCGTCCGTTGACACTTCGACTGGAATTCCTTGGGTTTCAATCGCCGCCTTGATTTCGCCTGCTTCCGCAGGATCCAGATTGGAGTACAAAGGCGACATATTCGTTTGGCTATTGAAGAAAACAAAAAGCCCTAGGGCAAGTAATGTGATGAAAAAGGACGCGGCCATCAGCCATTTGGTCGCTTTCGATAAACTGCCCCAGGAGTCTTTTGTTTTGGTTTTATAAGTTTCGAACTTCTCTTTCATTGAACGCACACCTTAATCGTTTTCATACCTGCATTCTCATCACTTCTTGGTACGCTTCCACTACTTTGTTGCGCACTTGCATCGTCATTTGCAGCGACAAGCTCGCTTTTTGCGAAGCGATCATCACTTCATGGACATCTTTCACTTCGCCCGTCAACAATTGATCCGTCTTTTTATCGGATACATTTTGCGCCGCGCTGACTTCTTTCAATGCATTCTTGAAGACATCTCCGAACCCTGTCGCTTGCGGCTCCGGTTGCATTTTTTCCAAGAATTGATTTTGCAGAAACGGCGTCTGCAACTGTGCAATTTTATCCATGCTGCCCCTCCTAAACTAAACTTCGTTATTTTCCGATTTCAAGTGCTTTCATAAACATGCTTTTTGAAGCGTTCATCGCGGTGACGTTTGCTTCATAGGAACGCGTCGCCGACATCAAATCGACCATTTCCTTAATCGGATCCACATTCGATGTGCGTACGTAGCCTTCTGCATCGGCATCCGGATGCTCTGGATCGTAGGTAACAGGAAATGGCGTCGCATCTTCGCGGATCGCGCTCGCTTTTACACCGGCTCCGGCTCCTTTATTTTCCATGGCTGCCGTCAGCTGTTTGGCAAACGGCGATGTGCCGGCTGTCGATAATTCCACGGTCTTGCGGCGGTACGGTACCCATTCCCCGTCGACCAATTCAGCGCGGTTCGTATTGGCATTGGCAATATTCGAAGACACAACATCCATCCGCAAACGATTGGCGGTGAGGCCGGATGCGCTAATGTTCAGGCCATTAAATAAAGACATACACTTTATCTCCCTCCATTGATGACTGAACTCAAACTGGACAACTTGCCGTTGACGCGCTCTGTAACGGCGTTATACCATAATTGGTTTTTCGCAAGCTCCGCCATTTCAAAATCCATATCGACATTATTGCCGTTCGGCGTCATTTTTGTATTGTGGTTGACTGTCACCGGCGAGGCCCCTTGCCCGCTTTGAAACTCCAGGTGGCGTGTATCGGTACGATAGCTCTTCATCTGTGAAGCACTTGCTTGTTCCATCGCCTGCTGAAAATTCACTTGCTTGCTTTTGTAGTTGGCCGTGTCGACATTGGCGATATTTCCTGCATGGACACGTTGTTTGAGTGTTGAAGTCGACAACGCTTGCTCCATTTTTTGAATGCTTGATGGAAAGATATTCATCTTTTTTCTCCCCCGTTTCTAAAATTTGCCCAAATAAAAAACCCACTTTGAAAAAGGCGGATTTGAGTCAAATCTACCATCTTTCGGTAGCCCGGCGATCCTGTGTCTTAGACAGTTAGACCCGTAGCTTTGCGTCCTTAACTTTCGTATAAGTTTGCTATTTTCGTCATGATATGGGTATATTTTTCTTTAAACTCGTCTTTTAGAATCATTTTGAGTCATCACTACCTCGGTATAGTATCATGCTTTTTTTATTTTGGCTATTTTATTTTATAAAAAAATTCTACTATTTTTTCCATTTAATCTACGGTTTTCTGTTAAAATGAGAATATCACATTGAACTAATAGTTCTAAAGACTAAAAAATAGAGGGTGAATAGGTAATATGTTTCGAGGATTATACACAGCGACTTCGGGAATGATGTCTCAAAATAGAAATCAACAAATATTGACAAATAATCTATCTAATTCCAATACTCCGGGATTCAAGACAGACGAATCGGCAATTCGTTCATTTCCACAGCAATTGATTAAGGCGCAAAATGCCAATCAGCCTGCGCCGATTGGCAGGCTCTCCACTGGCGTCTACGTCCAAGAAGCCATTCCTTCATTTTTGCAGGGGCCGATACGCGAAACAGGCAACGCCACCGATTTGGCTTTGGTCGACGATAATTTATTGCCGGATGCCGAAACCGGCGAGCGCGGCACTTTGTTGTTTGCGGTTGAAACCGAAGAAGGCGACGTTCGCTATACGCGAAATGGACAGTTTACGGTCGATGCGGAAGGATTTCTTGCCACCAGCTTCGGCCAGCGAGTGCTTGGCGATAACCTTCAGCCGCTGCAAGTCGGCGATAGCGGCTTTGCTGTTCAAAATAATGGCGGCCTTACCCTAGCGGATGGAACCAATGCCGGAAGCTTATGGATCGGGACTGCAAATGAGCCGGAACAACTGATCAAGCAAGGCCATAACTTGCTTGCTTGGGCGGGAGACGACGCGGACGCACCGGCACTCGCTGAAGATGCTGAACGATTCGTCAAGCAAGGCTTCATCGAACAGTCGAATGTCGATTTGACACGAACGATGACCGATATGATGACCGCTTATCGTGGATTTGAATCCAACCAAAAAGTAATCCAGGCCTATGACCGCAGCATGGAAAAAGCGGTCAATGAAATCGGGCGGGTTTAATAAGGAGCCAAACAGATGAACATCCAAATGAACGCAGCGAGCAGCTCAATGCGCGAACTGCAGAAGAAAATCGACATGATCGCCAATAACGTCGCCAATGTCAATACGACCGGTTATAAAAAACAAGAAGCTAATTTTGCAGACACGCTGCTTCATAGCGTCAACAAGCAAGCCGGCCCTGCCAATGAAATCGGCCGGAGCACGCCAAACGGTCTGCGCATTGGCGGAGGGACGCTGTTATCCGACGGCGTCACCCGGCATTCGCTCGGCCAAATGCAGCAAACCGGCCGTGAATTGGATTTTGCCATCGATTCCCCGAATAGCTATTTCCGGGTCTCGAACGAAGAGGGCATTTATTACACTAGAAACGGATCGTTCCAAGCCGAGCCGATTGCAGGCAGCGAGCGATTGGCGCTTGTCACCGCTTCGGGCGATTCAGTGCTGGACGCTGATGGAACGCCGATCACGCTTGCAGCGGGATACGAAGAATTGAACATCGGGACAAACGGCTTCGTGACGGCAACTTATGCCGGCCAAGCGGCTGAAACTTTCCAATTCGGAACCGCTCAAATTAACCGGACCGCCCTACTGGAAAAAACAGGCGATAACCGCTACCGCTTGCCTGGGACTGAAGCCGAGCAAATTGCAGCCGGCGCCTTGGAACTCGGAGGTTCTGCTATTTCCCAAGCGGTGCTGGAAACTTCAAACGTTGACATGGCGAGCGAAATGACCGAACTGATCGCCACGCAGCGCCTCTTTCAATCACAAGGCCGCGCGATTTCTTTTGCGGACGATATGATGGGCTTAGTCAATACGATGAAGTCCTAAAATTATCCATTTTATATTTGATTGCTATAGCAACAAAAAAACCCGTATTTCCAGATTACTCCTGGAAATACGGGTTTTCTTATGTAATGAAATGGATAGCAGCCACTCAAGGAATTCTCTTGTTCTCTAAGTTGTTTGATCGGACTCAAAGTTCCCATAACTGGGTTTCTAAAAATAAAAACAGCCGATGCCTGTATGCATCCGCCGTTTATCGAAGAAAATCCATTAAGTTTGTCTGCATGATCTTGGCAGATGATGACAGGCTCGCTTGGTAAATGCTTTCCTCACTTTTTAACTTTATTAGTATTTCAGCATAGTCTACATCTTCTATAGAAGATAACGCAGATCCAAGAGAAAGCTTGGCGTCCAATATGCGGCTTTCGGTCGCTTCGATTCGGTTTTGGCGGGCGCCGTTTTCAGCCGCTGCGGTTAATAAACGTTCCAGCGCTTCGTCAATGCCATCCAGTCCAACTTGCCCGCCCGCTTGGATGCTGTCAGCAAGTTGGCCGACCACCCAGAACAAATTGCTCGGATCTTCTGCATTGCCGACGAGCGTTTGAGGCAGAATACCAATTTCAACTTGTAAGCCCGGGCCGATTTTAGCCGTTTTCACCGGGCCGTCAACATCGACTGTTTCAAATGAAGTAGCTGTTGGAAATGGCTTCACCGTACCATCCGTACCCCCAAATAAATATCTTCCATCAACTTCCGAGTTGGCAAATTGGCGTAATTGCTCATTCAGCACGCCGACCTCTTTGAAAATCAATTCGCGATCTTCTGGAGATAATATTCCGCTCCCGCCTTGAACCCCAAGCTCCCGGATGCGCTGGGTGACATCGACCATCGCTTGGATGGAGCGATCATTTTCATCCAGCCATAAGTTGGCATCTCCGATATTGCGTTCAAATTGATCATTTGCCGACATGACAGTTTTCAAGCTCATCGATTTAGCCACCGCTTGCGGATCGTCGGACGGTTTATGGAGCAATTTACCGCTTGATGCCTGCAAGTTGGTTTTCTCAAAGCGCCCGAGATTTTGCTGCATATGGTTGACGGAATTTTGATGCATCATTTGTTGGGTTACTCTCATTGGATTGTCCTCCGTTTATCAGCTTTAGCGTGCAGCCATTCGGTTAATGATTGTATCAAGCATTTCATCGGTGGTCGACACCAAGCGCGCTGCTGCATTGTAGGCATGCTGGAATTTCACCAAGTTCGACATTTCCTCATCCAGCGAAACACCCGCGACTGACTGGCGGCGGTTTTCGGTCGATACCATCAATTGCTGTTGCGTTGAAACCGCATAGCCTGCACTCTGTGCTTCCGCACCTAAGCCGCTGACCAGTGCCCGAAAATCGGCTTGCACTTTTTTCACGTCTTCATCAAGGCCGTTCGGCAGTTCGAGCTTGGTATCTTTTGCCACACGCAATTCGCCTGCTGCCGTATTTTCAAAAACATTGCCGTTCGCTTCAGCGAATTCTGTCACCGCGACGTTAACGTTTTCTCGGTAGCTCGTGACAGTAGCTGCGGCTTCCGCGAGTCCGCCAAGCTTGCCGCCGGCTGTCTCAGGCTCGAGTGCTTCGCCGGCTTTCACCGGCTGATTGTTTGCCGCTAGTGTTAGCGCATAGCTGCCATCTGTTTTTTCTGAAACTTTGATGTCCATCAACTGAGACAATTTGTCGACGGCCGCGTCGCGTTCATCGCGCAGATTGTTTGCCTGCGGGCCTGTCCGCATGATGTTTTTGTTCAATTCTTCAATTCGCGAGATCAAGGTCTGCGCTTCTTTCTCCGCTGCCGTTGTACGCTCTGTCAACTCTGTGGCCAAATCGCCCATCGACCGGTCAATCGTTTTTGCCACGTCCGCAAATGCTTGCGCCCGCTCTTTTACGACTGCTTGTACGGCAAGGTTCGATGGATCGCTTTCCAAGTCTTGCCAAGCATTCCACAACCGGCCCATCGAAGCATTGAGGCCGTTATCTCCCGGCTCCCCGAGAATCGTTTCGACATTTCCAAGCGCCTCGCTCTTTGCTTGCCATGTTGCAAATTCCGCGGTATGTCCGCGGTACTGCTGATCGAGAAAGCGGTCCCGCACACGCATCACTGAGTCGATGGAAACACCGGTCCCGAGCTGGCCTGCGCCTTGTTTGGTCCAGACGTCAAGAGAAACAGAGGAACTCGTATTCACTTGTTGGCGCGAGTAGCCTTTCGTATTGGCATTCGCGATATTTTGGCCGGTCGTGGAGAGGCTCGCCTGGCTTGCAGACAAGCCGCGGTTGCCGGTTTCCAAAGTGTGAAAAGTTGACACGTGATCCCCTGCTTTCTTCGCGGGACTTTACGCTTTTGTATCGAAAAAGCCCCGATTGGTTGACTGTGTATTTTTGTTGCTGGATTGAGGCTGGTAATTGTATGGCTGTTTAGCAGGCGTCGTGATGTGCCCGATCATGCCCGCGATAAAATCTACGGAATCTTGCACCAGTTTCTCGTTCTGGCGGTTTTTCGCTTGCAGTTCCATGAGCAATTGTTTCAAGGTCGTTAATTGTTCCTGCAGCGCCTGTTTGGCCGTTTCATCGGTCAATTGCTCCGTGAACTGGCTGAAGCTGAGCCCAGGATGTTCTTCGAGCACTTCAATCACCAGGCGTTCTCGTTCATCTTCCAGTTGCCCAAGCCTGCGGATCAGCCGTGTTTCTTCTTTGACGAGTTCTGTCAGCTCATCGACTTTATGCTCAATCAGCACCGTTTGCTTGCGCTCCGCGTAGCGGATCAACTGCTGCTGTATTACGATCAGCTCATCAAGTGTTGCGGTCATCATTTTCAACACCGGAGTTCCCTCTCTTTCCATCGCTCAACTGTCATTTGTCAAACCAGTACTGATGGATTTTCTCAGCTACCTTGTCTTGGTCGACCTGGTACTCACCAGAGGCAACCTGCGCCTTCAGCAGCTGTATTTTTTCCTGACGGGCGATATCCGCTTCCGTATTCTTCTCGAACATCGCCTTCGCCTCACTTGAAATCTGCAGATGGTCTTCCTTTTGAAGCGGGCGCGCCTTTTGAGCCGGCGTCACCTGCATTTGTTTTTGATAAGATTGTATAAAGGAAGAACTATTCGTTTTATCAATATTCATTCCTTCACCACCTCTTAAGATTATTTCTTCGATTTATTTTTTTAATTTCCAGTGCGCTTGGTTGCTGTTTGCCCAATCCCCATCTTCAGCCAGGATCTCGTTGGCGCTTCTTAAAAACTCCAGTCGGCAGTCTTCACAGAGCATGTGGCGATGGATGAGCTGTTTGCAATGGGAGCACGGATAACCGAGATTTGGATAATCTCCTGTCAAAATCCGCCCTTCCCGCAGGAATTCAGAAATCTTATGGACAGAGACGCCGGTGAATAGATGGACATCTTCGAGAGACGCGTTCCGGTGTGCATGCTCTTGCAAAAACATATAGACTTTTTTGAATGCCGTTTCATTATCCTGGTGGCATTTCAAGCAGCAAGCGATTTGATCACGCAAGAAGAGCGCTCCGCAGCTGGGGCAATTGTCCAGTTTCGGGGTTGTCAAATGGATCACCTAGTTTCTTATCGCAATCAGTTCTACGTTGTCCGGGACTATTCGCTTTACTTTCTATACTACTAATATCGGCCATTCTTGAAAAATGTTTAGCCTTTTTCTAAAAAAACATTATTGCACTTTGAATTGCGTGACAAGCACGCGTTCCACTTTTCCTTTGCCGACCAGGCTTTCGAGCTGTGCCGTCATTTCATCCTGGAGCAAGGTAATGCCTTCTGTGCCAACCAGCTGTTCTTTTTCCATGCCCGCTACGGTTGCGATTGCCGCAGCCCGAACTTCAGCATGGCGCTTTTCCATCTCTTCTTTTACTTTTTTATCCGCTGATAAAATATTAAACTGAACCACTGCATAAGATGCCGGCGTGGCGAGATTTGTCGTGATTTCTTCCGTGTCGATGCTCAGCTCCACCATTTCATCGGCTGTCAGCGGTGCATCTGCATCCACATCTTTTTGCGTTAGGAGAAAATAAATCGCCCCTCCAGCACCCACAAGCGCCGCAATCAATAAGACCAACAATACTTTTTTCATTATCCACCTCTTACTCTTTGGTTTCGGGCTGATCTTTATAAGGCGAAATCAGCACTTCGACGCGGCGATTTTGCGCACGCCCCTCTTTTGTGTCATTCTTAGCGATCGGCTGGTATTCACTGTAGCCGGTCGCGCTGAATTTTCTAGGGTCCAAGTCGCCATTCTCCAGCAAAATTTTCATAAAGTTGATGGCACGTGCCGAACTGAGTTCCCAATTCGATTCAAACTCGCCGCCAGCTGCCGGCACATTATCTGTGTGGCCTTCGATGTAGATCATCCGCGGCGGATCACTGACGAGCAGCTCTGATAATTCGCTCGCGATCGTACGCGCCTGCTCGTCGATATTCGCGCTTCCGGATTGATACAAGACGCCTTCATTAATCGTCAGCATGAGCCCTTTATCGGTCAACTCTGTCTGAAGCTTCGGCGATAAGCCCTTTTCATCGATATACGATTCGATTTTCTCCTGGAACTCGCCCAGTTCCTGGCGGTCGCGCACAGCTTCCACTTCTTCCATCATTTCCTCGGTCATGCCTTCTTCAGGAATGATCGCAAATGGCGAAGTGTCGGTGTCCAGTTCCACTGGCGCTGACTGGTCAAGCAGCCCAGTGCCCCCCTGCAATTCCACATTGAACGATTCGGAAATGGCCTTGAATTTTTTCGCATCGACTTCGCTTGCCGCAAACAGCACGATAAATAGTGCCAAGAGCAGCGTCAAGATGTCGGCATATGGAATGAGCCAGGATTCGTCGACATGTTCCTCGTGCTTGTGTTTACGCTTCAACTTCAACACCACTCTTTTGTTCGTCTTCTAGCACACGGTCTTTAGCCGGCAGATACGTCAAAAGTTTCTCTTCTACAGTCCGTGCAGGCAAGCCCTCTTGTACAGCAAGCAAGCCTTCAAGCATAATTTGTTTCACGCGCGCTTCGTGTTCGGATTTGCGCTTTAATTTATTGGCGAATGGGTGCCACAGCACATATCCCGTGAAAATTCCGAACAGCGTCGCAATAAAGGCCGCCGAAATCGATTTCCCGAGCAATGCCACATCATCCAAATGGCCGAGCGCCGCAACGAGACCGATAACGGCACCAAGTACGCCAAGTGTCGGCGCATATGTACCGGCCTGGGTGAAAATTTTTGCGCCGAGTTCGTGGCGGTCTTCCATTGCCGCGATGTCTTCTTCCATCAAGTCACGGATATGCTCGAGCGATTGGCCATCGACGACCATCTTCAAGCCGCGCTGCAAAAATGGGTCTTCTACTTCTTCTGCACGCTCTTCCAAGGCGAGCAAGCCTTCTTTTCTTGCGACCATTGCCCAGCCGGTGAACATTGGAATCATTTCTTTGATCGACAATGTTTTCTGTTCCCCGAACAGGACTTTGAACAGCCCCGGGATGCGCTTTACTTCATCCATCGGAAAGGCGATCAAGATACAGGCAGCGGTGCCCATGAAAATGATGACCAATGCGGCTGGGTTATATAGTGCGGCCGGGCTGGACCCTTTCAAGGCCATGCCGCCGACGAGCACAAGTACGCCCAAGATGATGCCTAACCAAGATGTCTTATCCACGTCCATACCTCATTTCACTTTGGATATTTGTTGAGTTGAATAGTGAGCCTGTGAGAGTTCACTGTTTGCGATATTCCGCAAAACAGCTGGCTTTCCGGGGGGCTCGCGCTGAACTAATTCGGGCTAGGCGCCCGAATGGATTTCAGCACTTCACTGATCCCCCAGGAGTCTGCGCTGTTTTGCTCCATATCTTTTGACGGTAAATCGAAAGATATTTGCAACCAAGCTTGGGAACTCAGCCGAAAAAGCGTAAGGCGGTGACTCCTGCGGGAATAGCGCGAGCCGAAGACCCTGCAGGAGCTTCAGCGACGAAGCGGCTGAGGCCGTGCCCGCGGAAAGCATCCGCCTGGAGCGATTTTTATCGCTGTCCTCATGTTTCCAATACTCCAACCCAACTACCATCCCTTATTGTTTTGCTAATGCCATGGCTTGCTTCCAGGTGTTGCGCAGTTCTGTTACATCTGCGAGAACTGCGTCGAGTGCCGCTGCGTCGTTTTTCATATTCGCTTCCATGAGCGAGTTGTTTTGGTATTCATACAGCTGTTCGAGTTCTTTCGACAGCGCGATGTCCGGGTTTAAGGTGCTGCGCAGTTCCTGAATGATAGCCTGCGCTTTCAGCAAGTTTTTGTTCTTTTCTTCAAACTGTTTATCTAGCATTGCTTTTTTTGCGAGTTTGATGAATTTCAAGCAGCCGTTATAGAGCATCAAGGTTAACTCTTCGGAAGATGCGGTCATGACGGAATTTTGCTGGTAAGTCTGGTATGGATTGATCGTTGCCATTATAGTGCCCCTCTCTTACTTGCGTTGGTCGATAAATGAACCGCCGCTCGCGGTCTGGCGGTAAGCACCGGCATATTTCCCGGAGACTTTCCTTGTTTGGCCGAGCCGGGTCATCTGTGCCGAAAACTGTTCCTGCACCGTCTGCATGAGCGGCTTCAGCTGAATTTCTGTCTGCTGGATTTTGGCGATGATCGCTTGTTCATCTGCTGACCATTCGCTCGTTCCTTGTGCAGCGAGCGCTTCGATGGTCTCTTGCCGGCTATCGAATAATTCCTGAAGCCGTTCGAGCTGTGCCAGTTCATTTTTATCCATATCTGAATCAATCAATTTCGCTTGTTCGTAAATCACTTGTGTCTGCGCCAAAAATTCGGTGAGCCCATCGAGCCTGTTCTCCATTACATGCCTCCGAACATATTCTGCTGCATCCAAGCGCTTTGTGAATTCATTTTGCTGAGCGCTTTTTCCATCGCCGTGAACTGGCTCCAGTAGCGGTCTTCGATGCTCGTCAAACGGTCCTGCCAGCGCGTGATTTCCGTTTCCATGCGGCGCAATTTTTTGGACATGGTGCTGTTGTCGACGGCGCTTGCCGGGCTGCCCGCCTGTGAGCTCAGGTTCTTGACGATGTCGTTCAGCTTGTCATAGACGCGCGCGCCGATTCCGTCGCCAGCTGCACTGCGGACCGTGAACAAGTTCATCACTTCATCCGGTTTTTCTGAAAGAACGGTCCTCAATTTATCTTCATCGATGAACAATTTCCCGCCTTCGCGGTAATCGCCTGTGTTGATGCCGATTTGGGACAATAAATTAATGCTGCCCTCCCCGATACCGCCGACTTTGTCCATGAATGCACGGCGCAAGTCCTGCAGCGCCGATTTCATTACGGGATCATTACGCAACAAGCCGCTGCGCGCTTTTTCTTCCCATAATTCGATTTCGTTATCGCTCATGTCTTTTTTCTGTTCATCCGAAAGCGGCTGGAAATCCGGGTAGCGTTTTTCCACAATCTGTTTTTGCAAATCTTCGATCGTTTTGTTATATGCTTCTACAAAATCTTTAAGCATCTGTACCGGCTTTTCTGGATCGGAGCTAACGGTTATGGACGATGAACCGTCTGTATCAACTTTGAGCATCTCAATCGTCAGCCCGTTAACAGTTGTTTTATTGCTGGTTAGACCGGTTACTTCAACGTCATCGATAACGATAGAACCATTTGCCCCGTTGGTTGTTGTAACTGATAAATCGTTTGTGCCGGTGATTTGTTTGCTGAGCTCTGGATTATCTGTAGCCCCGTCAGCAGTCTTGAAAGATAAGCTAAAGTTTTGCGCCTGGCCTAGTTCTTTCGAGGAAATGAAAAAGCGTGAAGTGGTGTCATCAAAATTGACGCGAAGAGCGGGCACGCTGCCTGCTGTTTCCGACTGCAACAAATCTGCGACCGCTTTATAGGTCATGTCTGCTGTAATGTTTACTTCGACATCAGTTTCCCCTCCGACGTCTACAAGAATTCTTCCGGCAACACCAATGGCGTCGGTCGATTTAGCTGCTTCTTCCGGTGTTCTTTGAATCCCTGTCGCAGAAGTATATTTCGCAGGAGTTGCCAGCGCCTTTACTTCTACATCATACTTCCCGCTCATCGCTGTTGCGCCCGCTGTCACTTTCGCGCTGCCGGACCCTGTGGTTTCGGCGCTATAGGCATTGAAGCTCGACTGCAAGCGCAAATTGCTGGCGCTCGTGCGCAAACTCGAGAACGCAAGGTTCTGCTCGCGTGTCGCTTCTTGCTGCCACTCGGTCCAGACTTTTTGCTGCATCAGTTTATCCAATGGCATTTTCTGTATTTGCATCATTTGTTTTACGATGGAGTCGGTGTCCATCCCGGAAGCCAATCCGCCGATTCGCATTGCGCTCATAGCTCGTTCACTCCTGTCTTATCGTTTTTCATCGATCATCATGCCCGTAATTTCGGCCATCGAGGCGTACATGTCCAAGAACTTCCGGTTCGGGATCTCTCGCAGCACTTCATCGGTTTTGGTATCGATCACTTGCACGTAATACACTTCCAATTGCTCGTGCAGCTGGAATTTAATATTGGTTTCAGTTGGTACTAAAAATTCGTTCATGACGGCGACTTTATTCGCCACCATTTCTTTTGTAATAGGCTGAGCGGGTTCTTGGAATTGGTTTTTTTCAGGAATTCCCGTTTCTTTTGCAACGATAGGTTCTATTTTGCTGGCCTCTTGAAGCTGTGGCATTGCTTGATTAGTGACTTCCATGACGACACTCCCCGTCTTCTCAAATCGATCTAAAAAGCTCTCTATCCTTATTATCGGCACGATTTGCTTTTTTTTTAGTACAGAATCAAAAAAATAAGACAAGCTCGCAAAGAGCCTGCCTTATCTTATGTGAGTTGCGTATAAAATTTGCTGACACCTTGTGTCCAATGGTTGTTGAGGCCGGTCGGATCGTTCGCCGCGCCGACCGGAGCATATTTCGCGCCGATTTGCGCGATGCTTTCCTTGCCTTGGTTCAAATAATTCTGCCGCAAATTGCGCGCCATATCGTAAATGCTGTCTGCTACCGACTCATAGCTGCGCAGCCCGTTTTTGCCCATCATACCGGCGATATTATTTTTCTCATTTGCCGCACGCGATGAGCCGTTTCCGGTTTCGTGCACCGCAATCGCAGACAATAGATTCGGGTCGATATCGTATTTCTTGCCAGCTTCAATGAAATGCACCGCTGTGCCGCTCAATTTCCCGTCGAGCTGCCCATCCAATTTTAAAAACTGGACCGGCCGGAATTTCAGATCGCTTTGATCCGCAGCGCTCGTCGCCACGTCTTTATGCTGCATCGTCAGATTCGCGACGGCCGGATTATACGAAGAACTTGCCGGCGTCGTGAAAGACAAGCTGTTCGCGGCCGGCGCTTGCTGCATAGGCGTTTGCATTTGCTGGACATTTTCCATCATCGCCGCCATCAACAACATCATAAACGACCCTGGTCCCGCCATCCCGGGCATTTGGCTGTTCGCCGCTCCGCTTCCGTTCATTGACGATGTCTGCTGAAGCGAACTCATCGCCGACTGAAACAGCCAATTTGAATTGATCGGCCCCATCATACTCTTCCACACCTTCCGTTTCCATTTATTCGTCTAGTTTACAAGAAGATGCAGGAAAAAAGAATAGGCGGATTGGGGGTGAGCTGTATACCAGTTAGTTTTGTTTAGAATGAAAGCTGTGACTTTTTACCGTTTCACGCTTACACAAGAGACCGTCAATAATTATGTGTAAATAAGTAAATCCTTTTCTTGTATGTATATCGATTAGGTTTGCTTGAACATCTCAGTCAGCTCTGCACGAGCTTGATCGAATCCGATATGGCAACGGGTGGAGAAGTTCTGGTTATAGATTTCGAACTGGGAAACCAGGAAGCGATCCAAGGAATCTTCGTTCGGAAATTGCTCCTTGCGCTTGCTGTATTTCTTTACGTTCTTGTTGAACGATTCGATCAGGTTCGTTGAATAGATGCTTCGCCAAATGGATTTTGGGAAGCTGTAGAAAGTGAAAATATAGGGATTCGCTTCCAACGATTTCGCCACTTTGGGATAGGCCGTTTTCCATTTGTCGACAAAGGCTTTCAACGCTTTTTCACCCAGTTCTTGGTTCTCTGCCCGGTAGACCGATTTGAAATCATCCAGAATCTCCTTGCGATCGGTAACGCGAACTTTGTGGCGGATCCCACGCGACAAGTGGACGCAGCACGCCTGATATTGAGCATCGGGAAAGACCGCGAAGATGCGATCAGTGATGCCTTTTAAGCCGTCGGAGATAAACAAAAGCACCTCTTCGACACCGCGCTCTTTCAAGTCCAACAGGACTTCTTCCCAAACAAATGCGGATTCCGTAGGTGCCACTGTATAGGCCAAGACTTCTTTTGAGCCGTCCTCTCGGATGCCAATCGTAATATAGACGGCTTCCTTCGAGACCGTGTCGCGCTTGAGGGCAATGTAAGTTGCATCTAGATAGACACACGCATAACGCTGTTCTAACGGACGAGATTTAAACGCCTCGACCTGTTCGCTCATGACTTTCGTCATATTGGAAATGGTTTGTGGCGTGTAATGATGGCCGTACATTTTCTCGATCAGGTCCGAAATCTCGGACATGGTCACGCCTTTTTGGAACATATGAATAACGAAGGCTTCCAGCGTATCGTTTGAGCGCTTGTACGGAGCGACCGTCTGTTGGTTGAATTCGCCATTCCGGTCCCGTGGCATCGAAAGCTCTAAATCCCCATACTCCGTATGGAGTGTCCGCGTGTAGACACCATTGCGTGAGTTGCCGGAATTAAACCCGATGCGGTCGTATTTTTCGTAATCCAGGAACGCTGTTAGTTCCGTTTGAAGAAGTGTATTCACCGCCGTCTCCAAATGTTTGCGAAAAACTTCGGAGATGTCTTCTTTTTTTACTAGAGCTTGCATAATATCTGTTGTAAACTGAGTCATAGGGAAGGCCTCTTTTCTGTGAATTGGTTGTGGTGACTTAATTCTACAAGAAAAGGTCTTCCTTTTTCTATTTATTCATTTACACAAGATATTTTACGCTCTCTTACACAACTTTGAAAACTACTTAAAAATTTTCTCCAGCTAGTATTTAAAATAGAATAGATATATAATTAAAGGGAACAAACGTTCTTAAAGGAGGAGTTTCAGTGGAGTTATTGAACCTGACTGCTATAGAACAAAATGTATTGATAGCAAGCATTATGGGAGATGGTGAAATCACAAAAATCTACCCGGGTTCCCGCAGAAAAAATAATAGTTACCGAGAACATTTCTGTATCCAGCAACTTGATTATCGCATTTGGAAGTATAATTTATTGCCTTCCTATTTTTATTTTAATTCCACAAACACGCTACTACTTTCCCCCTCTCTTCCGCTCTTCACTGAACTATTTCCTCACTTTTATAATGTCGATGGAAATAAAGTCATCTCCGACGAAATGTTAAAACTCTGTAACCTCCCTATTTTTCTTACCACCTTATTTTTAGATGACGGATCATTGTCCATAACAGTGGATAAGAATAATTTAAAAAAGCGAATCTATCTCACTCCGCACATCTATCTATATTTGCAATGTTTTTCGCGAGAAGACCTTAGTAAGTTACAAACTCACATTTTTTCGACCTTCTCGATAGAAATGCGACTAAATAAAAGAAAAGATGGTTTTGGCTACGTGCTAAAAACCACAAAAGTAAGCGAAACATTGAAGTTTCTTCAGCTTGTCTATAAAGAAGCCTTGGACTGCCCCTCTATGTTCTATAAGACAAATTGGGATTTTCGTTTCGAAAAGGAAATCTCAAGATACAGAGAGTCGCATCCAGAATACTCAGTCATCGCCAGTTCATCTGAACGCAACAAAAACTATTCCGAAGAAGAATGCAATCAAATACGGTTGATGAAAAGCCAGGGCTTTACGGATAAAACAATTGCAGAAAAATTAGGTCGGAGCTATTGGTCTATTGTCTATAAATGGAGAGAAATTCGCGAAACTTAGAAGTTTCCTCTCTAACGGAAAGAGGCTGGGGAAAATATTCCCCCAGCCTCTTTCCATATTTAAGTTCAGCCTTTCAAATCAATCGAACCGCCAATATGCGGCTGCACGGATTGCTCAAGCATCTTCACGACACTCGCGCTATTCGTTTCTGCCTGATCCATTGCTTTTTTCGTTACGAGTACGCTTGCTTCTTGCCGGACATTCATCTGGCTGAGTGACATTGATAATGCGGCAATATCCATATGAATTCCTCCTCATGACCTTGCTTATAAAAAAAGGAGCCTAAAATCAGGCTCCTTTTGGTGTTTAAAATTAACGCAGCAATTGAAGAACTTGCTGTGGTGCTTGGTTGGCTTGCTTTGCCGCTATGTCTTTCGATCATAGAATAGACTATATCTTCACCCTCAAGTTTCAAGGGGCTGGGCACTTCGAACGGCGCTTGCCGCCCTACGGATTTCATCGCCATAGCCTTCGCCTTAGACGGTCTATCCTAGTCGTTGAACCTTCTCCAGAGTTTCCTCACAGGAGCTTGGCTGCTGATTATCCATTGGTGCATCCCCGTCATTTTCAGACCGTCACGCCGACCGTTTCCAGTTACGTTGTGGTTGATGGGGCTTTAGGAAGTTCCAGCAATTCACCCAGTTATACTCTAACCCGTTACCCGGTTAGACGCCCTAAAATCAATTATCTCAACAGTTGTAAAACTGATTGAGTCATTTGATTGGATTGAGCCAACATTGCTTGTGATGCTTGTGCAAGAATCGAGTTCTTTGTTTGTTCCATCATTTCTTTCGCCATCGTGCGAACATTTACTTTCGTAAATGACTAGACTATATCTTCACCCTCTATACTAGTAGGGGCCGGGCACTTCGGATCTTTCAGTGCTGATGGACACTGTGTCACCTACGGATTTCATCACCATAGCTTGCGCCTTAGATGGTCTATCCTAGTCGTTGAACCTTCTCCACTCTTTCGAGACAGGAGCTTGGCTGCTGATTGCCCAATCTTTTATTTTCTCTAGCCGTCACGTTTGCCGTTTCCAGCTGCGTTGTGGCAATAAAAGCTATCAGGGCTTTCCAGCAATTCACCCGGTCGTAATCTCTGGCTGTTACCGGCCAGGACGACTGTACCTCCGCTCGCTTACGCGGCTTCGACATAATCAACGTCGCGGATACGTGATTCCGCAGCTGTTAGGTTTTCAGAAGATGTACCTAAGTTATTGATGGTATGTTCTAAACGGTTTTGAACAGCACCTAACTTACCACGCTCGGATGATACTGAAGCAATAGCTTTATCAATAACCTCAATTGATTTAGAAGCATCTTCTCTGTTAGAGATATTTAAAGCAGCTTCTGATTTAATATCATTTGTGCCGTTTGTAATTTCATTTGAAGCTGTGAATCCTGCTTGGCCAGCATTACCTGTGATGCCGATACCCGCTGAACGCATGTCTTTAACGTTTAATGACATTGATTGACCTGTATTTGCACCAATTTGGAATTTAGTGCTAAAGCCCGACCCTTCAGCACCTGCTCCTACAACTTGCTCAACGTTTTTAATAGAATTAAGCCCGCCACCTAATGAAGTTAGAGGCGTACCAGAGCCATCTACAACAGAGATGTCCTTATCCGTTTCTGATATGAATTGCAATTTATTATCTGCGCCTAATGAAGCTGTAACTTTGTCACTCATACCAGACTCTTGTAATGCAGCATTTAAATCTTTCACTAAATCTTCCATAGCTGCTTTTGCAATATTAGTATCTGTGTTATCAGTATCATATGTTTTTGCTACACCGCTATTATTAAGATTAACTTCTACTTCGCTATTATTACCAATTGTAAATTTCAATGAATCCGTAGTACCTAACGTTACATCATTAGCAGTTAAAGCGGCACTTGCTTCTAACCCGTGACGCTCCCTAGTTGTAGGCACTCCATTTTCTGTTACAGTACCTGCCGAATTGGCAGTGGTTAACAGTGCCGCTTCATCAGCATGCGATGTAGTAATTTTAACTTCACTAGCAGCACCCTGTGACTTGCTAGTGTATACAATTTCGGTTCCAGATTTTTCGATATTCAGCACATCTGATAATTTAACTCCACCTGAAGTTGAGTCTTTTAAAGCAGCAATTACATCATCAATGCTTCCTGTAGCATTATCTGCTAAGGCTTGAGTAACATCAAAAGTTTTGCCATCTACTTTTATACTAGCTCCCGATATATTAGAATTATCTGCTGCTGCTGCAAATGTTTCAGCTCCGATAATTTTTGCACTCGTTGCTAGTGTAAGTTTAGATTCGCCATTTGAACCAATTCCGCCATTTAAAACTTTCTGAGTATTAAATTCCGTCGTGTTACCGATACGGTTGATTTCAGAAGTTAACTGGTTTAACTCATCCTGCATTGACGTACGGTCAGCGTCAGTTGAAGTTCCGTTGGCTGATTGGACAGAAAGTTCACGCATACGTTGAAGGATGTCCTGTGTTTCACTTAAAGCACCTTCTGCAGTTTGAATCATAGAGATACCATCTTGAGCGTTGCGAGTACCTTGCTCTAATCCACGAATTTGTCCGCGCATTTTTTCAGAAATTGTAAGACCCGCTGCATCATCTTTTGCACTGTTGATGCGAAGTCCTGAAGACAATTTCTCCATGCTGTCCATTTGTGCACTTTGAGCTGAACCCATTTGGCGGTGCGTGTTAAGTGCTGCGATGTTGTGATTGATAATCATTGTGTATTACCTCCGTGTAATGTTTTTTTGTTTTTTTGCAAGCGCCCAAATCCGTTTGGACTGCCTTACATTCTTTTTATCGGTCTCTGATTTGAAATGTTTAGCTTTTTTCTAAAAATTTCTAAAAACTTTTTGAAATTGTTTTATCTCAGTGTGGGAATTTTATAAAGCAAACAAAAAACCTAAAGCAAGCTCAGTTTCGAGCCCGCTCCAGGTTTTATTTTTTCATCTTCAAAAAATCACTAATATCAATCACATTCGATACCGCGTTCTTATTCTCTTCCTGAATCTCCAAGTAGATTTCTTTCCGGTGAATCGGAATTTCTTTCGGTGCGGAGATCCCCAGTTTGATAAGGTCGCCTTCGATGGATGTGACCGTGATTTCGATATTATCGTCGATGACGATCGATTCGCCGACTTTGCGTCCGAGTACGAGCATCGCTTACACCTGCCTTGCCGCTTGCTGGAACAGCGGATGTTTCACTTGGTAGTTCGGGTTGTTTAGGACGATTTGCTTGCCGAGTTGCTGTTTATTGTTGATAACGACTGGCGCTTTCAAGTTCGCTGTCGCATCCCCGATTTTTTTATTCGGCGTGACCGTTACCAAAACGATGGCATCGGACGGATCGTCCAGTTTCAATTGCCCGGTTAAGGCATCATCAAGCTTTACTTCGTAGTCCGGCAAAAAGACGAACGGGTCTGCCATGAAGAAGCTGATTGCTGCGTGTTCTGTGGACTGGAGGAAAAAGAACGGCGAGTCGCCTGATGGGTCTGCCGGAAGCAAAACAAATTTTGTCTCTTCTTCAAATCCCGGGATGCCGCGCTCGAATGTCAAAAGACGATCGTCCGCGAGTTCGAGTTCGCCGAATTGTTCTGTCTGGATTTTCATAGCTGACTTCCTTTCTATAGTAGAACTGATTTAGCCTGCTTCTATATGAGCCATCTCGTGCATGCGCAAGCGCACTAAAGCTTGTTCGCCGTTGATGCCTTTCAGTTCGGCGGTAAATGGCTCAGCCGATAAGCGCGGCGTATCTAGTAGCTTCGCCACGTCCGGCTGTTCGAACAGCGCTCGGCTGATGATCACTTCGCCTGCGTCGCCTTGGCCTTGCACGCGCGCAGCTAGATTGACGGTGCGGCCGAAATAATCGAGTCGATCGTTCGAGTTGACGGCGATGGCCGGGCCGCTGAACAGGCCGATCCTTAACAGCAGTGTATCATGTGTCTGCTCGTTAAAGGCACCCAGTTTTTCTTGGATCGCAAGCGCCGCCTTCACGCCATCTGCGGGTTTTGAGAACACCGCCATGACCGCGTCCCCAATCGTCTTGACGACGCTGCCGGAATTTTGCTTGATGTGTTCAGTTAAAAAGTCGAAATGACCGCGTACGCGCCCGTAGGCACTCGCGTCTCCCGCTTCTTCGTACAGCGCGGTCGAGCCTTTGAGATCTGTGAAAAGAATCGTCACATGGCCAATGGCGATTTTCTGCCCCGGCGCCAACACTTCTGATGAAAACAAATCACGGAATTCTTGCATGGCGGTCACTTTCGCCGCTGTCACCGTTTCCTTGCTCCAGTCGGCATATTCGAGCGCTACGACGATGTCTTTTTCGCTGTCGTTGACGATGGCAATATCCACAGTTTCCTGGGAAGATTCCACCCAGCCGGATGCTGTGTAACGGAATGCACCGGTCTGTCCGATGCGGATTTGGTCATTCAATTGCAAGACGCGCAAGCGCATTGGCGTATCGCCTTCTACCGGCTTGAAATTCACCGTTTGCCCTGCCCGGACGATGCGCTGTGCGATAACATGCGGCGTGATGAGCGGGCTGCCGATGCAATACACTTCTGCGTAAGCGGTGCGCACGGTCGGATGCACCGCAAAATGCAATTCGACGGACTGGTCGAAATCTGCGTCATAGGCAATGCCGCACAGGTCGCAGTGGAAGCTTCGCTCAAGTTCCGACAAGCTGCGGTGGTTGTCTTGAGAGACGCGGCAATTCGGGCAAATGACATGCCAGCTCAGTTGCAGCAAGCCGGCTTTTGTGGCATACAGCATGCCCCGCAGCACTTCTTCTACCGGCATACCCCATAGCTTCGCGAGATTTTTCGGCACGATCTCCGCTGCGTCTTGGTCGGTGCTATTGGCGAGGTAATGCTGCAAGCGCGCCGTGAATTGCGGGGCGACCGGATACTTGGCCAATTGACGGCTTAAGCTTTCGAGTTGTTCCGTGTTCACTTTCGGCGCCCGTTTATTCGCACGCGGGGCTGTTTCAGATTCTTCCTGCTGGTAATCGTCCAAAAACGCCATGATTTTCTTTAGCGCCGGCACTCCCGTTGCCTGGATGCCCACATAGCCGAGCAAGTTTTTCGGAGAAAACTCCGCCGTCAGCCGGACTTTCGTGCGCGGCTTTTCGCCTTCGCTTACGTCAAAAAATTCCAGCGTTAATATGTAATAATTGAGCGGCCCGTCTAGATATTGCCGTTCAGTCGTGTAATACTCCAGCTCCTGCCATTCAAACGGCAGTGATTTCCACGTCATCGGCACGACATGCATCACTTTCGCTGCCGCTTCCCTGTAGATCAAACCGGTCGATTCTGTCTGGCTCGCTTGAAACTTCACGGGAAACAAACCGATCGCATCGTTCAAGCGATTATTATCTGCGAGCTGCTCCCACGCCGTCTGCCTATCGACCGGGTATTCTTTTTCAATGGTGTAATGCTTTGATTTCAATGTCATCTTCACTCACTCCTATGTCAACGCAATCGCCAAGGCCAGAAACAAGAGGTGGAAAATCTGGTCCGCCACAATCGATAGCCATTTGCTGTCGGCCCCTGTCACCATCTGGATGCGCTTTACCCAAAACGCGACAAAGTGCCGCCGGTCGAGCACCACATGACTCACAAATACGAGCGCAAGCGCCGGCAGCGACAAACCGCCCGCAAACAATCCGAACAAAGCGATGACAGCTGTGTACACCGTGACATGTGCCAGCAGCGGCAGCCATTTGGTCGCTTTGTATTGCGCCATCCACGAAGTCTGCAGCAAAAAGTCCCCGACCAAATGGCCCAGCAGTAAATAATCGAACATGCTCATATTTGGTATCTCCGCTCTGTTTTATACGTGCTTAAATCGTAATCGCATTCTTCCAAGATGGCGATCATCGCATCGACCACTTCCGCTTCAAACAACTCCCCGCGGCAGCGCACGAGTTCTGCGGCGCCTTGTTGCGGGGTGAAGCCATTGCTATAGGAACGCACTGTCGTCATCGCATCAAAGGTATCGGCGACGCTGACAATGCGCGCAAACAAGGGAATCTTATCGCCCACAAGCCCTTCCGGATAGCCGCTGCCATTCAAGCGCTCATGGTGGGATTTTGCGGTTTCCACCGATTGTTCCATCGCATGCCGTGGCTCCATATTCGCAAGAATCCCTGCACCGATCACCGTATGCTGTTGGATCGTGCTGAACTCTTCTGCCGTTAAGCGGCCAGGTTTTTGGAGCAGTTCATCGCGGATGCCGATTTTTCCGATGTCGTGCAGTAACGCAGCCTTATACAGTTCTTCGCATTCGGGCGGCGTCATGCCGATTTTCTGTGCGATCCACAGGGAATAATTCGCGACGCGCCCCGAATGTCCAGCCGTGTAAGGGTCGCGCGCATCGAGCACCGTCGCAAGCGTACGGATCATGCTGATGAGCATGTGGTTGAGCTCGTCGTACATTTGACTATTATGAAGCGCGAGCGCGGATTGATGCGCCAACGCTTCTGCCAAGCGCAAGTCTGCTTCGGTAAAAAATTCGCCGTCACGCTTGTTGAGCAATTGCAGCGAGCCGAGCAACTGGCTTTTGACAATCAATGGCACCGTCAGGAGAGAACTGGTGATAAATCCGCTCTCCTGGTCAATTTGTTCGTTCCAATCGGCGTGCCCTGTGACGTCTTCGATGCGTTGGGCCTGCCCTGTTTCGAGTACTTTCCATACGACGCCTTGCCCTTTTGGCACTTTCACGTCGAGAATTTCTTCAGCTGCTGCACCGAATGCAGACACGGCCTGCAACTGCTGGCCGTCTGCATCCGCGATCCACAAGGTTCCCGCTTCCGCGCCGATAACTTGCATCATCTGCTGCAAAATATTGTCGAACACTTTGTCCTGATCAAGATGGGAATTAAGTTCTTTCGACGCATCCCATAACGCCATCAATTCCTGGATGCGCTGTTCCAATTGTTCGGTTTCGTTCATGAAGAGCCTCCACTATAAATTTTTACTTTGAATTCGAGATGAATTATTTATTTCAAACGATAGCTTATTATCATGCTATATACAATACATAGCGAAGATTTAAATGAAGAATTTTACATTTTTTTCGGCTTTCAACACCTAATCATCTGGATGCTTCTCTTTTATTATCGGCAGTTCCGCTGAAATATTTACTAACTGGCATAAAAAAACCGAGCCTCTACTTGGCCCGGTTTTCGCATTATTAAGATTCGATTTTCTCCAAACTTTCCAGTGCTTGCTTGACGGTCGCATAGGCATCCGCCGAGGCTAATTGAATTCCTGATTGGACGATGGTCTGCACCAAATCCGGACGCATCCCCGCCACGACGACGTGGATGCCCATCAAACTGAGCGTGCTGCCGATATGGTGGATCGCTTCTGCGGTCTGGTCGTCAATCGTCAAGACGCCCGAGAAATCCGTGATGACATGATACACATCCATCTCCGCGATATGCGGAATGACATTCGTTAAAATGTGGTTGACCCGGTAGCTGTCGAGATAGCCGATCAACGGCAACACGACAACATCATCCGCGACCGGGACGATGGGTGCCGACAATGCAATCATCTCACTTTGCATTTCCGCTTCGTATTTTTCCTGAAGCCGTTCGAATGCAAAGAAAGTTTCGTTCAGACTGACATCGAGCAAAGTATTGATGCGTTTGATGGCCAGCGCGTTCTCTTCCAGGCTGAGTCCTGATTTGACGCTCAGTTCCGTAAACAATTCCGCCATGACGACGCGCGTCGGCGGATAACGCACGACGATCTCTGAAATCTTGCCGCCAGCCGATACTTGCATCTCTGCATTTTGCTTGCTCCACTCGATGAGTGCATCCGGCACCTCGAGGTCGGCTTCGTTGCCGATGGTGTCGCCAAGATAGCCAAGCAATTCCTCGTACATGTCCACCGCGCGCAAGCGTTCCTCTGCCGGGATATCCTGGTCGATTTTTGCGAGCACCCGCTCCACTACTTGTTCAGCGAGCGTACGCGGGCTCGCTGTGATATATCCGCAAAACTCCGTAAATGAAGACATTCCGCCTGCCACCTTTTCCAATGAATTGCTTTCAGTATACCATTTTGTATAAGGGCCGGCACGCCGATATGACCATGGAAATGACAATGTCATACTCCTGTAATAAAGCCCCGCCTATAGTTTCAGGCGGGGCTTCTATCTACTTATTGGATTTTGATCGTTTTGCGGATAGCGCTCATCGTGCCAAGATGAAGCGCATCGTGAGAAATCATGAACGCCAAGACTTCCCCGAGCGTTTCCATGCCAAGAAACGGCTCAAGCAATTTGCTGTCGAGCTTGCCGGCAGTCACATGTTCGATCTGGTCAGGCTGGTCGCGCAACACCTGCTTGAGTTCTTCTAATGACGGCACTTCGCCTTCCCAATTTTGCGGGGATGTGCCACTTGCGAATAATTCTTTATAGCGTTCCGGCAAAAACGGCTCCGTATCGAGTGACTTCGAGACAAAACTATCGATGCCCGTTGCCAAATGTCCGGCATTCCAGCGGATTGAATTGCGGAACGGTGCCGGCATTTGGTCCGCCTCTTCTTCACTCATCTTATCCAGCAGCTTGATGATCATGCCACGCCATGTTTTCCATTGGCGGAATATCATTTCTTCATTCATCTTATCGCCTCCTGAAATATGCATACGCCCATTTTATCGTTTTCACAGGAAGCTAAGCAAAACTTCCGACTCATTGCCATTTATCGCAAGGTCATAAAGCTAACTATTTTTTGGTAAGTAATTTACTTTTTCCACCCTAAATGCCTTCTTTGTAAATTATACTTGTGAATTAAGTCACATCGGATATACTTTAATTACCACATCATAAAGGGGGAGCATGTTTGAATTGTAATAATTGTTCTGTCTCGACACTGACATTTGATATTCGCCTAAGCGGTGAATTGAATCACTCCATCATCCCAATTGCCATAGACCATCTAGAGCGCCAAGGCCTGGACGTCTCTTTAAAAGACAACCGGCTGCGCATGGGCGAGTTCGGGGCCCGCGAATTTTTAAGCTTTTGCGAAGACCTGCTGGATATCGAATCGGCTGAATTCCGCATCAACCGGGAAAGCTACCAACCGATTACCGATATGCATCAAGTATTCGATATGGAATGGATTGATGAAGTCATCCAAAACGAACGCATCGTCTCCCACTTCCAGCCGATTGTCGACAAAGAGCGCAATGTGTTTGCTTACGAAATGCTCGCGCGTTTCCATGATGCCGACGGCCAGGTCATCTACCCAAATACAATCTTCCCCGCTGCGAAAAGCCGCGGCCGTTTGTATGCGCTTGACCGCGTCTGCCGGATGACTGCTGTTCGCGCGGCTGGCCAATTGTCAGGCGAAAAAGCATTCATCAATTTCATCCCGACTTCGATTTACTCGCCGGAATTTTGCCTGCGTTCGACAATCGACCTGGCTCACCAAACTGGCGTCGATCCGGACCAACTGGTCTTTGAAGTCGTCGAATCCGAAAAAGTCGACGATTTGGAGCACTTAAAGCATATTCTTGGCTATTACAAATCAAGAGGCTTCCAATACGCACTAGACGATGTCGGCGAAGGCTACAGCACCGCCGAGGTTCTTGGCGAACTAAAACCGCATTTCATGAAACTCGATATGAAATACGTTTTTGGCGTTGCCCAGGATGCCGAAAAGCAGTCAGTCGCACAAAGCTTCCTTGAAAAAGCCCAAGCAGTCGGTTCAACACCGCTTGCAGAAGGCATCGAAACCGAAGAAGATTTCCTATGGCTAAAAGCACAAGGCTATGAATTGTTCCAAGGTTATTATTTCGGCAAGCCCGCCGCAGCACCACTTGCAGCGAAAACAGCTTCATAACAAAAGGAAGAGACCGCGGTCTCTTCCTTTTTCATTACCCTACATTCAGTTGTAAGAGAAAAACCAAAACTCTCTTGTTACGGAATAGTTTTATTTACCGCCAAAACTTATCATAATCCGCTTTGTCTTCGATATTGAATTCAATCAATTTACCAAGCAATGCGTAATCGACGGGACGGTCCCAGCTCATACGGATCAATTGCTCTGTGCTCGAATGGCCGCCTGCTTTAATGTCCTGCTCAAAGCGGTCAATTGCCGCTTTTTCAGGCGCCACCGCCATGTGTTTTTTCGCGGTGCTGAATGCGATGATAAAGGTACCGTGATCGGTGAACATCGGCTGATTCCACGCCACACGCGGTGCAAGCTGAGGATAGCTTGCCGTGACCCACTTCAAGACTTCTTCCACACGATCGTGGTGATCCGGGTCATCAATCTTTGCCAAGTACGCTGCAAATTCGTTCATATCATTTGCCCCCTCTTGTATGCATCATGGCTATTTGTTTGCCGCAAAATTTTCAATCCCTGTTTGGTTCAGGCATGCTTTTAATGTGCAGGTCTCGCTGAGGGAATGGAATTTCAATATCGTGTTCTGCAAACAGCCGGTTGATGCGGAAATTCAATGCGCTTTTGGTGACGATGACCTGGTTCGAGTTGTCGATCCAAACCATCAACTCGAAATCGAGTGACGACTCGCCGAACGCAGAAAAATTGACGAACGGCGCCGGTTCTGACAAGACGAAACCGCCTGCTTGTTCTTCTTCTTTTGCAGCTTGAAGTAATACGCGCTTCACTTTGTCGGCATCCGTCCCGTACGCGACACCGACCGGCACGACAAGCCGCATGCGCGGATCGCCGTAAGAACGGTTGACCACCTGTTCCTCCAGGAAATAGGAATTGGGGACGATCACGTGTTCATTATGAATCGTCTTGATGACGGTCGACCGCATCGAAATTTTATCGACATCACCGATCAAATCATCGATAATGACCCGGTCACCGACTTTGATCGGCCGCTCGAATAGTAAGATAATGCCTGAAATAAAGTTCGAGGCAATGTTCTGCAAACCAAAACCGATCCCGACGCCAAGCACACCGGCGAACACCGTCAAGGCACTTAAATCCAAGCCGACTGTCGTCAAGCTGACAACAATGGCAATGGCCATCACCGTATAATGGAACATCCGGTCGAACGTATAGCTCATGCCACGGTCCAAATGATAGCGCTGATAAACATTCGGCAAAATATAACGCGTGATGATTTTCGACGCCCGATTGGCGAGCGACACAATCAAGACCACAAGAATCAACAGGAATGCCGTGATTTCAACATTGCCGATTTCAAACAGACGATCGAACATCCAGCCCGAATTGGAAAAATAAAAAATCATAAATAGCAAAATCCCATAGGTTGTTGCCCAGTTCAATAAGCTCCGGAGCACTGGATCGACGTAGCGGAAGACTCGATTTGTGCTCAAGCGGCGAGAAATGGCAAGCACAATTGCCCTGACGAGAAAAATACACGCCACGTAAAACAAGAACAGCAATACTTCTGTCCATTCAATTTGTTCGAACACATCATACCAGCGCTCGGTCAGCTCTTCCGGTTGAATCGTCAATAGCATATCCACGCCCCCTTTCCTGTTCTATCCACCAGGCTCAATCTTCTTCCGTTTCCACGAAATACTGGTCTTTCCGATAAGACACACCGTCGACCGTTGCAATAATTTCATCTCCGCGCAGCACATCGGCGCGGTAAAAGCCGACACGAAAATTGCGCTTCGTCTCGATCGCGCGCGCCGTCAACAGGTCTCCAGGCCTCGCCGCTTGGATAAACTGGGCATTGGTCGACAAGCCGACAGCTGCTTTGCCGTGTGCATTGCTCACGACTGACAGCACATGGTCGGCGAGCGCAAAAATAACTGCGCCGTGTGCAGTTCCATAGGCATTGACCATATGATCCTGCACGAGTAATTCCGCCTCCGCCAATGTTTCTTCGAATTTCGTCAAACGGATGCCGAGCGATTGGGCATAAGGATCGTTTGTTACTTTGTCGCGGATTTCTGCATAATATTGTTGATGGAGCGCTTGTTCATTGATTCGTTTTGGCATAATGTCTTCCTTCCTGACTCCTTTATTATTTCCGGGGAAATCCGGAGAACTGCGCTTCAACAGCTTCCGCCAACCGGATTTTTGTTTCGGCCAATCGCTTCTTCAGCGATTCGTTTTCCCACTCATCTCCTGTATAAAAACTCGCAAACGGCTGATTTTTCTCTCTTGGCACGACATGCAAATGAAAATGCGTCAATTCGTCTGGCCCGCCGCCGTTTTGCGTCTGCGTAATGCCAAATGGCGCGTAAAGCTCTCGGATTGCCCGGCTCATCACTTGTGATGCGTTTAAAATGGCGAGTGCCGTCTCACTATCCATGTCATCGATAAAACCATAATGGGCTTTCGGCAAAATGAGCACATGTCCTTCATTGAACGGATCGTGATCCAAAAAACACGCCACCCATTCATTTTCAAACACCATATGCACCGGCAATTCGCCGTTTGCCAGCCTGCACCCTAAGCAATCTTGTTCACTATGCCTTAAAATCTCACTCATCGCCCTCACCTCTAATCCCCGCAGCAAAATCAGATCTGCTGCAGTTGTTTTCTTTCCATTATACAAGCCAATTTCATCCATGAAAGGAAAATCTAACGCCTTTTCGTACTATGTCCTATACTAATAGGCAAGGAGGGTTTTACATGATTCGTATACTCGCAGTAGACGACGATTTACATATGCTTCAGTTTGTCGCCGGGGAGCTCCGGCAACACGGCTACGAAGTGATATCCGCTGAAAACGGCGAACAGGCATTGGCGCGTCTGGAACAGCAGACGGCAGACCTCGCGATTGTCGATGTCATGATGCCCGGAATCGACGGTTTTGAATTAACCAAACGCATCCGCACAGACTACGATATCCCGGTCATACTCTTGACAGCGCGCCACCATATCGAAGACAAGGAACGCGGATTTCTCGCCGGATCCGATGATTATTTGGTCAAACCGTTCGAATCCAAGGAATTGCTGTTCCGTGTCAAAGCGATTTTGCGCCGTTACGACCATCCCGAAAACAATACCCTTACAGCAGGGTCTTTAACGATCGACTTGAAAAGCTACGAACTGCGTTCGCCGAACGGCTTGTCATTCATTCCATTGAAAGAATTCGAGCTACTCGCCTTGCTCGCCTCCAAACCGCGCCACGTATTTACGCGAGATGCCATTATCGAAAGTGTATGGGGGCTCGATTTCCAAGGGGATGAGCAGACCATCAATGTCCACATCAAACGGCTGCGCACCAGACTCGAGCAATTTGCGCCGGATGTCAAGATTGTCACGGTGCGCGGTGTCGGCTATAAACTGGAGGCCGACTCATGAGCTTGTACGTCAAATTCATCTGGTTCACATTCCTGACGATGCTCATCAGCAGCGCCATTTCGTTTTTCGCGATGAATACGCTCTATCACCAATTTTTGAAAGAAGACAATAACGACAAAAACCTGGCGATTGCCGAATCGTTTGCCGGCCATTTGGACAGCCTTCCGCCAGGCCAAGTGGAAAGTACACTCGAAGTGCTCGGTGACGCCGGCTATCAATTGTATTTGACGGACGGCAGCAATGTCTCGCGCTTCGGCGGTGAATTCCGCGATGAAACGATCGCCCAACAAGACGTCCAGCGCGTACTCGGCGGCGATATCTTCAACGGCATCCGTGATTTTCCGCGCCAAACTTTCGTCACCGGCTTTTTCGCCAATGAACTGCAAAATTCCATCGGCGTCCCCGTGACACTCGGCGGCGAATCCTATGCTTTATTCCTGCGCCCCGACATCGAGCTATTGTTCCAGGAACTCCATCTGTTGTTTGGCGGTTTGGCCGTGGGAATCGTGCTATTGAGCTTTCTCGGCATGCTGTTGGTTGCGCGTTTGTTGATCCAGCCGATCACGAAATTGACCGAAGCGACCGAGAAAATGGCGACAGAAACCTTTGACGTCCCGCTTGCGATCGACCGGAGGGATGAAATCGGCCGCCTCGCCGACCAATTCTTATTGATGCGCTCGCGCATTGAACAGTCGACCGTCAAGCGCAAGGAATTCGTCCATAACGTCTCCCACGATATCCAGTCGCCGCTCCATACGATCCAAAGCTATCTCGGCTTGTTGGAAAAGCCGGGCATCAGTGATTCCGACAAGCAGCACTACGCGGACATCATCCGCGAAGAGACGGCACGCCTGTCTCTTTTGACAACACAACTCTTGACCTTGGCATCGGTCGACAAGGAAACGCCGGAAGCGCTCGAGACCGTCGCACTTCACGAGCAATTGCATGCGACGCTCAGCCATTTGCGCTATGCATTCGACGACAAAGAACTGGCGCTGTCTGCACAGCTCACCCCAGCCTATGCGCAAGGCAATGCGGTGCTGCTTCAAACTGTTTGGGAAAACTTGTTGACCAATGCAGTGAAATACAGCGAACAGGGCGGCTCGGTCAACGTAAGCCTTACGCAAAGTGACAACCAAATTCACATTGCGGTACGCGATCACGGCATCGGCATGACAGAAGACGAAACAAAGCATGCGTTCGAGCGCTTTTACCGCGCCGACCAAGCCCGCACCCGCGGCCAAAAAGGCTCCGGCCTTGGTCTATCGATCGCCAAGGAAATCATCGAGCTCCACGGCGGCCGGATCGAACTCGACAGCGAGCCGGGTGCCGGCACCACCGTCACGGTTATTCTTCCCGCCTCATCATCTGTATAGACTCAAAGCCCTCCACAACCGGAGGGCTTTTTTATTCCAAACTGTTAACGCCCGTTCACCTTCCATTCACCTTGCCTCTGTAAACTGAAGCTATACCAAAACGGAGGCGAATAACGTGAACTTAGCATGGAAAGAAATGAAGAAAAGCAAAACGAAATTCATGATCCTCGGATCGATCGTCTTTTTGATCAGCTTATTGACCTTCATCATCTCAGGGCTCGCGAACGGCTTGTCACAAGACAATGCCGCCCTGATCAAGAATTTACCGGACGGAACGATCTATATGGAAACGGCGGCGGAAGAAACCCACGCCTTATCCGCAATCGACACAGAAACTCAGCAATCAGTCCTGTCGGAAAACAACGGCGCGTTTGCATTCTCTATCCAGATGGGTTTTTTATTGAACGAACAAGACGAACAGCAAAGCGTCGCCTTCGCCACATCAACCGATTCGGCTGAATTTCCGGATATCAAAAAAGGCAAAGTCATACTTGACCGTTCGCTCGAAGAAGACGGCATCAAGCAAGGCGACATCTTTACCAACAGCCAGTTGGATGGCGAATTTACCGTAGCAGGCTTTACCGACGGTGCGAAATACAGCCACGCACCTGTCGCCTTTATCCATCCGGATAATTACGCGGAAATGTACCGCACGGAAGACCTGCAAATGCTGTTCGTCCCAGAAACGGCAGAACCCGGGGCAATCGCCGGCTTGCAAAGCTTCTCCATAGAAGCATTCCTCAACACCTTGCCGAGCTATAGTGCCGAGCAATTGTCGCTGTCGATGATTGTCTGGTTCTTGGTCGTTATCAGCGGCATGCTGTTCGCGATTTTCTTCTATATGATGAACATCCAGAAGCTCGGGCTGTACGGCATTTTAAAAGCGATCGGCGTGAAGACCGGCGCCTTGTTCCGGATGATCTGGGTGCAGATGCTCGTCATTACTGCGATCGCGCTTATCTTATCGATTGCCGTCAGCCAATTGTTCGCGACACTGGCACCAGGCGACATGCCGTTCTATTTGCCGATTGATGCCACGCTGCAATTAACAGCGGTGTTCTTTGTTATCGGATTTGCTGGAGCCACTTTGTCGGGCCTTCAGATCCGCAAGGCCCAACCGCTTCAAGCCATTCAACAAGGAGAAGGATAAGCATGATTTTTTCAACGAGCAACATCAAAAAGAGCTTCACGACTGGTGAAGTCTCGGAGGAAATTTTAAAAGGCGTCGACTTGTCGCTGGCGGAAGGTGAAATCACGGCCCTTGTCGGGTCATCCGGCTCCGGCAAAAGCACGCTGCTGACAATCGCGGCGGGGCTTCAAACTCCGTCATCTGGCGAAATTCATTTTGATGGCCAAGACCTTGACACGCTAAGTCCGGAAAAAGTCCGCCAAATCCGCGCGGAATCGTTCGGCTTTGTATTTCAATCCTCTCACCTCGTGCCATTTCTCACGGCCGAAGAACAATTGCTGCTCATGCTCGAGACGGCCGGCTCCCCGCTTTCGGCAAAACAGCGGCGGGCAGAGGTCGAAAAGATACTGGATGAGGTCGGCATGGGCCACCGTAAGAATGCCTATCCCGCTTCGATGTCTGGCGGTGAAAAGCAACGCATCGCCATTGCACGTGCGATCGTCCATCAACCCAAGTTATTGTTCGCAGATGAACCGACTGCAAGTTTGGACTCCACCAAGTCGCATGAAGTGATGGAATTGCTTCAGAAACTGACGAAAACACTGAACATCGCCACCTTAATGGTCACCCACGAAGAAGACATGCTCGCCTACGCCGACCGCGTTATCACTATGAAAGACGGCCGCTTGGCATAAAAAAGAGACGGCCTGAGCCGTCTCTTTTTCGTTATCGCACTCTACTCCAGTTCCTTCAATTGCTTCGTCAATTCCACAAAGCGCCGATCCAATTCTGCGTAGCCCGGGGTTGTCGGCTGCATGAAGCTGAGCTTGCCGAGTACAGCCTGGCGCTCCGTTTCGAGTTTCAAGCGGAGTTCGCCGCTGCTGCCGAGCGCTTCTTTTGGCGGCGCTTCCCCGAGCTGCTTGCGAATCGTTCCGCCTTCAAACACCAGTTTGCAATCCGTCGTCTTGTCGAGCAAATAGCGGTCATGCGACACGACGAGAAGCGTGCCGCGGTAGTCCGCCAAGGTCGACTCCAATTGTTCGCGCGACGGCAAATCCAAATGATTGGTCGGCTCATCAAGCAATAAGGCGTCTTTGTCCTCCAAGATGAATTTCATCAATTTGCATTTGACCCGTTCGCCCATGCTCATCTCCCGAATCGGCTCCAGCCATTGCTCTTTACGGAAGCCTAAATGCTTCAATAGATTCTGCACACGCCCCCGCTCTTTGAACGTGAATTGTTCAAATAATTCGGCAGGCGTCAGGTCGAGCGGCAAATCAAAGACATCTTGCGTCAAATAGCCGATGGACGCGGATGGTGATAACCACAGCTCCCCATCGCTCACTGGCTCTCCGCCCGCCAGCATTTTCAAAAACGTCGTCTTGCCGCTGCCGTTTGCGCCGACCACCGCGATTTTCTCCCCGTGCTGGACTGTAAACGAAGCGTTCTTGAATAATGGCATGTCCCCGAAGGATTTTCCTAGCTTCTTCACTTCCAAAAAGCGTTTGCCGGCTTTCGGGTTGGCCTGGAAAGCGAAGTCCACCGCGTATTCCGGTTCAACAGCATCGACCGCCGCGTTCGCCAATTCCTTCTCCAGGCGTTTTTGCTTCGATTTCACTTGCGCGTCCATGCTTTTGGCTTTGGCCCGGTAGTATTCCTTATAGCCCTCCTGCTTGGTGGAATTGGCATGTGCCGATTCAGACCACGAGGATAACTGCTTCATCTGGTTTTCGATGCGTTCGATGCGTTTTTGCTGTGTGTCATAGGCGTGTTGCTGGCTTTTGCGCTGTTGTTCGCGGAATTCCATATAATCGCTGTAATTGCCGTTGTGGCTGTGGATCTTGCCGTTTTCGATCGACCAGATCTTCGTCGCGATGTGATTGAGGAAATAGCGGTCGTGAGACACGATGGCGATGGCACCCGGATAGGCGTTTAATTCGCGTAGCAGATGCGCTGTGCCTTGTGCATCCAGATGATTGGTCGGCTCATCCAATAGCAAGAGATCCGCTGGCTGTGCCAAGCCTTTCGCAAGCCTCGCCTTTAGTTTTTCTCCTCCGCTCAATTGGACGAAATCGCGAAGCGGGACTTCCCATCTGTTCAATAGCGCTTGTTCCGCTGCCGTCACGTCTTCAAAAGCGTAATCCGGCAATTCCTGTTCGACTGCACATACGCTCACGCCCGGCGCACCTTGAATCAGCTGTCCACTGGCCAGTGCGATGTCCCCGGCAATCAGCCGCAAAAGCGTCGTTTTTCCGGCACCGTTTTTTCCGATGATGCCGATGCGGTCGCCGCTCATGATGTTTTCAGTCACATTCTCGAATAATGCTTGTTGTTCGATTTCCACGGATACGTTCAGTAATTTCATTAGTTCTGTCATGCAGAACCACCCCTTCTCGTTTTGGACAGGGAGAATTAAAAAATCCTCCCAAATCTAAATTTGGAAGGATTAGCCAGTACATTTTGGGTGTGCCGAATAAACTGCAACACCTTATGGATGAAATGGGCAGACTAATCCTATGTTTTTGCCTTCGAAAAATAACTATTTCAAATGACTAAAAATATAGGTTAGTTACGCATTGTCCACCCATCAACTCGTTTCATTTCAGAATTGAGTTGATTTTATCATGCAGAAACATTGCTTGCAACCGGGCCAGCCGGAATTACGCAGCGCTTTGTTCGCGCTTTTTCTTGACGCTGACAATTGCGCCGACTGCCACGATGGCAAGAAGGACGCCCCAGAAAATCAATTTCCATTCCGTCGAGTGGACAAATTCGTATGGCAAGATGCCGACGCCTTTGTGCCCGAGCGTCAACACGGTCAATTTGACACCGACCCAGCCGACGACGACGAACGCGGTCGTTTCAAGCTGCGGGTAATTCGACAATAGCTTGACGAATTTATGTGCCGCAAAACGCATGATGACAAGTCCGACCAAACCACCCGTTAACATGACGGCGAACTGGCCGCCGTTGATGCCCCCGACTTCCATCGAGCCGAGGTGCGGCAAGGTGATGGCAAGTGCCACCGCTGCAAGCATTGAATCGACCGCGAACGCGATGTCCGCAAGTTCTACTTTCAAAACTGTCATCCAGAAGCCAGAACCTTTTGTCGCTTCCGGTTCGATGGTGTGTTCTTTGCCTTTTCGCTGATCGTAAATATGCTTAAACGCAATGAACAAGAGATACGCTGCACCAAGTGCCTGGATCTGCCAGACATCGACGAGCAAAGTGATCATGAATAATGCCGCGAAACGGAACACGAATGCACCCAATAATCCGTAAAATAATGCTTTTTTCTGTTGTGCTTTCGGCAAGTGCTTGACCATGACCGCCATGACGACGGCATTGTCCGCAGCAAGCAAACCTTCAAGTGCCACTAAGACGAGCAGCACCCATAAATACTCCAATAAAATTGCTTCCAACTGAAAAACCTCCTTGATTTTGGCAACAAAAAAGACCTCTGCCTATAGAAGGCAAAGGTCTTGCTAAGCAAAATAATTTTGCTATCACAACCGATGGATACGATCCATGTAATGACGACTGTGAAATAGGTTTCCCCATAGCTACTCCCCTTTGACGTGATGTCAAGGTCTATTGAGTTGTTAAAAAAAGTATAGCACAGAAAAACAAAAAAGCTACTACATAATATCGCCAAATTTCCAGATATTTTATCCTTCATTTCCCTGAATATTTTGCAGACTCCTGTCATTAATATGGTATTATACTTCTTAATCACTGAAGGAGGGGAAACCATTGGGAAGGGACTAGCGAAAATTCTTTACACACTCAACCGAATCATCCGCTTTAAACCGTTTTGCATAAACAGCTGCACCCGTGCGGACCGCCTCATTTCAACGAACGGAGTTCACCTGTCATCGTAAGCGGCCATTTCGACCAATATCAGACGTGCCCCGCGGGAAATTAAGCCCTGGGCACCGGCTGAACTATTTATGGAGGTGAATCCCTTTTTAGGGAATCTTACGTGGACATAATTACAATATTGAATTTAGCTTTGCTTGTACTATTGCTCGCTTTGACCGCCTTTTTCGTCGGCTCCGAATTTGCCGTCGTCAAGATTCGCATGTCGCGCTTGGACCAGCTCATTGCAGAAGGCAATAAAAAAGCTGTGCGCGCCAAAGAAGTCGCCAGCAACTTGGATTATTACCTATCTGCCTGTCAGCTCGGCATCACTGTGACAGCACTCGGCCTCGGGGCGCTCGGGAAACCGACCGTCGAACGGCTCATGTATCCAATCTTCGACTTTTTCCAAGTGTCGGATTCGGTTGCATCCGCCGCTTCCTATGCCATCGCTTTCCTATTGGTGACGTATCTTCACGTCGTGCTCGGGGAAATGGCGCCTAAAACGCTCGCCATCGAATACGCGGAAAAAATGTCGTTGCTATTGGCCCCTCCGCTGTATTGGTTCGGCCAAATCATGAAGCCTTTCATTTGGGCGTTGAACGGAGCCGCCCGCCTGTTGCTGAGAGTTTTCGGCGTCCAGCCAGGGCATGAACAGGCGTATTCGGAAGATGAGCTGAGAATCGTCATGGCGCAAAGCTATGAAGGCGGCGCCATCAATAAAAACGAATTATCTTATATGGAAAATGTCTTCACCTTCGATGAACGTTCGGCAAAAGACATCATGGTACCGCGGACCGAGCTCGTAACGCTCGACCTCGACATGCCGTCGCAAGAAATCATCGATGTGCTCGACGAACATAATTACACGCGCTATCCGGTAACGGAAGACGGCGACAAGGACCGGATCATCGGTTTTGTCAGCGCCAAGAAAATGCTGCCGCAGATTGTTGCGGGACGTGATTGGAAGCTCCACGATTTCGTCCGCGAAGTGCCGACCGTGTTTGAGATGACGGATTTGCAAGGTGCCTTGCTGCGCATGCAGAATGCCCGCGTCCACCTAGCGATCGTCGCGGATGAATACGGCGGGACCGCCGGCATGCTCACGCTCGAAGACATCCTCGAAGAAATCGTCGGCGAAATCCGCGACGAATTCGATGAAGACGAAGAGCCTGAAATCAAGAAGATCGCAGACCATCAGTACGTATTGAATGGCCGCGTGCTCCTGAAAGAACTCGAAGAGCGTTTCGGCGTAGACTTTGACAATAGCCAGGACATCGACACGATCGGCGGCTGGATCCATTACCGCACGACCGGAGAAATCGAAATCGGCGAACCGTTGACGTATAAAAATACGGAATGGACCGTCACCGATATGGACCACCAGCAAATCAAGCAAGTCCTGTTTACGCAAAAACCGAAAAAATCACAAGACCAAATCGACTAACTGGAGGTGAGCCCCCGATTCTGGGGGATCCAACTTGGATGGACAAATAATAATTAATCTATTGCTCGTAGCTTTAATGATTTTGGCGACTGCCTTTTTTGTCGGCGCTGAATTCGCCATTTTGAAAGTACGCATGTCGCGGATTGACCAATTGATTTCGGAAGGCAATAAAAAAGCCGTGCGCGCCAAAGAAGTGGCAGACAAACTCGATTATTACCTCTCTGCCTGCCAGCTGGGCATCACGATTACGGCATTGATTCTCGGGGCGCTCGGGGAACCGACCGTTGAACGCTTATTGCATCCGCTATTTGAGGAATTCAATTTGTCCCCTGCCATCGCGACCATTTTATCCTATGCCATCGCCCTCAGCATCGTGACCTTTTTGCACGTTGTCATCGGCGAACTGGCTCCAAAAACTTTGGCGATTCAATACGCAGAACGCATGACCTTGTTGCTCGCGCCTCCCCTCTACTGGTTCGGGAAAATCATGAGCCCGTTCATCTGGCTGTTGAACGGCTCAGCGCGCTTGTTTTTGCGTTTGTTCAAAGTGGAACCGAGCGGCCATACGGAAGCCCATTCCGAAGAGGAATTGAAGTTGATCATGGCTGAAAGTTACCAAAGCGGCGAGATCAACCAGACCGAGCTGACGTATTTGAAAAATATTTTCGATTTCGATGAGCGCATCGTCAAGCACATCATGATTCCGAAAGAGAAAATCGTCTCGGTCGAGAGTTCCTTGACCCAGGAACAACTTTTCGAAGTCCTCGATGGCCATGAGTATACACGCTATCCCGTGACGGAAGGTGGAGACCCCAACCGCATGCTCGGCTTCATCAACACGAAAGAATTGCTGACGAGCATGGCAGCCGGCAGGACCCAGACGCCGGAATCTTTCCTGCATCCGATGCCGCGCTTCCTGGAAAACACGCCGATCCAAAAAGTGCTCGCCAGCATGCAGCAAAGCCGGACGCATATGGCCGTCATCACCGCAAAAGACGGACACATCGCAGGCCTTGTGACAATGGAAGACATTCTCGAAGAAATCGTCGGCGAAATCAGCGACGAATCATTCGAAGCCGGCACTATTTAATTGATCTATAAGAAAGAAGTCTGTGATCTGCTACGAATGAAAAAAGAGATCACTTATTCTACATTCTAAAATCAATGTTCTATCCAAGTATTTGGAGAAGCGTTCGCTCGTAAACCCTTCTGCTCAATAATGCTGCGCATTACTTTCGCAAAGATAAAGTCTCCCGTGTAGGTCGACCTTATCTTTCCAGTGGATCAGCGAGACGACCGAGACCCCTCAAGCAATGAATGAGCGAAGTTTAGCTGAGCGCATTCATTTGCGACGCATCTGCCACGCAGATGTGGGAGCAAGCGGGTTTTCTGCGATGCTCGAACGCAGCGAGAGTTGAGCACAAGGGTTTCACGGCGGCTGAGGAGGCTTGGGCGCGAGCCCACGGAAAGCGAGCGATAAGCTTCGGAAAATATGACTTCTTACATTTCTCGACACCCCAAAAGAAGAGCTGCCGCAGCAGCTCTTCTTTTTTCATTGCATATGATTGGTTTCCTGACATTTTTCGGCTAAACTGGAGCTAATCAGCACCATCGCAACTCTCCGTTTTCGTTAGGCTTTCAGGTTCAACCGGCTCAACTACCGATAATCAGAAGGGGGATTCCATGATGGGATGGGCACTTGGAATATTGAGTGCATTGATTTTTGCCAACGCCTTGTTTGCAGCGTCTGAAATTGCGTTGATTTCGTTGAATGATTACAAGATCAAGAAAATGGCCGAGTCCGGCAATAAAAAAGCCCAGCTGATCGACGCCATGCTGTCGCAGCCGAGCCAGTTCCTTGCGACGATCCAGATCGGCATTACACTCGCAGGCTTTTTGGCGAGCGCTTTCGCCGCGGACAGCTTTGCCGATGAATTGTCGCTTTATGTCCAAGGAACGTCGCTTCCCGTATCCCCCGGTATCGTGCAAATCACTTCCCTCATCTTTATCACCTTGCTGCTGTCCTATTTCACGCTCGTCTTCGGAGAATTGGTGCCAAAACGGCTCGCCCTGCAAAAACCACAGCCCATTGCAATGGCCATGATCTACCCGCTTCGTGCGCTCGCCGTGCTCACCAGCCCATTCGTCACCATTCTCTCTTGGTCAACCAATGGCGTAATTCGCCTGTTTGGCATCGACCCCCATCAGCCCGTGCCAGAAGAAACAGAAGAAGAAATCCGCCTGATGCTCGAAGCCGGCAAGGAAAAAGGCACCATCGAAGACATGGAGCAATTCATCATCACGCGCGCATTTGAATTTAACGACAAAGCCATCGAAGACATCATGGTTCACCGGACAGACATCGTTGCCATCTCTGCTGACGATTCGCTCGACGATATCGTGCGCCTCGCCACGCTGCACCCTTTTTCCAAATTCCCAGTCTATCAGGATGATAGAGACCATATGATCGGCAGTATCCATATTAAAGATTTATTCCGCTATCGGGAAAGTCCGCCGCAGCCAGCCTTCGATATCCGCCACATCATGCGGGCGCCCCATTTTGTGTTTGAAAAGCGTGAAATTGATGAAGTATTTCTGGAAATGCAGAAAAGCCATAACCATTTAGCCATCGTGCTCGACGAATACGGCGGAACGGCCGGCCTTATCACCTTGGAAGATTTGCTCGAAGAATTGGTCGGCGATATCCAAAGTGAAGACAAGCCTTCTGTTTAATTGATGGCTCAAGCCGTTTTATGCCGTTTTCTCATCAACAACCAGATGACCGCAATGCCGGCCAAGACGAAAATCCCGATGGCCATGGCGATGTATGCCGGATCTTCATTTACATCCTGTGGAATCCATCTTTCCGCGAGCGGTCCCGCACTCATCAATGCCGCAACGATAATCGTAATCCAAGATTTCGTGTACAGCGCATAGGCGATAAACGCGACAAGGCAGACGGCGACAATCATATAATTCTGTTCAGCCGTTGCCGTGAAGTAAGCCGCCGTATTCTCTGGTACCATCCATAAATAAAATGCCACCCAGAAGCCGATGACCAAAGTTGAAACCGCCACCGCGATCACGCCGAGCTTTACCGGCTGATCGTGGAACTTCGGCAATACTTTGAAAATCAGAGAACTATAGATGGCGAGGCTCAAGATGACGGGAATGATGCCCCATAGCACCGTTTGCGATAAGTTAAAATCCCCTGACAAGGCCGGCACATACGCCAAGTATGCAAGAATCACCAGCACCGTCGCCGGAATGAGGACTATCAATTCTTTCACCGCAATCGGCAGCGACGCCCCGATGCTCTTCATATACTGTTTCGGGTCTTTCCCGACGATGCTCTCGACGCTTTTGCCGTGTTTCTCCGATTCGATTAAATGGCTTTCCAATTCATCGACCACTTCGTTGATGTCTTCATCGCTTTTTCCCCGCTGCACCAAATACATGCGCAGTTCGATCAGGAATTGTTCAGATTTTGCAGATAGCATATCATTGCCCCCCTTTAGTGATCACCGCATCGACCGATTGCTTCAAATCAGCCCAGCGCCCGAGAAATTGCTCCAGTTCCGCTTGTCCCGCTTCCGTTAACGAATAATACTTGCGCTTCGGCCCGGCTGTCGATTTCCGTTGCACATTCGACACGAGCCCTTCTTTTTGCATCCGCAATAGCAGCGGATAGATGCTGCCTTCGCTAAATGATTGAAATCCGTAGCTCTGCAGCTTTTCGGCCAATTCATAACCGTAAATCTCGCCTTCTTCAATGATCGACAAGATGCAGCCATCTAAAATTCCTTTGAGCATTTGTGTAGAATCCGCCACTTTGCGCATCCGCCCTTTCTCTATTACTTCGCTACCTTGCAATGCAAGTGTTATAAAATCATCATAAACGATAAACCCTTGCATTACAAGTTAGTGAATGAAATTTTTTCCATAAAAAAACCAGCCTGCATTCAGGCCGGTCTTGTGCTTTAATTCTCTAATCGTTTTTGCAGAAAATACTGACTGAAGCCTTTCGGATGATCCTCTAGTTTGCCGAATACTTCGTAGCCGTTTCGTTTGTAAAAATCGGGCGCCTGGAAGCTGAACGTATCGAGCGTGATCAGACGGCACCCTTTTTCTTTCGCCGCTTGCTCCATCTTCTCAAGCAGCAGCTTCCCTTGTCCTTGCCCTCTCAGGCGTTCGTCCACCCATAAAAAGTCGACATGCAGATGCTGCCAGAACGCAGTAGCGGTGAGGCCGCCCATGATTGTCCCGTCATCGTCTTTCAGCACAACGTTCAGATGCTCCACCGGCGTCTTAACTTCGTCCGGCAAGTTTTTCATATTGTACTCAATCAATTTGTTTCGGATAAATTCACTATCTTGTCGATCTGATCCAGCTATCACTTTCATTGGCTTTCTCCCGCTCCTTCCTGTTGAATCAGTTCCACCCGGTTGCCGAACGGATCGCGGAACTCAAAACGCGAAAATCCCGGAATTGGCACCGCCTCCAGAATTTCAACAGCGTTCGTTTCCAGCCGCTCACGCCAATAGCGGATGTCTTCCACTTGATAGGCGAGATGCGCTTTTGTCGCCAAACGGTCAAAGCCGTCTTCAGTCCCGACATGCACTTCCTGTTGGCCGACTGAGAGCCAAAAGCCGCCGCGCCCTTTCAAGGCATCCGGCTTATCGATTTCCTGCAAGCCCAATAGCTCACAATAAAATGCTTTTCCTTGCGCTTCCGCCCCTTTTGGAATGGTGATTTGTGCGTGATGCAATCCGATGATCATATCGTCTCCCCCTGTTTCATTAATGAATATCGCGCTTCTTGAAATTGCCGCCTTTTACTTCAGCTACATCGTACACCGCCACAAAGGCCTGCGGGTCGATTTCGTAGATGATTTCCTTCATCTTGCTGTCTTCGAGGCGGTTGATGATGCACGTAATTTCCTTATAGTCTTCATTGGTATACGCCCCTTTGACCAAATTGTATGTAGCACTGCGCCCCAAGCGGTCGCGGATCGTCTCGACCATATTCTCGGGTTCACTCGTGATAATCTTATAGGTCTTCGAACCGCTCAAGCCTTCCTCCACCATATGAATCACTTTGGAAGCAATGAAATAAGCGATTCCCGACAAGAACGCACCCTGCAAACCGAAAACTGTCGACACGACGATAAAGACGAATAAGTTCAGGAATAAAATCAAATCACTCGTGCCAAACGGCAATTTCCGCGACAGCAAGACCGCGAGCATATCGATGCCGTCCAACGCGCCGCCATTGCGCAGCGCAAGTCCCATACCGAAACCGATGATGATACCCCCGACCACTGTCACGAGCAGTGAATCGCCTTCGACAATCTGCGGGACATGGTGCATAATGGTCGTCCCGTATGCCAAAGCGGCAATGCCGATCACCGAATAGATGGCAAAACTCTTGCCGATTTGCTTATACCCAAGATAAACGAAGGGAATATTCAGCAGGCCGATCAAAATCCCGAGCTGCATGCCCGTCAGCTGGGAACCGACAATGCTCAGTCCCGTCACGCCGCCGTCCGATACATTATTCGGAATCAATACGGCTTCTAATCCATATGCTGTAATGAATCCGCCAATGATGACCGCAAACGCCCGCAGCACTTTCTTAGCCCGCTTCCTTGCCCTTTTTTCTATCATAGTCCCCACTTGATTTCCTCTTTTCCTGCTAAACTCTTTGCTGTTCATTTTAATGATACACTTTCTTCCATTCGTGTTGAAACGATAACTCAATATTTTCCAGGCTTCGGAGTCCAGACTCTTCCACAATAAAATCCCGAATGGGGATGCTATTGTTCGCGTCCCTCATCCAGGATTCGGTGGAAAAGTTTATTCACTTGATCACTTGCGCAAAGGTTCCAGCGCATTTGTCCACGCATTGACCTGGTCGAGCATGGCATTGACCGATTTTTCGTGGACTGCTGCCGGCTTGAATTCGCTCATTTTCACGAAATCCGTAAACAAGGACATGGCCGGATGGGCCCTCACCGTGGCCACTTGCAGTTCCGCCATGATGATGCGCAAGGATTCCGCTGCCCGGACGCCGCCTGCCGATCCGTAGCTGACAATGCCTGCCGCCTTATTATTCCATTCGATGTACAAATAATCGATGGCATTCTTCAACGCTGACGTAACGCCATGGTTATACTCCGGGCAAATGAACACATAGCCGTCCAACTCAGCAATCTTTTTCGCCCACGGAATGGCTTCCGGCGTTTGATAATCCTGGCTATACGCCGCAGAAACCGGCTCTGCATACATCGGCAGATTGTATTCAGCCAAATCCACGAGTTCGTAGTCAGCGTCGCCGCGCTGGTCGGCGATGCCTTTCACCCATTCTGCCACTTGCAGGCTATTGCGTCCCGGACGTGTGCTGCCGGTAATGATGCCTATTTTCGTCATAACTCCGCCTCCTTTATGATGAACCTCTCTTGCCATCTGTATGCAGATCTCGATGCCCTTTCATCATAGGAGAAAAATCATTGCTTTTCAATAAAAAAGATTGAATATTCTTTCTTTTATCCACTTCAGCTTTATTGCATCACTTTCCGGGAGCCGTTTTTTTCACTGCCATCCAAATTTCGCTTTTTACATGGGCGGGATCCGACAAATCACCCGTAAATGAAATTTCCGGGGCTTCGGCCAGTTCATAACCGGACGATGGCAGCCATTCGGAGACAATTTTTCCCCAAGTCTCTTGCATCACACGGGGAAATTCTCCCTCTGCGGTAAACACCGCCCACGTGAGTGCGGGCACTGCCACTTGATCGAGGCCATTTCCAGGAACGGCATCTTTCGTCGTCAAAAAGCCGATCATGTGATCCAAACTGCCTTGTTCATCCATTCGCCCCTCGTCAAAATTGAACGATGCATTAACCACTTGATGCGGTTCCATATCCGCATAGCTGCGCATTTCTTCCCGTTGTTCCATTGAGATGCTTTTGGCAAGCGCCATAATCTCTTCATTTTCTTCTTCGAATTGGATCGCCACTCGTTTTTTCACTCCGATAATATTGAACGCCTGTTTTTCTTCGATTCGGTATTCCATTTCTACTCCTCCTTTTATTGTTAACTGGAAGGTCAATTTTGGGAACGACTTCAACATGCCGCTCTTTTGGACCGTTGAGGGATTGATTCCTGCCCATTCCTTGAAAGCGCGTGAGAATCCATCGGCTGAATCATAGCCATATTTGAACGCCGCTTCCGTCACGCTCATGCCGCCGTGCAAGTCCGCTGCGGCATTTGACAGCCGCCGCTTTCTCATATACTCGCCCAATGTGAAACCTGACAGGAAAGAGAACATCCGGCGAAAATGGTAAATGGACGTGCCGGCTATACGCTCTAGCTCGCGTTCGTCGATATCCTCTTCCAAATGCGCTTCAATATAGGCAAGCGCTTCGTTCATTTGCTTCAGCATATCCCCTGCCTCCTTCCTGCTTTTATTATAGATGCCCGCTGTTTCTCACACCCGACAAAAACGATATGGCTTTTGGCGGATTACAGGATATTCCCCAGGAAATAAAAAAACCCCCGCACGGATGCGGGAGTTCACTCATTGCTTATTCAACTGTTACGGATTTTGCCAAGTTACGCGGCTTGTCGACGTCACAATCACGGTGAAGAGCTGCATAATAGCTGATCAACTGAAGCGGGATGACCGATACAAGCGGTGTCAACAATTCATGGACTTTCGGCAAGACGTGGCTGTCGCCTTCTTCGTTCAAGCCTTCCATGGAAATGATGCACGTATTTGCGCCGCGTGCCGCTACTTCTTTAACGTTGCCACGGATGTTCAAGTTGACGGATTCCTGTGTTGCAAGCGCGATGACCGGTGTGCCTTCTTCGATCAATGCGATCGTGCCGTGCTTAAGTTCCCCGCCAGCAAAGCCTTCTGCTTGGATATAAGAGATTTCTTTCAGTTTCAATGCGCCTTCAAGGCCGACGAAATAATCCATCAAACGCCCGATGAAGAAGCAATTGCGTGTAGTCGAAAGATAATCCGTTGCAATCTGTTCAAGTTCTTCTTTCATATCGACTTGTGCTTGCACAGCATTCGCCACGATGCCCATTTCCTGGACTAAATCGAAGCCGATATCACGGCCGCGGCGCTCTGCCGTTACTGCTGCCAAGATCGAAAGTACAGCCAACTGCGCTGTGTATGCTTTTGTCGATGCTACCGCAATTTCAGGGCCTGCATGCAACAATAAAGTATGGTCTGCTTCGCGTGAAAGCGTAGAGCCTGCCACGTTTGTCACCGTCAGTGATGGGTGGCCCAATTCTTTGATGCGCACCAATACCTGGCGGCTGTCCGCTGTTTCGCCGGACTGGGAAATGAAGATAAACAACGGGTTTTCAGAAAGAAGCGGCATGTTGTAGCCGAATTCGCTCGCTACGTGCACTTCTACTGGGATGCCCGCCATTTTCTCCAAGTATTCCTTGCCGATCAAGCCTGCATGGTAGCTCGTGCCTGCTGCAATAATGTACAGGCGGTCTGCTGTTTCAAGTGCATCCAAAATCCCTGAGTCGATCGTCAATTGATCGTTCTCGTCTTGGTAAGCTTGGATGATTTTGCGCATAACTGCTGGCTGCTCATCGATTTCTTTCAGCATATAATGTGGGTAAGTCCCTTTATCGATATCGCTCATGTCGATTTCTGCTGTAAACGGATCGCGGGCTACTTCTTCGCCGTCTAGCGTTAAGATCTGTACGCTTTCTTTTTTCACGATGACAACTTCTTTGTCCATCAATTCAACAAATTGGTCCGTCACTTGCAGCATCGCCATTGCATCAGATGCGATGACATTGAAGTTCTCGCCAAGTCCGACAAGAAGCGGGCTCTTGTTTTTCGCTACATAGATCGTCTGCTCTTCTTCTGCATCAAGCAATGCGATCGCGTACGAGCCTTTCATCAATTTCAACGCTTTGCTGAACGCTTCTTTTGTCGTCATGCCTTCTTCAACAAATTTGCCGATCAATTGCACGATGATTTCCGTATCCGTGTCAGACTCCATTTCAACGCCTTCCAAATGGTCGCGCTGGATGTGGTGGTAGTTCTCGATAACGCCGTTATGAACGATCGTGAAGCGGTCTGATGTATTCTGATGCGGGTGAGCGTTGACTTTGCTTGGCTTGCCGTGCGTTGCCCAGCGTGTGTGCCCGATTCCTGTGTTTCCTGTCACATCGTCTTCCACGACTCCGCGCAAATCAGCAATACGGCCTTTTTCCTTGAATACTTTGATGCCTTCGCCGTTGCGCACTGCAATCCCCGCTGAATCATATCCGCGGTACTCCAGACGCTCCAAGCCTTTCAATAAAATCTCTTTTGAATCCTGTTCCCCGATATATCCAACAATTCCACACATAATTTATATTCCTCCAATTTTCTAAATGTCAAAATAAGCGTCCGCAAACGCTTTTTTGTGAGCCCGTGCTAGCTGGTTGTCCAATCGATCACTCGACTGTTTTAAGCTTGCACATAACGACCGGGCTTCGCGGCCGGGAGGTATCCGCCGAAATCTCGATACTCCTCCTCCTCGTCTACTGAAGACTGACTGGTCCGTCCGAGTTCTTCAGTACAGGCGCTATAATTGGTTTCCTTCGCACTTACCTCTATCCCCCTTTTGCATCGGCATTAAACCGACCTCCTTATCATAACCGCTCCATACAATTCCGTCAATCAACGCACAACTTCCCTTAGGACAATCCGCACAGTCATCTTCCAGCGGCTGGTTCATAGTTCCTCATGTTTTCTAACTATTTTCAGCTCCAAACAACTGACAGGCCGAACGAAAAGCCGTGAGAGCAAGCATGCTAGCTTTCCATTGCGTATCTGTGCCAAAAACCCCAAAACCTATCTTTTTGAATTCCTTGGTAAACTTTTGACGGTGCAGCCCCTTCAAATGACGATAAATAGCCATAAAGGTTTCAGCTAATGAAAATCTTGTTGAGTGAGTCGGACAAGCGAATGAGAAGAATTCATCATTGATCTTTTCATCGCAAAACAAACGCCTTCCGCTTTGGGCATGCCTCCCGCAATAAGCCAAGAAGAACACTTGTCTCATTGCTTCGGCTCGCCCGTGTGCGCGGTTCGGCTTTGAAATTTCATTGATATTGCGTGCGAGAAAGTATCGCTGTTGATTGGATGCATCCGTTGTTGGAGATGCTTAGCTGGATTTGAGAGTGAAATGGATTGTTCATTGATCTTTTCTTCGTGAAGTAGTCGCCTCCCGCTTGGGGCATGCCTCCCGCAATAAGCCAAGAAGAACACTTGTCTCATTGCTCCGGCTCGCCCCTGTGAGCGGTTCGGCTATTAGATTTCATTGATTGCTTTGAGCGACTGAGCTTCAGCTTCTTTTATTGCATCCACTGGTTGTCGATGCTTAGTGGGATGTGTGAGTGTGGCGTTATGGCCGTTGATTCTTTCATCTGTAAGAAGAGGCCTAGCTAGAGTTGATAGTGGAAAAGATGGTTAACTAGCTACTCTTTATGTAATTACAAAATTGGCTAAAACTATTCATGCTAATTTCAGTGACAGTTGAATTTGATTTCCGTACTACACTTAGAGATGGAGCGGAAGGGAGGCGACTCCGGGAGGATTAGCGAGACAATTGAGACCCTGCAAGCGAATATGCGAAAGGTATTGAGCGTATTCGTTTGCGAAACTCGAACATCGTGAGAGTTGAGCAGGCGGGGTTTTGTGCAGCGATCGAAGCGGCTCAATGCGAGCCCTCCGGAAAGCGTCCTCCCTGGAGCAGAATCTCCCTCTCCACTTTTTCAACAAAAAAAGGCCAGAGCATCCGCTCCGGCCTTTAGCTTATTTATTTCATGCCCATTTCTTCGCGTACGACTGCTGCGATCCGCTCCACGTACTCTTCGCACGCTTCTGCAGAAGGCGCTTCGACCATGACACGAACCAGTGGCTCGGTTCCGGAAGGGCGCACAAGTACACGGCCATCGCCGTCCATGTCGCGTTCCACTTCCGCAATCTTCTCTGCCACAAGCGCGTTATCCGTCACGCCGTGTTTGTCCGTTACGCGGATGTTGACGAGTTTCTGTGGGAAAATCGTCATTTCATTCGCCAGCTCAGACAATTTCTTGCCTGTGATTTTCATGATGTTCACCAATTGAAGGCCAGACAACAATCCGTCGCCTGTCGTGTTGTAATCAAGGAAAATGATATGGCCCGACTGTTCGCCGCCCAAATTGTATTCATTCTTCTTCATTTCTTCCACTACATAGCGATCGCCGACAGCCGTCTTGACGCTCTTCATGCCGTTTTCTTCAAGCGCTTTGTAGAAGCCCATATTGCTCATGATCGTTGAAACGACTGTATCCTGTTTCAAGCGGCCTTCCGATTTCAAATGCTTCGCGCAAATATACATGATCTGGTCGCCGTCGACAATCGTTCCCTTTTCATCTACCGCGATCAAACGGTCACCGTCGCCATCAAAGGCAAGGCCAACATCGGCACCTTTATCCACGACGAGCTTCGCAAGTGCTTCAGGATGTGTCGAACCGACGCCTTCGTTGATGTTCAAGCCGTTCGGCGAAGCACCCATCGAGCTGATGTCCGCATCCAAATCGGCAAACACATGAGTCGCCAATGTTGATGTCGCACCATGTGCGCAGTCAAGCGCCACGTGGATGCCATCGAATTCCTCATCCACTGTCTGCTTCAAATACTGGATGTATTTTTGGCCGCCTTCGAAATATTCGGTGATGCTGCCGAGGTCTCCGCCAGTCGGGCGCGGCAGATCGTCAGTTTCTGCATCAAGCAATGCTTCAATTTCCGCTTCCTGGTCATCCGACAATTTAAAGCCGTCTGAACCGAAGAATTTGATGCCATTATCTGCGACCGGGTTGTGGGAAGCAGAAATCATGACTCCCGCTTCCGCGCTCATGACGCGTGTCAGATATGAAACACCTGGAGTGCTGATGACGCCGAGGCGCATGACTTCTGCACCGACTGACAATAATCCAGCCGCTAATGCGTTTTCAAGCATTTCCCCGGAAATTCGTGTATCCCGCCCTACGAGCACTTTCGGTTTTTCCTTTGAGCTTTTCGTTAAGACATAGCCGCCAAAACGCCCAAGCCTAAATGCCAGTTCCGGCGTCAATTCGCTATTGGCTACCCCTCGTACACCATCGGTCCCAAAATATTTTCCCATGCTTTTCGCTCCTTCAATCACTCTGTATTATGATTTGTTTATATTAACCTAATTTTACATTTTTAGCTATTTTATTCTTCATTACTTTCGGCAATTTCCGGATTTTCCAACTCTTCCGGCACGATTAAAGATTCATCCACTGAAATGTCTGCTTCTATTTGCATCTCTCCTGGAGAAACCCCGGAGGCGCCAGATGGAATCGGCAATTCCACTGTCACCGTTGTATCGGATGCCGTGACGCTGTTCGCTTCCACTTCGATGACATATTCCTCCATGGCATCCACTACGCTGCGTGGACCAAAGACTCGTACTTGTTCGCTTGAAGGCGTCCACGAATTGATCGTGATGCCCGTTTGCGGATCGCCATTCGACTCGATGCGTACCGGCAGCTCGCGGCTGTATTCCTCTACCGTAACGTCGACCGCCACAGATTCCGGCTCGATCGTGACATTGTCAAGTTTCGTCAAATCCTCTGCCAGCACACGGACACGTGCTTCCGCAGTAAAAGATTCCTTGATTTCCGGTTCACCCGTCACGGTCGCTTTGACAAAGCTGATGGCATTGATGACACTTTGCGGCCCCGTCACAGTAACAGTATCGGGTTCAACAGACAAGCCGTCCAATACAAAGCCTTCCGCAAGCAAGCGCTCGTTCATCTCGGCATCGATATCGAATTCCTGTGACACCCGCTCCTCGAGCACGACATTAACAAATGCCGGATCTACGCGAGCGCTCAATTGCTCCGACAGGTTTTCCGTCTGGATCGGCACTTGATGCTCTCCTAACGGCAGGCTGCGCAAATCAATGAACAGTGTGTAATCATCGAGCTGGCGCGTTGTTTGAATGATACTCGCCGGGCCGCTCAAATACAAATCGACCGTTTCAGGCACACCGCTGACCATTAAGCTTTCGTCATAATACACTTGCAATTCCACGTCTTCGATCATTTCTGACACTCTTCCGGTTTCGGTCGTGGTCGTATTATTTTCCGTCTGGACGGAAAAGAAGAGCAGAAAGGCCAGGAATAATGCCATGATTCGAAGAAACCACGGATTGTCCATCATCTTATCCATTCTTTTTCCCCCTCCAATTCCACCAGGACGTCGATGCCTGCTGTTGTTCGGCACCGAACCAGATGCGGCGGAGCTTGACTTCAAAGTCTTCGAGCGACAAATTGCGGTGCAAATCGCCGTTCGCTGTCAAACTGATTGCGCCGGTCTCTTCCGATACGACAATGGTGATCGCATCCGTCACTTCACTGATGCCGAGTGCTGCACGGTGGCGCGTCCCCAGCTCTTTCGAAATGAACGGGCTCTCGGACAGCGGCAAATAGCAGGCAGCCGCAGCGATGCGGTTCTTCTGGACAATAACCGCTCCGTCATGCAGCGGCGTATTCGGAATGAATAAATTGATCATCAATTCGGAGGTAATGTCCGAATTCATCGGAATGCCCGTCTCTATGTATTCGCTGAGCCCGGTTTCACGCTCAATCGAAATGAGTGCCCCGATGCGACGCTTCGCCATATAGCTGACCGATTTGCTCATCGCTTCAATCAAGCGGTTGCGCTCGGATTCTTCATTAAGCGTGCTGCTCGAGAATAATTTCCCGCGCCCGAGCTGCTCGAGTGCGCGTCTCAGTTCCGGCTGGAAGATGATAATGATGGCAAGAAAACCCCATTCGAGCACTTGCTGCATGATCCAGCCAAGCGTTTCCAGGTTGAGCGCCTGGGTCACAAGACGCGCGATGATGATAAAGAAGATTCCTTTTAATAATTGGACAGCCTTCGTTCCCTTGATGACAGTAATAAGTTTGTAAATAACGAACCAGACCAACAGGATGTCGATAAGATTTCCGATCATCTGAAGCGGTGTCTGGTCAGTGAAGTTTTCCAAAAAAGGCATCTGCAACCCTCGCTTTTCTCCATGTACATATAGTTTCAGTATATCATATCACGCGACATCTGCCCCCATACAAAAAGCCCATCCATTGAATGGATGGGCTTTACTCGCCTATTGATTGGTCATTGCCGCCAAAAAAGCTGACGGCATCCTGGAAGGTCCCTTTGATCGTATACCAAAGCCACTCGAATGCTTGGTCAATTTCTTCAATTTCCCCATTGATGACACCACTCGATGCCATATACTGGCCGTTGACGATCGTCACGTCGCCTTCAAGTTCCCCATCAACCCGTAAATCCCCATTGCGGATCGTTATATCCCCGACAACGGTTTGTCCGGCTGGAACTACGACCGTTTCGCCTTCCACCACCAGATTTTCCTGTTTAGTAAAGGCAAATTGTTTGTCGTCGCTGAAGCTCGACATCATCGCTGCACTCATCAATAAGACGAAAAGTGCTGCCGCGATCATTAATGGGTGATGGCGCATAAAGCGTTTCACTCCGACGCGCTGGGATTCTTTCGGCAAGCCGGCCATCGTCTTTTGCACGAAATCCGGCGGTGCCTGGACGTGCGAAGCGCTTTGGACATACGCAATAGTCTTGGTCAGTTCTTGATATATTTTTCTGCAGTCGCTGCAGTTCTGCAAGGAATCTTTCAGTTCTTTCTCTTCTGATGGGCTAATTTCCCCGTCTAGGTAATCGTCCATCATGCGAATGACTTTTTCCGGACACGCATTCATCATGCTCGCCTCCTACAAATTGCTCAATTGCTTGCGAAGTGCTTCGCGCCCGCGGTGTATCCGCGTTTTCACCGTGCCAAGCGGCAAATCCAGAATTTCGCTGATTTCAGCCAGCGGCAATTCCTCGATATATTTTAACACAATCGCTGCTCGGTACTTATCCGGCAAGCGGCTTATTTCGTACTGCACCCGCTCCTGAACTTCCATCCGCATCAATTCTTCTTCCGGAAGCTCTTCGTCATTGGCAATCTTCGAATACATATTCAAGCCTTCCGTGCCTTTGACTTCCGCATCCAAGTGATAATCCGGCTTTTTCTTGCGGATTCGGTCGATGCACAGATTGGTAGCGATGCGGTAAAGCCACGTGGAAAATTTACGGTTCTGGTCGAAGGTGTGTATGTTCACATAGGCCCGCGTAAATGCTTCCTGTGCAATATCTTCCGCTTCATGCCGGTTGCCGAGCATACGGTAGCAAATCTGGAACAACTGATGTTGATACAGCTCCACGATTTCGGCAAATGCGTCTTGGTCGCCCTTCATGACTCGTTTTATTCGTTTATTCACTAACGCATCCATGATCTCATTTCCCTCCGCCATGCGGCTGTCTTTTATATACGGTCCAGTTCTGAAAAGGTTTCATTTTTTTCTCTTCTTCTATCCTATCAAACCATCCCTAGAAAAAACCAGCCAATTTCCAGTTCTTTGAATGAATTCATCAGTTTATTATTTCGCTGATAAGAATCATGCAGCGTGTTATCCAAGAGTCCTACACCCTTCTCCCTAATCTCTTATACATTCTGTGCAATAAAAAAAGCCGTCCGGAAATTCCGGACAGCCCCTTCATTCTTATACCAATTTTTCGCCAAGCAATGAACCGATCAATGCGACCGCCACATCAGCTGTGCGGTTCTTTTCATCGAGAATCGGGTTGACTTCAACAAATTCTGCAGAGGTGATTAACCCTGCATCGAACAGCATTTCCATCGCCAAATGGCTTTCGCGGTAGCTGATGCCGCCTGGCACCGGCGTACCGACGCCCGGCGTATACATCGGATCGATGCCATCGAGGTCAAGCGACAAATGGACGCCGTCCGTTTTACGCTCTTCACGCAAATAACGGATTGACTCCTGCATGACCTGATCCATGCCCATTTTATCGATTTCGTGCATGCTGAACACTTTGATGCCATGCTCTTTAATCAATTCGCGCTCACCTGGGTCAACAGAACGAGCTCCGATGATGACGATGTTTTCCGGCTTCACTTTTGGCGAATAGCCGCGGATGTCCGTCAATTTCTCATGGCCATGACCGAAGCTTGCTGCAAGCGGCATGCCATGGATATTGCCCGATGGCGACGTTTCGCTCGTGTTCATATCTGCATGCGCATCGTACCAGATAACACCCAAATTCTCGTAATGCTCCGAAATGCCGGCAAGCGTTCCGATCGCGATACTATGGTCGCCGCCTAATACTAATGGAAAATTCCCAGCTTTAGCTACACCTGAAACAGTTTCTCCAAGCGCTTCTGTTGCTTCAGTAATCACGTCCATATTGCGCAAATTCGTGTTTTCGTCCACTTTGCCGTCTGCTTTGCGGATTTGGATATCGCCTTCGTCATTTACCGAATGTCCGAGATTTTCGATACGGTCCACAACGCCTGCGTAACGGATCGCGCTTGGCCCCATATCGACGCCACGGCGCATTTGCCCGTGGTCCATTGGTACACCTATAATAGAAACATTTAATTTATTCATTATTTTATACCCCCTCAGTAAGATACATTCATTGTACCCTCTGAGCTTCTCTTGGCTCAACCTAACATTATTCCGAATATTTATTCATTTTCTCTTCCAGTGATTTTTTCACTTCCAGCCATTCCCGGTCAATAATGGAATAGACAACCGCGTCCCTGGGTTCCCCCGTCGAGCGGATTCGTTCGTTGCGTAAATGCCCTTCCTTCACCGCTCCTATCCGTTCGATCGATTTTTGGGAACGGATATTCTCAGCATCGGTTTTGAACTGGACGCGAATCATCTCCCGCTCTTCGAAGCAATAGCCCAGCAGCGCATGTTTGACGGCCGTATTGACATGTGTGCGCTGTGCTTTTTCACTATAGAAAGTGGCCCCGATTTCACAGCTTTTGTTCGTTTCATCAATCGAATAAATGCGTGTCGTGCCGACAATCTCGCCGCTTTCCGGAAGCTCCACGGCAAACACCAGAACATTGGATTGGTTCATTCCAGCCGATAACCACGCCTCTAAATCTTCAAATTGCTCCACCTTAGTCAGCATGTATTCGAAGATGTCCGGTGTATAAAGCGCCCATAATGCTTTAAAATCCTCACGTTTCAGCAAACGTAGCCGAATATTGCGCTGTTCAATATACATATCCATCCCCTCCTTATTTGCAGTATACCAGTGCATCCGCTACATCCGCCATTTTCTATAAGACTCTCGTCTCTTCAATTCACCTGAAATAAACTGATTGCACGCGGCTCAAGAACTCTTTTTCCAGTTCTCCCATATTGCGGGATAGGAAATACGTCGCGACACTGGGCAATGGGAATAAGTCAAAGCGGGCTTCCATCAAACGCCCCTCGATCAATTCACGGCGCACCATCGACTTTGGCAAAAATGACACACCGAGCCCTTCCTGGATAAACCGTTTTGCAATATGGGCCTGCGTCACTTTCATGGTCCGGATGCCCGGCAGCTGCACGCGCAATTTCACCAGTAAATCTTCCCAAAAAACGGGATGATGGTGCGTGAAAATGAAATTCTGCTGCAACACCTCTGCTGCTGAAACCACCGGTCCTCGCTCATCATCATAAGCATCCCTCGGCACAATGAGCAATAAAGGATCTTCATAAACCACTTCATGAAACATCATTCGTTTTGCCGGCCGCAAAGCGGAAATGCCAGCAGACACTTCCCCGCTTTCCACCAGGTCTTCAATCGCCTCCGACTCTTCCACGCGGATAACCAGCTCAATATCTGGGTGCGCTTTCGTAAATGAGTTTAGAATATAAGGCAGCACCGTCTCAGCCATCAACGGGGAGATTGCGATGGTCCATTTTCGCCGGTAGCCCTGGGCAAACGATTGAAGCTCGTCCACCGTCGAATCGAATTGTTCTACCAATATTTCTGCCTGCTGTTTAAAATGCCGCCCCTCCTCGGTTAGCACCACACGATTCTTGATACGGTCGAACAAACGAATCCCCAAATACTCTTCCAATTGCCGAATATGCACCGTCACACTCGGCTGCGATAACATCAAGCGTTCGGAAGTCTTGCGAAAATTTAAGGTTTCCGCAGCATCTGCAAAGGTCCTCAACCATTGCATCTCCATTTTCAATCCCCTTTCAATTAGTTTTTTTAATTATTTCAATTATAAATCTTTAATTTTCATAATCAAATTCACAGCTTATACTTAAGAAAAAGGAGGAATTTCCATGTTTCATAAAGGCCTTAAAGGCATTGTTGCCGTCCAAACTGCCATTGCATCTGTTGAAGGGGATAAAGGTGAACTGCGTTACCGCGGGACATTGGTGAATGAAGTAATTGAAGGAAAAAGCTTTGAACAAACAGCTTACTTCCTATGGCATGGGCATCATGCTTCAAGAGAAGAACTCGCAAGCCTCACTGAACAGTTAACATCCTATCGCCAGTTGCCGAATTATCTCTTGGCTATTGCGCAGGCCCTGCCCAAAGAGACTTCATTAATGGACGGGATCCGGACACTCGTTTCGGCTTATCAACATGCCGAATTCAAGAAATTGGCGAGTCAACAGCAAGCCATTGCCCTGACTGCTGCCCTTCCAGTGATGACCGCGCTTCTATACCGGCAAAGTACCGGCCAGGAATTCGTCACGCCAAGAAACGACCTGAGCCACACTGCAAACTATTTGTGGATGATTAAAGGACAAGTACCGACACATGCACAAACTGAAGCCTTGGAAACGTACTTGAACTTAACGATGGAACATGGCATGAATGCATCCACTTTCGCCAGCCGCGTCACCATTTCTACAGAATCGGACTTAAGCGCTGCCATCGTTTCCGCACTCGGCACCATGAAAGGCCCTTTGCATGGAGGCGCCCCGTCCGGCGTGCTTGAATTGCTTGATGAAATCCAGTCTCCCGAAAGGATCAATCCGGTCATTGAACAAAAGCTGTCCCAAGGAGAAAAAATTATGGGGTTCGGCCACCGGGTATATCGCACAGAAGATCCGCGCGCTATCTTACTTCGCGAAAAATGCCAGCAGTTGCAACAACAAGACCCATGGCTAAACCTTGCAGTCTTAGCAGAAAAAGAAATCACTCATTTGCTAAATGAACGAAAGCCAGGACGGGCCCTTTATACGAATGTAGAATTCTATGCAGCAGCAATTATGCGGTCTATCCAAATGCCACCCGAACTATTCACCCCAACCTTCAGCATTGCACGGGTTGTCGGCTGGACTGCCCACGCTATAGAGCAACAGCAAGATAACGTGATTTTCCGGCCGCAATCCGAATATATTGGAAGCTAAAAAAACCCCGTATCCAATTGAATGGATACGGGGTTTTTACACATGGATTGCACATGGAACAATGGAGCCTAGGGGGCTCGAACCCCTGACCTCGACGCTGCCAGCGTCGCGCTCTCCCAGCTGAGCTAAGGCCCCGCGCGAAAAATGCGCAAAGATAAATGAGCCATGAAGGATTCGAACCTTCGACCCTCTGATTAAAAGTCAGATGCTCTACCAACTGAGCTAATGGCTCAAAATAAAAAATGGCTGGGGTACCTGGATTCGAACCAGGGCATGACGGGATCAAAACCCGTTGCCTTACCGCTTGGCTATACCCCAAAGCAATAAAAACTGGTGGTGGGGGGCAGATTCGAACTGCCGAACCCGAAGGAGCGGATTTACAGTCCGCCGCGTTTAGCCACTTCGCTACCCCACCGCTATACGATTAATATCCAAAATGGACACATGGTGGAGGATGACGGGATCGAACCGCCGACCCTCTGCTTGTAAGGCAGATGCTCTCCCAGCTGAGCTAATCCTCCATGAATGGTGACCCCTACGGGATTCGAACCCGTGTTACCGCCGTGAAAGGGCGGTGTCTTAACCGCTTGACCAAGGGGCCTTACAAAAAAATTATAAAGAAAACAGTTTCCGATGTAAAGAAACTTTAAAGAATCAAAAGCTTCCAACCGGGTTCGAACCGGTGACCTCTTCCTTACCATGGAAGCACTCTACCTGCTGAGCTATGGAAGCAAGGTAAAAGGAAATCTCGGTACAAAGTAAAAAAAGATGATTGCCCAGCGACGTCCTACTCTCACAGGGGGAAACCCCCAACTACCATCGGCGCAAAAGAGCTTAACTTCCGTGTTCGGGATGGGAACGGGTGTGGCCTCTTTGCCATCATCACTGGACTCTTTGAGCTTGTTCGCTCAAAACTGGATAAATCGACATTGTGGGAAACTCACGTTTCAGTTTGTTGGTTAAGTCCTCGATCGATTAGTATTCGTCAGCTGCACGTGTCGCCACGCTTCCACCCCGAACCTATCTACCTCATAGTCTTTGAGGGATCTTACTTGCTTGCGCAATGGGAAATCTCATCTTGAGGGGGGCTTCGTGCTTAGATGCTTTCAGCACTTATCCCGGCCACACATAGCTACCCAGCGATGCTCTTGGCAGAACAACTGGTACACCAGCGGTGTGTCCATCCCGGTCCTCTCGTACTAAGGACAGCTCCTCTCAAATTTCCTGCGCCCGCGACGGATAGGGACCGAACTGTCTCACGACGTTCTGAACCCAGCTCGCGTACCGCTTTAATGGGCGAACAGCCCAACCCTTGGGACCGACTACAGCCCCAGGATGCGATGAGCCGACATCGAGGTGCCAAACCTCCCCGTCGATGTGGACTCTTGGGGGAGATAAGCCTGTTATCCCCGGGGTAGCTTTTATCCGTTGAGCGATGGCCCTTCCATGCGGAACCACCGGATCACTAAGTCCGTCTTTCGACCCTGCTCGACCTGTCCGTCTCGCAGTCAAGCTCCCTTGTGCCTTTACACTCTGCGAATGATTTCCAACCATTCTGAGGGAACCTTTGAGCGCCTCCGTTACTCTTTAGGAGGCGACCGCCCCAGTCAAACTGCCCGCCTGACACTGTCTCCCAAGCCGCTAAGGCTTGTGGGTTAGAAGTTCAATACAACCAGGGTAGTATCCCACCGACGCCTCCCCCGAAGCTGGCGCTCCGGGTTCTCTGGCTCCTACCTATCCTGTACAAGTTGCACCAAAATTCAATATCAGGCTACAGTAAAGCTCCACGGGGTCTTTCCGTCCTGTCGCGGGTAACCTGCATCTTCACAGGTACTATAATTTCACCGAGTCTCTCGTTGAGACAGTGCCCAGATCGTTACGCCTTTCGTGCGGGTCGGAACTTACCCGACAAGGAATTTCGCTACCTTAGGACCGTTATAGTTACGGCCGCCGTTTACTGGGGCTTCGGTTCGCACCTTCGCTTGCGCTAAGCACTCCCCTTAACCTTCCAGCACCGGGCAGGCGTCAGCCCCTATACGTCACCTTACGGTTTTGCAGAGACCTGTGTTTTTGCTAAACAGTCGCCTGGGCCTATTCACTGCGGCTCTCTCGGGCTGTAACACCCTACCAGAGCACCCCTTCTCCCGAAGTTACGGGGTCATTTTGCCGAGTTCCTTAACGAGAGTTCACTCGCTCACCTTAGAATTCTCTTCTCGCCTACCTGTGTCGGTTTGCGGTACGGGCACCTCCCGCCTCGCTAGAGGCTTTTCTTGGCAGTGTGAAATCAGGGACTCTGAGGTAAACCTCTTGCCATCACTGCTTGATGTACATAGAAACGGGATTTGCCTCGTTTCTCATCTCACAACTTGGACGTGCACAACCAACGGCACGCTCACCCTATCCTTCTGCGTCCCCCCATTACTCAAACGGCGGGGAGGTGGTACAGGAATATCAACCTGTTGTCCATCGTCTACGCCTATCGGCCTCGACTTAGGTCCCGACTAACCCTGAGCGGACGAGCCTTCCTCAGGAAACCTTAGGCATTCGGTGGACGGGATTCTCACCCGTCTTTCGTTACTCATACCGGCATTCTCACTTCTAAGCGCTCCACCAGTCCTTCCGGTCTGACTTCAACGCCCTTAGAACGCTCTCCTACCACGGACATCTACGATGTCCATCCACAGCTTCGGTAATCCGTTTAGCCCCGGTACATTTTCGGCGCAGTGTCACTCGACCAGTGAGCTATTACGCACTCTTTAAATGATGGCTGCTTCTAAGCCAACATCCTGGTTGTCTAAGCAACGCCACATCCTTTTCCACTTAACGGATATTTGGGGACCTTAGCTGGTGGTCTGGGCTGTTTCCCTCTTGACTACGGATCTTATCACTCGCAGTCTGACTCCCAAGCATAAATCACTGGCATTCGGAGTTTGTCTGAATTCGGTAACCCGGGATGGGCCCCTAGTCCAAACAGTGCTCTACCTCCAGGATTCTCTTCTTGAGGCTAGCCCTAAAGCTATTTCGGAGAGAACCAGCTATCTCCAGGTTCGATTGGAATTTCTCCGCTACCCACACCTCATCCCCGCACTTTTCAACGTGCGTGGGTTCGGGCCTCCAGTAAGTGTTACCTTACCTTCACCCTGGACATGGGTAGATCACCTGGTTTCGGGTCTACAACTGCATACTCACTCGCCCTATTCAGACTCGCTTTCGCTGCGGCTCCGGCTTCTCACCTTAACCTTGCATGCAATCGTAACTCGCCGGTTCATTCTACAAAAGGCACGCTATCACCCATTAACGGGCTCTAACTACTTGTAGGCACACGGTTTCAGGATCTATTTCACTCCCCTTCCGGGGTGCTTTTCACCTTTCCCTCACGGTACTGGTTCACTATCGGTCACTAGGGAGTATTTAGCCTTGGGAGATGGTCCTCCCGGATTCCGACGGAATTTCTCGTGTTCCGCCGTACTCAGGATCCACTCTGGAGGGAACGAACTTTCAGCTACGGGGCTATTACCCTGTCTTGCGGACCGTTCCAGGTCGCTTCGCTTAATCCGTTCCTTTGTAACTCCGTATAGAGTGTCCTACAACCCCAGAAGGCAAGCCTTCTGGTTTGGGCTGATCCCGTTTCGCTCGCCGCTACTTGGGGAATCGCATTTGCTTTCTCTTCCTTCAGGTACTTAGATGTTTCAGTTCCCTGAGTCTGCCTTCTCATGTGCTATGTATTCACACATGGATACTGCTCCATTACGAACAGTGGGTTTCCCCATTCGGAAATCCCCGGATCACAGCTCACTTACAGCTCCCCGAGGCATATCGGTGTTAGTGCCGTCCTTCTTCGGCTCCTAGTGCCAAGGCATCCACCGTGCGCCCTTATTAACTTAACCACTGAATGGTCAAAAAAAATAAGTTGATCGCAAAGCGATCACGCTACTTGATGCTTGTTTCTTAATCAATGTCGATCTATCCAGTTTTCAAAGAACAAGTTTGAAAGTGCTCCGCAAGGAGTGAACCTTCAAAACTGAACGCAAAACGTCAACCCGATCCGTAAGAATCGGTTCCGATATAATCCTTAGAAAGGAGGTGATCCAGCCGCACCTTCCGATACGGCTACCTTGTTACGACTTCACCCCAATCATCTGTCCCACCTTCGGCGGCTGGCTCCCGTAAGGGTTACCCCACCGACTTCGGGTGTTACAAACTCTCGTGGTGTGACGGGCGGTGTGTACAAGGCCCGGGAACGTATTCACCGCGGCATGCTGATCCGCGATTACTAGCGATTCCGGCTTCATGCAGGCGAGTTGCAGCCTGCAATCCGAACTGAGAACGGTTTTCTGGGATTGGCTCCCCCTCGCGGGTTTGCAGCCCTTTGTACCGTCCATTGTAGCACGTGTGTAGCCCAGGTCATAAGGGGCATGATGATTTGACGTCATCCCCACCTTCCTCCGGTTTGTCACCGGCAGTCACCTTAGAGTGCCCAACTGAATGCTGGCAACTAAGATCAAGGGTTGCGCTCGTTGCGGGACTTAACCCAACATCTCACGACACGAGCTGACGACAACCATGCACCACCTGTCACCGCTGTCCCCGAAGGGAAAGCCTAGTCTCCTAGGCGGTCAGCGGGATGTCAAGACCTGGTAAGGTTCTTCGCGTTGCTTCGAATTAAACCACATGCTCCACCGCTTGTGCGGGCCCCCGTCAATTCCTTTGAGTTTCAGCCTTGCGGCCGTACTCCCCAGGCGGAGTGCTTAATGCGTTAGCTGCAGCACTAAGGGGCGGAAACCCCCTAACACTTAGCACTCATCGTTTACGGCGTGGACTACCAGGGTATCTAATCCTGTTTGCTCCCCACGCTTTCGCGCCTCAGCGTCAGTTACAGACCAGAAAGTCGCCTTCGCCACTGGTGTTCCTCCACATCTCTACGCATTTCACCGCTACACGTGGAATTCCACTTTCCTCTTCTGCACTCAAGTCCCCCAGTTTCCAATGACCCTCCACGGTTGAGCCGTGGGCTTTCACATCAGACTTAAAGGACCGCCTGCGCGCGCTTTACGCCCAATAATTCCGGACAACGCTTGCCACCTACGTATTACCGCGGCTGCTGGCACGTAGTTAGCCGTGGCTTTCTGGTGAGGTACCGTCAAGGTACCAGTAGTTAGTTGGTACTTGTTCTTCCCTCACAACAGAGTTTTACGATCCGAAAACCTTCTTCACTCACGCGGCGTTGCTCCGTCAGACTTTCGTCCATTGCGGAAGATTCCCTACTGCTGCCTCCCGTAGGAGTCTGGGCCGTGTCTCAGTCCCAGTGTGGCCGATCACCCTCTCAGGTCGGCTACGCATCGTGGCCTTGGTGAGCCGTTACCTCACCAACTAGCTAATGCGCCGCGGGCCCATCCTGCAGTGACAGCCGAAACCGTCTTTCCGTGTGGCCTCATGAGAGGCCGCAAACTATTCGGTATTAGCACCGGTTTCCCGGAGTTATCCCGATCTGCAGGGCAGGTTGCCCACGTGTTACTCACCCGTCCGCCGCTAAAATGTTGGAGCAAGCTCCAACATCTCCGCTCGACTTGCATGTATTAGGCACGCCGCCAGCGTTCGTCCTGAGCCAGGATCAAACTCTCCATTATAGAGTAGTTGATTGCTCAATACTGCTGGCGTATCGCCGTCTAAAAGACGCGCGATTCGCTTGATCTGCCGAAGCTGATCAGTAGTTGTGCCGCGATCACTCGCGGCTGTATTATTGACGTTTTGCTGTTCAGTTTTCAAGGTTCATGTTTGCTGTCGTTCCTGACGACTTTTATTATATTAAAGCATGTTTAAATATATGTCAACGCATTTACTAAAATTTTTTCAAAAGAACTTTTCAGCTTCTTGAAATCTCTTCAAAACACCTTCTAAACCCTATAGGTAAAGCGTTTGTCGATGCCCTGAAAAAAGCCGTCGAAAACAAAAAGTTCCGCTCCCTGCCCTAAAGGCAGAAAGCGGAACTTTTCTGAAAAATCATTTCTTCCCTTCAGCTGTTTGTGCTTTTCTGGCAGCCCGGCGCGCTTCAAGTTTCAAACGGTCCTCTTCAGACTTCTCATTGTATTTCGGCAAGGCGAGAAGTTGATAGGCGTTTACTGCAAGCAATGGGAACAACAATAAGGTTACCCAGCTGTCTACATTACCCGCTCTTACCATCAAAGCCGGCAGCCATTCCAATGTTGTGACGACAATCATAAAGAATAGCGCTGAAATGAAGGCTGATTTCGCTGTCCATTTTGCTTTGAAGTAAGCTGTGATGAGTGACACTGCCAATAGAATGAACAAGAGTGTTCCATAAAGGAATCCTTGACCGCCCGTCTCGACATTCGGAAGGAACCGGAAAACAATCAAATCAAAGATGACGATCGCGATGATCAAGAGCTGGACCCAATTCCACAACCGCAGTGAGCGGAACATATTATGGCCGAACTGGTGAATCGTCAAGTAGGCGAAGAAGCCCATCTGTGCAATCAAGCTCATCGTCAATCCGACGACGATCATCCAGACAAAGCCTGCGATGAATTCTCCCCATTGTCCATTTTGTGCTGCTTCAGAGAAGACATCGTTCCAGCGGATGAAGATTCCGAGCAAGCCGGTAATCCCTCCGCCTATCAATAATGCAGTTAATGCAAACTTAACCCAATTTCGTATAGTCACGTGTATTGCCTCCGTTAATTTAAAGTTCCTTTCGATTGTATCAACAAACCCTTCTATCTGCAGGAGGAGTTGTGAACAAACCTTGAAAGTCTTTTACTGCCTATATAAAAATCCGGAAACCGAAAGCCGGTTTCCGGATGATATGTTTTATTGCTTGTTCTCTTTATTCGCGAATTGCTGGAGGACTTGTTGGGCAATCTCTCCATAAATCTTTCCGGTTGGGTGATCTTCTGCATAAACAGATGGAGCGAAATCATTTTCATCCCAGTCCGGTTGCCCCAGTGGAATCTGCCCAAGCAGTGGAGATTGCAACTCTTCGGCAAGCTTTGCCCCGCCGCCTTTACCAAAGATGTATTCTTTTTTGCCGGATCCTTGGCTTTCAAACCAAGACATATTCTCTACAACGCCCAATACTTCGTGATTGGTTTGCAAAGCCATTGCTCCTGCGCGGGCTGCCACGAATGCCGCTGTTGGATGCGGCGTGGTGACGACGATTTCTTTAGAAGCAGGAAGCATCTGGTGGATGTCGAGTGCGACGTCCCCTGTTCCTGGCGGCAAGTCCAAGAGAAGGTAGTCAAGATCTCCCCACTCGACGTCGCGGAAGAATTGGTCCAACACTTTTCCGAGCATCGGGCCACGCCATACGACGGGCATATTGTCTTCGACAAAGAAGCCCATGGAAATGACTTTGACGCCGAAGCGCTCGACAGGGATGATCGTATCGCCGCGTACAACCGGTGCTTTATCAATGCCCATCATGTCCGGCACACTGAAGCCGTAGATGTCTGCATCGACGATTCCGACTTTTTTTCCTGCACGGGCAAGCGCGATCGCCAAGTTAACGGAGACAGTCGATTTACCGACGCCGCCTTTGCCGCTGGCGATGGAAATGAATTCGACTTTGTTCAATGGAGACAATAGGTCTTGTGCTTCCGATTCGTTGGCGGTCCCGCGGAACTGCGCCAATGCTTCCGGTGGCAGTTCTTCAAAACGAATGCCGACTGAATCAGCGCCGACACCTTTGATGGCGTCCACGACTTTCATCTGAAGTTGCATTTGTTCCGGTGTATTCGTTTTAGCGATTGCCAATTTGACACTGACATATTTTTTCTCTTCTTTGATTTTCACCGACAAGATGCCGTTTGTTTCCGAAAGGGTTCTATGTAAAAACGGATCTTCTAGAGCTCCGACTGCTTCTCGCACTTGTGTTTCACTTAACATTTCACTACACTCCTTATCACTTTTGCTACGGTCCAGTATAACATAGTGAAAGCGTTTTTAAATCCATTCCGGCTTTTCGCCATACGGCATCTTCAGTGCATTTACTATTCACCGCGCCCCAAGTTGAGCATGTCCTGTGCATCGAATGTGAAATCCGGTCCATATGCAACTTCCCAGTGATAGCCGTCAGGGTCTTGGAAATAACCCGAATACCCTCCCCAAAAGACATCAACAGGTTGTTTCACGATCACTGCTCCCGCTTTTCTGGCCAATTCCATCACTTGGTCCACTTCATCACGGGATTTTGCATTATAGGCCAAAGTGATGCCAGAGAACCCGCTTTTCACCGGCGGATTTGCTGCGTCGATGTCTTTTGCCAACTCCTCTAAAGGATATAGCTCCAATTTCGTACCAGTAGTATTGAAGAAAATGATGTCCGGTTTATCGCTCGTTTCGTCCGTTTGGAAGCCCAGTTCATCCCGGTAAAACTTCACAGACCTTTCCATGTCCTGAACGCCCAGGCAGATCAAATTAATGCGGTTCATTCCATCCACTCCTTTTCGGTTTGCTATAAGCTTCGCCAAAACATGAAAAAGCACCTTCCGGAAAACCGGAAAGTGCTTTTGAAAGATAAAATTAACGTTTTGAGAACTGAGGTGCGCGACGTGCCGCTTTAAGACCGTATTTTTTACGTTCTTTCATACGTGGGTCACGTGTTAGGAATCCAGCAGATTTAAGTGCTCCGCGGAATTCTGGGTCTACTGTAAGTAGAGCGCGTGCGATTCCGTGACGGATAGCGCCGGCTTGTCCAGTGAACCCGCCGCCTTTTACGTTTACCAATACATCGTAGCTACCAAGAGTTTCAGTAGTTACTAGTGGTTGTTTGATGATTTGCTCAAGCGTTTCGTATGGAACGTAGTCAGATACGTCACGGTTGTTGATTGTGATCGTACCATCTCCTGGTACCAAACGTACGCGAGCTGTTGAGTTTTTACGGCGACCTGTACCGATATATTGAACTTGTGCCAAAGGTGTATCCTCCTCTTATTTACTGATTATTATCCGCGAAGCGTGTAAGCTTCAGGCTGTTGTGCTTGGTGGTTGTGCTCTGGTCCAGCGTATACATGCAATTTCTTGAATGTTTGGCGGCCCAAAGAGTTCTTTGGAAGCATGCCTTTGATCGCTAGTTCAAGCATTTTTGTAGGGTATTTCGTGCGCATTTCTAGTGCTGTGCGCTGCTTAAGTCCGCCTGTGTATTGCGTGTGGCGGTAGTAGATTTTGTCGGTAAGTTTTTTACCAGTCAAGTGGATTTTGTCAGCATTGATGATGATGACGTGATCGCCAGTGTCGACGTTCGGTGTGAATGTTGGTTTGTATTTCCCGCGCAAGATTGAAGCGACTTCAGAAGCCAAACGTCCAAGAGTTTGCCCTTCTGCATCGACAACCAACCATTTACGCTCTACTTCGTGACCTTTAGCCATGAATGTTGTACGCATGTATATTGTCCTCCTAATGAATCGTCTCTTTTTTTTAGAATTCAGTTCCAAGTGTTCCATGTTGGTTCCGTTGTTCCGTGTTTTCCTTATCCCTTAACACAAATAACCTTCCGGGGCATATCGTGGGGGTAATGAAAATACCATACATCATCATATAACGGATTACGTTTTAAGTCAAGGATATTTAGAAAAACACCAGGAAAAGTTGCTTCACCTTCAGTAATGCACTTTTTCCAAGTACAAACCGTGTGCTGCGGCGGTTCTGCCGGCAGCGTCGCGGTCGCAGGCGGCAATGATTGCAGCCAGTTCTTCCGGTTCTCTTCTATTTAATCCGACTTCGAGCAAAGTGCCTGCAATAATGCGCACCATATTATAGAGAAAACCGGATCCTTCGATGACCATGTGCAATTCCTCGCCATGCTCTTCGAAATCAATCCGCCAAATCGTTCTCACTTTATCGACGACATTGGTATTCGCCGCACAAAAACTTGAAAAATCGTGCGTGCCAACAAATGCTTGCGCCGCTTTTTCCATACGGGCCACATCGATTTGCTGCGGCACATGGACAAGATGGTTGCGGCTGAACGGGTTGATGAGTTTGCTGCGGTTCCACTTATAGCGGTAAATCTTGCCTTTTGCGTGGTAGCGGGCATGGAAATCCACATCCGCTTCTTCGATATCATAGACTTGGATGTCTTGGGGCAGGCGCACATTGAGTGCACGTATCCAAGACTCTGTCGGCATGGAGAATGGGGTATCGAAATGGACCACTTGCCCGGTGGCATGCACCCCGGAATCCGTCCGTCCGCTCGCCACCACTTCGACCGGCTCGCCTTTATGCAATTCTTTCAACGCGCGCAACAGCTCCAGTTGAACGGTGCGGGTTTTCAGCTGGATTTGGTAGCCTGCAAACCCGCTGCCGTCATAGGCAATCGTCGCTTTCATTCGTTTCATGAGGTCTCTCCTTTTAATACAGCTTTTACCATTCAAGCACGCACTTTTCTATGTGGGTTTGAAAGATAAAGCTTCAGTGAATCACTGTATCTTTTGATCAAGTGCGGAAATACCAAAGCAAGCCGGCAAATCCAACGAGCAGCAACAAGCTCAGCGTATCCATAAAGCGCCAGTTGAGCTGGCGGTAACGCGTACGGCCTTCTCCCCCGCGATAGCCTCTCACTTCCATAGCGGTCGCTAAATCTTCCGCCCGTTTAAAGGCACTGACAAATAAAGGGATCAGTAGCGGGACGACGGCTTTAATGCGTTCTTTAATGGGGCCTGAGCCGATGTCGGAGCCACGCGCCATTTGCGCTTTCAGGATCTTTCCGGTTTCATCCATCAAAGTCGGGATAAACCGGAGTGAAATGGACATCATCAACGCCAATTCGTGGACCGGCAGTTTGACGCGCTTGAATGGTCCGAGCAGCACTTCAATGCCATCCGTGATCGAAATCGGTGAAGTCGTTAATGTCAGGATGCTGGTCATGAAAACCAAGACCAGGAAACGGATCGAGATGAAGATCCCTTGCCGCAATCCTTCCTCATAGACATCTATAAAACCGAAACTGAAGAGCAACGCCCCGCCTTCGGTAAAGAATAAATGCAGGAAAAACGTGAAGGCCATTAAGATAAAGACGGGTTTTAAACCGTTGATCAGGAAATATAGCCGAATTTTCGATAAAAACACCGAAAGCAAAGTGAATCCAAGCAAAATCGCGTAGGTAATGGCGTTATTCGCGATAAAAACGATCGCAATAAACAAAAAGACAAACAAAATTTTTGCTCTTGGGTCCAGCCGGTGGACGATTGAATCTCCTGGAATAAAGCGCCCAAAAATCATTTTCTCCATCATTTCGGCTCACGCCCTTCCTTGAGCGCCCGTGCGATGGACCGCGCCAGCGCTTCTTCAGTCAGCGCGAGCTCATCGAGTGTTAAGCTGGTTTTCTCTTCAAACTCCCGCTGCATGCGCACGGTGCGCGGCGGCTCCAGCCGGTAATCGCCGAGCTGCTCTTCATTGGCGAAGACTTCGCGCACATCGCCTGTCGCGACGCATTTGCCGCTGTGCATGATAGCCACTGTATCGGCATAACGCGCTGCATCTTCCATGCTATGTGTGACGAGCACAGTCGTTAAGCCTTTCTCTTTATGAAGGCGGTAAAACAAATCCATGATTTCCCGGCGCCCGCGTGGGTCGAGTCCTGCTGTTGGTTCATCCAGCACCAAGACATCCGGCTCCATCGCCAGAACTCCCGCAATGGCGACGCGGCGCATTTGCCCGCCTGATAAGTCAAAAGGTGATTTCTCCAACACACCTTCCGGAAGCCCGAGCTGTTCGACCAATGCAATTGCCCGTCTGCGCGCTTCTTCTTCCGGCACACCGAAGTTCAGCGGACCGAACATGATATCTTTCAGGACCGTTTCATCAAACAGCTGCTGTTCCGGAAACTGAAAGACGATGCCGACTTTTTTTCGTACGTCCCGCAAGTTTTTCGCTTTTGTCCCAGCTACGATTTTTCGTTCGCCGATCAGCACGCTGCCTTCAGTCGGCTGCAATAAGGCATTTAAATGCTGCAGTACGGTCGATTTTCCGGAACCTGTGTGTCCGATGATCGCTGTATAAGAGCCGGAAGGTATGTGCAGCGTGACATCGGTCAGCGCACGCTTTTCAAAAGGCGTGTCTTTTGCATAGCTATATCCTATTTGCTTGAGTAATATGTCCATAATTCCTCCACCAGCTCATGTTCTGTCATAGATTCACCAGTCAATGGCACTCCGGCTTGTTTCAATAAACCAGCCATTCGCATCGCAAACGGTAAGTCCAGCCCCATTTCCGTCAGCTCTTCACCGGAAGAAAATACTTCATCGGGCGTGCCTTCCAGTTGTTTATGTCCGGCATTCATCACCAGCACACGGTCAGCAAGCGCTGCTTCCTCCAGGTCGTGGGTAATCGACAAGACGGTGAGGCCTGTCGTTTCGCGCAGCTCGCGAATCGTCTCGATCACTTCCCGGCGGCCTTGCGGATCGAGCATCGAAGTCGCTTCATCCAAAATAAGCAGGCGTGGGCGCAAAGCCAGCGCCCCGGCAATCGCCACACGCTGCTTTTGCCCGCCGGATAAGTGATGAGGCTCATGGTCAAGGTAATCCGCCATCTTCACTTGCTGCAAAGATTCACGGACACGCACAACCATTTCTTCGTGTGGTACGCCGTTATTCTCCAAAGCAAACGCCACATCATCCTGCACCGTCGCACCGACAAATTGGTTGTCCGGATTCTGGAATACCATTCCCATTTGCGAGCGGATGTCCCATAAACTTTCTTCAGACATTTTCAACCCCATTGCCTGGACAACGCCTTGCTGGGGAAATAATAAGCCATTCATCAGTTTGGCGATCGTCGACTTGCCGGAACCGTTATGGCCGACAAGCGCCACCCATTCCCCTTCCCCAATCGAGAACGACAGATCCGAGACAGCCGGCTTAACCGACTTGTCTTCCGGCACGTATGCGAATGTCACTTGTTCGAATGACAAAATGGTTCCTTTCATGTGTTGAAGCCTCCTCTAAACTTTCTCTACTCTGCTCTTATGTGCTGTAAAACGGGAACTCTTTAGTCACGCTTAATTTGCACTGCTCATATTCCCTTCTGTGGAATATCAACACTGAAAATTAATTGATCATTAAATAAAAAAAGCGCGCACCTCATTCAGAGTATGCGCTTTTCTATCTCTATGGCTCCTGCGGGTGCTTAAGCCGCCGGTTGAATGAGGTGCGTAGAGCTAGACGAGACGCCGCCCGAAGGCTCGCTCATCATAACACTCAGCTTTTCATATTGTCGTATAAATCATGATGCTAAAAGAAGAGGGCTATGAACCCTCTTCAACTGATTAAACCAATTCAATAATTACGATTGGTGCGCCATCTCCGCGACGAGGCCCCATTTTCATGATGCGCGTGTAGCCGCCTTGACGGTCAGCGTAACGTGGTGCTACATCGTCAAACAATTTTTGCAAAGCAAAGATTGTGTTTTCGTTGCCTTCTTCATCAGTAGAAGTCACGAGTTCACGGCGAATGTATGCTGCAGCTTTACGGCGAGCGTGGATATCTCCGCGCTTACCAAGCGTGATCATTTTTTCTACAGTTGAACGGACTTCTTTTGCACGGGCTTCAGTTGTCTGAATGCGTTCGTGAACGATTAGGTCAGTCGTAAGGTCACGCAAAAGCGCTTTACGTTGAGAACTTGTACGTTGAAGTTTTCTCATTGAAGTTTCCCTCCTTTGTTGAATAGTTCAGAAAGAATCGGGCAATCAGTCTTCTTTACGAAGGCCAAGACCTAGATCTTCCAACTTCACTTTCACTTCTTCAAGTGATTTGCGTCCGAGGTTGCGAACTTTCATCATGTCGTCTTCCGACTTGTTGGCCAATTCGTGGACAGTGTTAATGCCAGCACGTTTCAGGCAGTTGTAAGAACGAACAGAAAGATCAAGCTCTTCGATAGTCATCTCAAGCACTTTCTCTTTTTGGTCTTCTTCTTTTTCAACCATGATTTCAGCTGTTTGAGCCTCATCCGTCAATCCTACGAAGATGTTCAGATGTTCAGTGAAAATTTTCGCGCCAAGCGCAATTGCCTCTTTGGGACCGATGCTTCCATCTGTCCAGACATCGAGGGTTAATTTATCGAAATGAGCGAGTTGGCCCACACGGGTATTTTCCACTTGGAAATTGACGCGTGAAACTGGCGTGTAAATAGAGTCAATCGGGATAACGCCGATTGGAAGATCTTCACGTTTGTTCTGATCTGCACGGGCATATCCACGGCCGCGGTTAGCATACATGCGCATGCGCAAATGGCCGTCTTTCGCGATTGTTGCAATATATAGATCCGGATTCAGAATTTCCACGTCACTATCGTGAGTGATATCTGCAGCCGTAACCGTTCCGTCACCTTTTACATCAATTTCAATGACTTTTTCTTCGTCAGAGTAAATTTTCAAAGCGAGCTTCTTGATATTCAAAATGATAGAGGCTACATCTTCTTCTACACCTTCGACAGTGGAGAATTCATGCAAAACGCCATCAATTTGGATCGAAGTAACAGCTGCGCCAGGTAAAGATGAAAGTAGGATTCGACGTAAGGAGTTACCTAAAGTGGTACCATATCCACGCTCAAGGGGTTCAACAACGAATTTACCATATTTGGCATTGCTGTCGATCTCAACCGTTTCAATTTTTGGTTTTTCTATTTCGAGCATTCAGTTTACCCTCCTTCAAAACGTCGGTATTTTCGTTGCATAAGAATTCGATAGTCACAGACTTTCGCTACGATTCAGAACACATTTAGTAAGTCGTGATGTTCAAAAATCCTACTCAGACCAACGATTATACGCGACGGCGTTTTGGCGGGCGGCAGCCGTTGTGAGGAACTGGAGTTACGTCTCTAATTGCAGTAACTTCCAATCCAGCAGCTTGAAGCGCACGGATAGCAGCTTCGCGACCTGAACCAGGACCTTTAACAGTTACTTCTAAAGTTTTCAAACCATGTTCCATGGAAGTTTTTGCAGCAGTTTCAGCAGCCATTTGGGCAGCGAATGGAGTGGATTTACGTGAACCACGGAATCCTAGAGCACCAGCCGAAGACCATGATACTGCGTTACCTTGCATATCAGTGATCGTAACAATTGTGTTATTGAATGTTGAGCGGATGTGAGCAATACCGGATTCGATATTCTTTTTCACACGACGCTTACGAGTTTGTTGTTTACGTGCCATGTTAAGAAACAACCTCCTTTACTGATTATTTTTTCTTGTTAGCTACAGTTTTACGAGGACCTTTACGCGTACGCGCGTTGTTCTTCGTATTTTGACCACGAACCGGAAGACCGCGACGGTGGCGGATACCACGGAAGCTAGCGATTTCCATCAAACGTTTGATGTTCATGGAAACTTCACGGCGAAGGTCACCTTCGATTTTGTACTGATCCAATTGTTCACGGATATTGTTCAACTCGTCTTCTGTAAGATCGCGAACGCGAGTCTCTTCAGAAACACCAGCACCAGAAAGAACTTTCTGAGCAGTTGTTTTCCCAACACCGTAGATATAAGTCAATGAAATTACAACGCGTTTGTCGCGCGGAATGTCAACACCAGAAATACGTGCCATGTGTGCGATGCACCTCCTTCTTTATTAACCTTGTCTTTGTTTGTGTTTCGGATTTTCACAGATTACCATTACTTTACCGTTTCTGCGAATAACTTTACATTTTTCGCAGATCGGCTTCACAGATGGTCTCACTTTCATCTAACCCAACCTCCTTAGTAGTCCGGAGTGCAAAAGATTATTTAAAACGGTATGTGATGCGACCGCGTGTTAAATCGTAAGGAGAAAGTTCTACTGTTACTTTATCTCCTGGCAGAATGCGGATGAAATGCATGCGAATCTTGCCTGATACGTGCGCAAGAATCGTATGGCCATTTTCAAGTTCCACTTTAAACATCGCGTTGGGCAAAGTCTCAATGACTGTTCCCTCGATTTCAATTACATCGTCTTTCGCCATCGACCCAGTCTCCCTTCTGTATACAAATCAGGTACTCATCTTCAAACAGTATTTGCTGATTGAATAATTCTTATCCATTCACCAGGAATTCATGAGTGACATTTGAAAGACCTTCTCCGGGTTCCTCTCTCCACTTATGACAGCAGAGTTCGGGGGTTCCGGTTGAGCCAGTCTGACCCACGTATCCTCGACTGCCCGGACTGCCTTGGATGAGTTCCAAACCCGTTACACAGATGCTTCCACGAAACTCATTATACTACCTCCGGTGCGGAATTGCACGGAGCAACGAGCCTCACCGGTTTCATATAATCAAGCCTTGTTTGCTTTTGCAGCTCTCGAAAATTCATATCTCCGGTGCTCCTTAAAGCCACATGGAGGCAACTAACTGCGCCCGGCGCCGGGACTTAACCTCGGTCGCCCTTTAGAAGAGCATCAATGTCAGCAAATACTTTATCAATGTCCTGCTGTCCATCTATATTGGTCAGCACGTTCTTGTCTTCATAGAAGTCGAGAAGCGGCTGAGTTTGTTGCATGTTAACTTCTAAACGCTTCGTGACGGTTTCAGGCTTGTCGTCTTCGCGTTGGTAGAGCTCTCCACCATCTTTATCGCACACGCCTGCTGTTGCAGGTGGATTGAAGACAGTATGGTAAGCAGTTCCACAAACTTTGCAAATCCAACGGCCTGTTAAACGTGCAATCAATTCGTCTTGTTCAACTTGGATGTTTACGACATGCTCGATTCGTTTGCCAAGATCAGCCAGAAGAGATTCCAGCGCCTCAGCCTGAGGAACTGTGCGTGGAAAGCCATCCAATAGGAAGCCTTTCTCACAATCCGCTTGGCTGAGTCGCTCTCGGACGATACCGATCGTCACTTCGTCAGGCACCAAGGCACCTTGATCCATGAACGACTTTGCTTCCAGGCCTAACGCCGTACCGCCTTTGATAGCTGCACGGAACATATCACCTGTCGAAATATGAGGGATGTCGTACTTCTTGACAATTTCGTCTGCTTGCGTGCCTTTGCCGGCACCTGGTAGACCCATCAACACAATGTTCATACGTTTTGCCCCCTCAGACAAGTGGATAAGGAACGTTTGCACGTTCCTCTCCATTGATTATTTCATAAAGCCTTTGTAATGACGTTTCACAAGCTGCGATTCCAATTGCTTCATCGTCTCGAGGGCTACCCCGACGACGATCAGCAAACTGGTGCCGCCAATCTGTGCAGATTGAGGCAGGTTTGCGATGTTAATGAAGAAAATTGGCATGACCGCAATAACTGAGAGGAAGATCGCTCCCACAAAAGTCAGGCGGTAAAGCACACTTGTTAAATAATCTTGCGTATTTTTACCCGGACGGATTCCCGGAATGTATGCACCTTGCTTTTTCAAGTTGTCCGCCACGTTTTCAGGATTAACCTGAATGAATGCATAGAAATACGTGAATGCAATGATCAAGGCGACATAAATAATCATGCCGACCGGACGCGTGTAATCAAACGTATTCTGGATTGCCTCCGTAAACGCGTTGGCACCAAAGAAAGAAGCGATAGTTTGCGGCGTAATGATGAACGCCACTGCAAAGATTACCGGGATAACTCCGGCCGCGTTTACTTTCAAAGGTAAATGCGTTTGCTGCCCATTCGAGCTCTGGCCACGGCCAGCGACACGTTTGGCATACTGGATCGGAATTTTACGCAACGCTTGTTGGACGTAAATGACTAATACAGTAATTGCAACAACTGCGAGTGCGAGCAATGCCATGATGGCAATATTGATCGGAAGCTGATCGCCAGCTCCTTGGATCTGCTGCGCATAAAGTTGGTTAATTGCTCCTGGTACTGCAGCGACAATCCCTGCGAAGATGATAATCGAAATACCGTTCCCCACGCCTTTTGCCGTGATCTGCTCACCAAGCCACAATAGAAATGCTGTTCCTGCTGTCAGTACGATGGCGATTACCACATAAGTCGCAACCGAATCATCTTGAATCAATGTACCTCCGTACATTTGGTTAAATCCATAAGACATACCGATCGCCTGAATAAACGCAAGAACGATTGTAAAGTAACGAGTGAATTGAGCAAGTTTCCGTCTTCCGACTTCGCCTTGTTTCGCCCACTCAGCAAACTTCGGCACAACATCCATTTGCAGGAGCTGTACGATGATCGATGCTGTGATATAAGGCATGATTCCCATCGCCAAAATCGAGAAGTTGGCCAGGGCACCTCCACCGAAAGTATTCAAGAAACCGATCAGACCCATCTGATCTGTAGCTTGGAGTACTGACGCATCAACGTTCGGCACCGGAACGAATGTCCCGATACGGAAGATGATGAGCATTGCTAAAGTAAAGAAAATTTTATTTCGAATATCAGTTACGCGCATAAGATTAGAGATTGTCTGAAACATTAAAGCACCTCGGTTTGACCGCCGGCAGCTTCAATAGCTTCTTTAGCTGATGCAGAGAATTTGTGGGCTTGTACAGACAATTTCTTGTCCAAGCTTCCGTTACCAAGGATCTTGATACCAGAACGCTCTTTGCTCACAACACCTGTTTCGATTAACAATGCAGGTGTAATTTCTGTGCCTTCTTCAAAACGGTTCAACACGTCAAGGTTTACAACAGTGTAGTCTTTACGGTTGATGTTCGTGAATCCACGCTTCGGCAAACGACGGAACAATGGGTTTTGACCACCCTCGAATCCTGGACGGACACCGCCGCCTGAACGGGCTTTTTGACCTTTGTGGCCTTTACCGGCTGTTTTACCAGTACCTGAACCGATTCCGCGTCCGATACGCTTGCGTGAGCTGCGTGAACCTTCTGCTGGTTTTAATTCGTGAAGTTTCATGTGGTTGGCACCTCCTTCTATAGAAATCAGGGATTAAACTTCTTTAATAGTAACTAAGTGAGCGACTTTATCAAGCATTCCGCGAACTGCCGCGTTGTCTTGGTGCTCAACTGTTTGATGCATTTTGCGCAGGCCTAGTGACTGGACTGTTTTACGTTGTGTCGGTTTAGCACCGATCACTGACTTAGTGAGGGTAATTTCTAGTTTAGTAGCCATGTAATTTCCCTCCCTTATTGGAATAACTCTTCTGTAGTTTTGCCGCGAAGTTTTGCAACTTCATCAGCGCTCTTCAGTTGAGTCAAACCGTTGATAGTAGCACGGACCATGTTGATCGGTGTGTTAGAACCAAGAGATTTAGACAAGATGTCTTGTACTCCTGCAAGCTCTAATACCGCACGAACAGGACCACCAGCAATAACACCAGTACCTGGTGAAGCAGGTTTGATAAGAATCGAGCCGGCACCGAAGCGCCCAGTTACTAGATGTGGAGTAGTACCTTTAACCATAGGTACTTCGATTAAGTTCTTCTTCGCATCTTCAATAGCTTTACGGATTGCTTCTGGAACTTCTTGTGCTTTCCCAGTACCAAAACCGACTTTACCATTTTTGTCGCCTACAACAACCAATGCGGAGAAACGGAAACGACGTCCACCTTTTACAACTTTCGCTACGCGGTTAATCGTAACTACGCGTTCTTCAAGTTCAAGTTTGTTTGGATCAATACGACGCATTATATGGGTCCCTCCTTCTTTTAGAATTCTAAGCCGTTTTCACGAGCAGATTCAGCCAAAGCTTTCACACGGCCGTGATATAGATAACCACCGCGGTCAAAAACAACTGATTTCAAGCCGTTTTCTACTGCGCGTTTTGCAATCGTTTCGCCGACTTGAGCAGCCGCTTCGACGTTGCCTTTTGTTTCAAGAGAAAAATCTTTATCTGCAGATGATGCGCTAGCAAGCGTTACGCCATTTACATCGTCGATCAATTGAGCGTAGATGTATTTGTTTGAACGGAAAACGTTCAAGCGTGGACGTTCAGCTGTTCCCGTGATTTTAGAACGTACGCGAGCGTGACGTTTTTTACGGGATGCATTTTTATCGAGTTTCGTAATCACTGAGGTCACTCCTTTCAGCCTGCCTAAGCAGCATTATTTACCTGTTTTACCTTCTTTGCGGCGAACTTTTTCGTCTTCGTAACGGATCCCTTTGCCTTTATACGGCTCTGGAGGGCGAGTAGCACGGATGTTTGAAGCAAGTGCTCCGACCATCTCCTTGTTAATTCCTTTAACGACGACTTTCGTGTTGCCTTGTACTTCGATTTCGATTCCTTCTTCCGGAGTGAATTCCACCGGGTGAGAATAGCCAACGTTCAAGACCAATTTCTTGCCTTGTAGCTGAGCACGGTAACCTACACCGACTAGTTCAAGTGAGCGGGAGAAGCCTTCAGATACTCCAGTAACCATGTTCGCGAGCAATGCACGGGTTGTACCGTGGATTGTGCGGTGGTCTTTGGAATCTGATGGGCGTGACAATGTCAAAACATTATCTTCCTGCGTGATTGTGATATCTGAGTTAAACGAGCGAGTAAGCTCGCCTTTAGGCCCTTTTACAGTTACGTTATTGTCGTTTTCGACAGTAACGGTAACGTTAGCAGGAACCTCGATTGGTTTTTTACCTACACGTGACATTCTGTTGCACCTCCATTCGTTTGTTGCTTCTTACCAAACGTAAGCTATGATTTCGCCGCCGACTTTTTTCGCGCGGGCTTCTTTATCAGTTACCAAACCTTGTGATGTCGATACTAGAGCGATTCCAAGACCGTTTAGTACACGAGGCACCTCGTCAGTTTTAGCGTATACACGTAGTCCTGGTTTTGAAATGCGTTTCAAGCCAGTGATGACGCGTTCGTTGTTGGCACCGTATTTAAGGAAAATGCGGATCATGCCTTGTTTATCATCTTCAACATATTCTACGTCACGTACGAAACCTTCACGCTTCAGGATTTCAGCGATGTCTTTTTTCACGTTGGAAGCCGGAAGCTCCAATTTCTCGTGACGAACCATGTTTGCATTACGAATGCGTGTCAGCATATCTGCAATCGGATCTGTCATTGTCATTACATTTACCTCCTTCCCAATTTAGGGGATTACCAGCTGGCTTTTTTGACGCCAGGAATTTGTCCCACATATGCAAGTTCACGGAAACAAATACGGCAAAGTTTGAATTTGCGCAGTACTGAATGCGGACGTCCGCATCGTTCACAGCGAGTGTACTCTTGTACTTTATACTTTGGCGTGCGTTTTTGTTTAGCAATCATCGATTTTTTAGCCACGTTTACGCCTCCCTCATCTTTACTTTTGGAACGGCATACCGAATTGTGTCAATAACTCACGAGCTTCTTCATCAGAGTTCGCAGTTGTCACAATTACGATATCCATACCGCGTACTTTAGAAACTTTATCATAATCGATTTCAGGGAAGATCAATTGTTCTTTCACACCAAGTGTGTAGTTGCCGCGTCCGTCGAAAGATTTTTTCGATACGCCACGGAAGTCACGAACACGTGGGAGTGAGATAGCAATCAATTTATCCAGGAAGTCATACATACGCTCACCGCGTAGTGTAACTTTACATCCGATTGGCATGCCTTCACGAAGGCGGAAGCCAGCGATAGATTTCTTAGCTTTTGTGATGACCGGCTTTTGACCAGTGATCGTCTGTAATTCTTCAACAGCAGAATCAAGTGATTTTGTGTTTTGTACAGCTTCACCGACACCCATGTTGATAACGATCTTATCAACTTTCGGTGCCTGCATTACTGAGGAATATTCAAACTTGCTCACTAGAGCAGGTGTGATTTCGTTAGTATATTTTTCTTGTAGGCGGTTCATGTTTGTACCTCCCCTCATTCAGGAATTTTATTTATCTAATTTTTCACCGGATTTTTTTGCAACACGAACTTTTTTGCCGTCTTCCATTTTGTATCCTACGCGAGTCGGCTCGCCGGATTTAGGGTCCACTACCATCACGTTAGAAACGTGGATCGCAGCTTCTTGGCTGACAATTCCGCCTTGCGGGCTTGCCTGGTTCGGTTTTGTATGCTTTTTGACGATGTTAACACCTTCAACGAGCACACGGTCTTTCTTAGGTAGAGCAGTCAAAACAACTCCTGTTTTGCCTTTGTCTTTCCCAGAGATGACCTTAACTGTATCGCCTTTTTTTACATGCATTCTGTCGCACCTCCTTGGTATCGCACGTTGGATGTTTTATAGAACTTCAGGAGCAAGTGAAACGATCTTCATGAAGTTGTTGTCACGAAGTTCACGTGCAACTGGTCCGAAGATACGTGTTCCGCGTGGACCTTTATCGTCGCGGATAATCACACATGCATTTTCATCAAATTTGATGTAAGTACCGTCTTTACGGCGAGCTCCGCTTTTCGTGCGAACGATGACAGCCTTAACGACTTCACCTTTCTTAACAACGCCACCTGGTGTTGCTTTTTTCACGGTACAAACGATTACGTCACCGATGTTTGCTGTCTTGCGACCAGAACCACCAAGCACTTTAATCGTAAGTACTTCACGAGCACCCGAGTTGTCTGCAACTTTTAAACGACTTTCCTGTTGGATCACTTAGGTAACCTCCCTCCGGAACTTTTAGGATTCCGAACTTATTTAAATTAGATGATGACAGCTTTTTCGACGACTTCCACTAAACGGAAACGTTTTGTAGCTGATAGTGGACGAGTTTCCATGATGCGAACGATGTCGCCCATTTTCGCTTCGTTGTTCTCATCATGAGTCTTGAATTTCTTAGAGTATTTTACACGTTTGCCATAAAGCGCGTGCTTTTTTTGAGTTTCAACCATTACTGTAACGGTTTTATCCATTTTGTCAGACACGACGCGGCCTGTGTATACTTTGCGTTGGTTACGCTCAGACATACTTGCAACCTCCTCTCGAATTATCAGTTGTTGCCACTGAGTTCTCTTTCATGAATCACAGTTTTCATACGGGCAATCGCTTTACGTACTTCGCGGATGCGAGCAGTGTTTTCTAATTGACCAGTAGCCAATTGGAAGCGAAGGTTGAAAAGCTCTTCTTTCAGTGATTTCACTTTTTGTTCGATTTCAGCAGTGGTTAGGTCACGGATTTCATTAGCTTTCATTCGATTCACCACCAATTTCTTCGCGTTTTACGAATTTCGTTTTCACTGGCAGTTTGTGAGAGGCAAGACGCAATGCTTCGCGTGCAACTTCTTCAGATACTCCAGCGATTTCGAACATAATTTTACCAGTTTTTACTACCGCTACCCAGCCTTCAGGTGAACCTTTACCGGAACCCATCCGTACTTCAAGAGGCTTTTTCGTGTATGGCTTGTGAGGGAAAATCTTGATCCAGACTTTACCGCCACGTTTCATGTAACGTGTCATAGCGATACGGGCAGATTCGATTTGGCGGTTAGTGATCCATGAAGACTCAAGAGCCTGCAGGCCATATTCGCCGAATGCGACTTCTTTGCCGCCTTTCGCTTCTCCGCGCATCTTGCCACGGTGTTCACGACGATATTTTACGCGTTTTGGCAATAACATATTATTTGCCTCCTTCCTCAGAATTCTTCTTGGTTGGAAGGACTTCACCGCGGTAGATCCATACTTTTACGCCAAGCTTACCATAAGTAGTGTCTGCTTCAGCGTGCGCGTAGTCGATGTCTGCACGCAATGTATGGAGCGGAACAGTTCCTTCGCTATAGGACTCAGCACGGGCAATGTCAGCTCCGCCTAGACGTCCAGATACTTGAGTTTTGATCCCTTTAGCGCCAGAACGCATAGTACGTTGGATCGTTTGTTTTTGAGCACGGCGGAAAGATGCACGGTTTTCTAGCTGGCGCGCGATTCCTTCAGCGACCAATTTCGCATCAAGGTCAGCTCTTTTGATTTCTACGATGTTGATGTGTACACGCTTGCCAGTCATCGCGTTCAGTTGCGTACGAAGTACTTCTACTTCAGAGCCACCTTTACCGATTACCATACCTGGTTTCGCAGTGTGGATTGTAACGTTCACACGGTTTGCAGCGCGTTCGATTTCGATTTTAGAAACAGAAGCTTCTTTCAAACGTGTTTCGATGTATCCACGGATCTTCAAATCTTCGTGAAGGAGTGTCGCGTAGTCTTTCTCAGCGTACCATTTAGACTCCCAGTCACGGATGATTCCGATTCGCATTCCAATTGGATGAATTTTTTGTCCCACGAATTATCCCTCCTTCTTCTCAGATACCACTAGTGTGATGTGGCTAGTGCGTTTGTTGATTGCGCTCGCGCGTCCCATTGCACGTGGACGGAAACGCTTCAAAGTCGGCCCTTCGTCAACGAATACTTCGCTGATGACAAGGTTCTCGATGTTCATTTCGTAATTGTGTTCAGCGTTAGCAGCTGCAGATTTCAACAACTTCTCAACAACAATGGATGCTGCTTTAGGAGTGTGGTTCAAAATTGCGACCGCTTCACCGATTTGCTTGCCTCGGATTAAATCTACTACTAAACGGACTTTACGAGGAGCAATACGTACTGTTCTAGCAACAGCTTTTGCTTGCATGGGGAAATCCTCCTCTCAATTAACGTCTTGTTTTCTTATCGTCTGCACCATGGCTTGCGTATTTGCGCGTTGGGGCAAATTCACCAAGTTTATGGCCTACCATATCTTCAGTCACGTATACAGGGATGTGTTTGTGGCCATCGTATACTGCAATTGTTAGCCCGATGAATGTCGGGAAAATTGTAGAACGGCGAGACCAAGTTTTGATCACTTGTTTTTTCTCAGATTCCTTTTGCGCTTCGACTTTCTTCATAAGATGATCGTCTACAAAAGGTCCTTTTTTCAAGCTGCGACCCATTTGGGATCCTCCCTTCGTGATTGCACCACGGTTCTTTCGACGAACCGCAGCGAAATCAAATTATTTTTTGCGGCGACGTACGATGAATTTATCGGATTGGTTCGTTTTCTTACGTGTTTTGTATCCAAGAGTTGGTTTGCCCCATGGAGACATTGGAGATTTACGTCCGATTGGCGAACGTCCTTCACCACCACCGTGTGGGTGATCGTTCGGGTTCATGACAGATCCGCGGACTGTTGGGCGGTTGCCTTTCCAACGGTTACGTCCAGCTTTACCGATGTTGATCAATTCGTGCTGTTCGTTTCCGACAGCGCCGATTGTCGCGCGGCAAGTAGCAAGAATCATGCGAACTTCGCCTGATTGCAAGCGGACTGTTACGTATTTTCCTTCTTTACCAAGCACCTGTGCTGAAGCTCCTGCAGAACGTACCAATTGGCCGCCTCCGCCTGGTTTCAACTCGATGTTGTGGATAGTAGAACCCATTGGGATGTTAAGCAACGGCAAAGCATTACCTGCTTTGATGTCTGCTTCTGGTCCTGACATGATTTGCGTATCAACCTGAACACCTTTAGGTGCAAGGATGTAACGTTTTTCTCCGTCAGCGTAATGGATAAGTGCGATGTTTGCAGAACGGTTCGGATCGTATTCGATCGTAGCAACGCGACCTGGAATGCCATCTTTGTTACGTTTGAAATCGATCACGCGGTATTGGCGCTTATGTCCGCCCCCGTGGTGGCGTACAGTGATTTTACCTTGGTTATTACGGCCGCCTTTACGCTTCGTTGGTTGCAAAAGCGACTTTTCTGGCTTGTTCGTTGTGATTTCAGCGAAATCTGAACTAGTCATATTACGACGACCGTTAGTGGTAGGTTTGTATTTTCTAATCCCCACGTTGTTTCCCTCCTTCTTTGATTAGTTCTTGTTCAGAACTTATACAATTACATTTCGAATAGTTCGATGTCTTTTGAATCAGCAGTCAATTTCACGATCGCTTTGCGGCGTTTGTTCGTGTAGCCTGCGTGTTTGCCCATGCGTTTGAATTTGCCTTTGTAGTTCATGATGTTGACTTTCTCAACTTGAACGCCGAAGACTTCTTGAACTGCATGTTTAACTTGAGTTTTGTTAGCGCGAACGTCCACTTCAAAAGTGTACTTCTTCTCCGCCATTACCTCAGAAGAACGCTCGGTAATGACTGGACGCTTTAGAATGTCACGTGCTTCCATTAACCTAGCACCTCCTCGATTTTCTCTACGGCTCCTTTAGTCATGACAACTTTGTCATGGCCAAGCAAGTCCAATACGTTGATACCGTTTGCCGGTACAACTGTCATGCCTTTGATGTTGCGTGCAGATAGTGCCACGTTTTCATCAAGGTCAGCTGTTACGAATAATGCTTTCTTGCCGACAGACAAGTCAGTCACGAGTTTCGTGAATTCCTTTGTTTTCGGTGCGTCGAAAGCCAATCCTTCAAGTACCATCAGGTTTTCGTTTGCTAGAGCCGAAGACAATGCAGAACGAAGAGCCAAGCGACGGACTTTTTTCGGAAGTTTGTAGCTGTAGCTGCGTGGTGTCGGGCCGAATACGACTCCGCCTCCGCGCCATTGTGGTGAACGGATCGAACCTTGACGAGCACGTCCAGTTCCTTTTTGCTTCCATGGCTTTCTTCCGCCACCGGCTACTTCAGAACGGTTTTTAACTTTATGGTTACCTTGGCGCAATGAAGCACGTTGTGCAACGACTGCATCAAAAAGTACAGATTCATTTGGTTCAATGCCGAAGACAAGATCGTTCAATTCGATATCGCCAACTTGTGAACCAGTTTGGTTTAGTAAAGCTACTTTAGGCATTCTTGTTTCCTCCTTCCCTTAAATGTGATTAGTTGGCTTTGATAGCCGACTTAACACGGATTAATGATTTACGTGCGCCAGGAACATTCCCTTTAATAAGAAGCAAGTTGCGCTCAGCATCCACTTTCACGATGTGAAGGTTTTGGATAGTGACCGTGTTGCCGCCCATTTGACCAGGCAATTTCTTCTGTTTGAATACGCGGTTCGGAGCAACAGGCCCCATTGAACCAGGACGACGGTGGTAGCGTGAACCGTGAGTCATCGGTCCGCGTGATTGTCCGTGGCGTTTAATAACACCTTGGAAACCTTTACCTTTCGTAGTTCCTGTTACATCTACTACATCGCCTTCTGCGAATACATCTACTTTGACTTCCTGACCAATCTCGTAATCAGCTAAGTTTACATTGCGAAGTTCGCGAATGAAGCGCTTAGGAGCAGTGTTTGCTTTTGCTACGTGGCCTTTCTCTGGTTTGTTCGAAAGCTTCTCGCGTTTGTCATCAAAACCAAGTTGTACCGATTCGTAGCCATCCACTTCAACTGTTTTTTTCTGAAGCACTACGTTTGGAGCAGCTTCGATTACAGTTACAGGGATCAAATCACCGTTCTCAGCAAAAACTTGCGTCATACCGATTTTTCTACCTAAGATTCCTTTGGTCATGTCGTCACACCTCCTGCAAAATTTTATGTTTTTTATTGTCGTTTACCAATTATAGTTTGATTTCAATATCAACGCCGGATGGTAGATCCAGTTTCATTAGCGCGTCAACTGTCTGTGGTGTCGGGTTAACGATATCGATCAGACGTTTGTGTGTGCGCATTTCGAATTGTTCGCGAGCATCTTTATATTTGTGGACAGCTCGCAAGATTGTGTAGATTGACTTTTCCGTCGGCAACGGTATCGGACCTGATACGCTAGCACCTGAACGTTTAGCAGTTTCAACAATCTTTTCAGCAGACTGATCCAGGATTCTGTGATCATATGCTTTCAAACGGATACGAATTTTTTGTTTTGCCATTATTTTCCCTCCCTTTTCGCCTATTTTTGGGATAGACTTCTCCACGAAAATTTTCCTCACACTCGCCATGGCAAAGCGGCCGGGTGTGTCGGTAACCTCTCGCTTCTTCGCAGTCAAAGACCAACATTCACCATTATACAAAATAAAAAAGAATTCCGCAAGACTTTGCACGAAATTCTTTTTCATTCGCTTTTACTAGTATAGCAGGATTCTTTTCAGTTTCAACCGATACGATAATAGTCGAAATCTTTCGGACTCATCCTAAAAACATGACGGCAATCCAGCCGAATAAAACGAGCGGAATATTATAATGGATGAACGTTGGGACGACCGTATCCCAGATGTGATTATGCTGGCCGTCGACGTTCAAGCCAGCGGTCGGCCCAAGCGTTGAGTCAGAAGCTGGCGACCCGGCATCGCCAAGTGCGCCGGCTGTCCCGATCAATGCGATGATCGCCATCGTCGAGAAACCGAACTCGACACTGAGCGGAACAAATATCGCGGCAATGATCGGAATCGTCGAGAACGAGGAACCGATACCCATCGTGACGAACAATCCGACGATCAACATGGCGAATGCCGCTAGGCCTTTGTTGTCGCCGAAGATGCTCGCGGCATTTTCAACGAGCGAGTCGATGGCCCCAGTCGCTTGGATGACCGAAGCGAATCCGTTAGCTGAGATCATGACAAAACCGATGAATGCCATCATGCGCATACCCGCCGTCAGAACATCGTCCGCTTCTTTCCATTTCATTGCCCCAAAGACGTAGAGGATGAGAATCCCGGCGAGCGCCCCGATGATCATTGAGTCGCTTTGGATCTGCGCGAAGAGCGCTGCAATTAAAGCGATCACGGTCACGATGATGTCTTTGACAGAAGCGGTTCGTTTTGGAGTTTCTTCTATAGTACTAGCCGCTCTTACTTCACGGTAATCACGTGGCTTGCGGTAAGAAATGAAAACTGCGACTACTAAGCCGAGGAATAGGCCTGCGACCGGCAGCGCCATCGCTTTCGGGATATCCGCCATATCGATCGGCATGCCCGCCAGTTCCATTTGCGTGGCGAGAATCTCATGGAAGATCAATCCGAAGCCGTACGGCAATAAAATATACGGCGCCGTCAGCCCGAAGGTCAGCACCGAGGCGATGAGCCGGCGATCGATGCGCAATTCATTCAAGATGTGCAGAATCGGCGGCACAAGTAGCGGAATGAAAGCTATGTGGATCGGAATCAGGTTTTGCGAGAAAATGGCCATTGCAAACAGCGCAAAGATAATGAGCGCTTTCGCCAAGTTCTCACGCGTCGCCTCCCCTTCTTTATTAACCAGTTTCAACACGCCCGCAACGAGCAATTCCGGTATACCGGTGCGCGAAATGGCGACGGCGAATCCGCCGAGCATGGCGTAGCTCAATGCGATGGTCGCCCCCGCACCGAGACCGTCTGTATAGGAAGTCAAAGTTTCAGTGAAGCTGAGCCCCCCGCTAAGCCCACCGGCGAGTGCGCCGATCAATAAGGCAAAGACGACGTTGACACGAAGCAAGCTCAATATGAGCATCACTAAAACGGCGATAATAACTGCATTCATTGTTCATTTCTCCTTTAGTTTGCTAAAGCGTTAAAGTCCTTTACTAAAGTAACAAATCTCTACAATGATGTCAACACAGCAAAACCGCTCTTGAAAGGCATCAAAAAACCGCTCCCTGCCCAAGGGCAAAGAGCGGCGGTGCTTTATTGGGCTTGCTGCATTTTTTCTTCGTATGCCTGGATATAGGAATCGTATTGAATCGTCAAGGCGATCTCATCCCAGCCGTTCAACAGCATTTCTTTCCAGTACGGATCGATGTCGAAAGAATAGCTGGCACCATCTTCTGCCGTCACTGTTTGGTGTTTCAAGTCGACATCAAGACGGTACGGCGCCTGTTTGCCTTTTTCCAGCAGGGCGGCCACTTCCGCTTCTTCAAGGCGGATCGGCAGGATGCCGTTCTTCACACAGTTATTATAGAAGATATCCGCATAACTCGGCGAAATGACGACACGGAATCCGTAGTCCAGGATGGCCCACGGCGCGTGTTCACGGGACGAGCCGCAGCCGAAGTTTTCCTGCGCCACAAGGATCTCGGAGTTTTGAAAGCGCGGGTCGTTCAAGACAAATTCTTGATTGGGTGTGCCGTCTGAATGAAAACGCCAATGATAGAACAAATATTTCCCGAACCCTGTGCGCTCGATGCGCTTGAGGAATTCCTTTGAAATGATTTGGTCGGTATCGACGTTTTTGCGGTCAAGCGGCGTCAAGACGCTCGAAATTTCGTTGATGGGTTTCAAATTCAGTTCCTCCTTCCGTTATGCCGAGGGCACAGGTTCTTTCATATAATTGCGGACATCCGTCAAATGCCCTTCAATCGCAGCAGCTGCCGCCATTACGGGGGAGACCAAATGCGTCATGGACCCTGCGCCTTGGCGCCCTTCAAAATTGCGGTTCGATGTAGAAGCACAGCGCTCGCCTGACGGTACAGCATCCTCATTCATTGCCAGGCACATGCTGCAGCCTGTCTCGCGCCATTCAAAGCCTGCTTGCAAGAACACTTGGTCAAGTCCTTCTGCTTCAGCTGCGCGCTTGACGGTTTCTGAGCCCGGAACGACAATCGCCGTGACCGACGGATGTACCGTTCTGCCTTTGACGATCTCACTTGCTGCCCGCAAATCACTGAGGCGGGCATTCGTGCAAGAGCCGATAAAGACGTGCTGGATGGCGATGGATGATAACGGTGCGCCTTCTTCCAATTGCATATAAGCAAGCGCTTGGCGCAAAGCGTCCCGGTCTTCCTGCTTGTCGTAATCCGCTGCTGTCGGCACGTGTTCAGCAATGCCTGAACCCATCGATGGGTTGGTGCCCCATGTGACAAACGGCGAGATGTCGTTCGCATGGATGGTATGCGACACGTCATAGCTTGCGCCTTCATCTGTCGCCAGTGCCAGCCAGCGCCCAGCTTCTTGTTCAAACGCTTCGCCTTCCGGGACATTTCTTCTGCCGCGCAAATATTCGACCGTCGTTTCGTCTGGACTGACCAGCCCGGCGCGTGCGCCCGCTTCGATGGACATATTGCAGATCGTCATGCGTTCTTCCATCGATAAATTGCGGATCGCTTCCCCGGTGTATTCAATGATATGCCCTGTCCCCATATCGACGCCGTACTTCGAGATGATCGCAAGAATGACGTCTTTTGCGGAAACACCGAAGCCAAGCTCTCCGTCGATGCGGATTTCCATCGTTTTCGGCTTCGACTGCCAAAGCGTCTGCGTTGACAACACATGCTCTACTTCACTTGTCCCGATGCCGAATGCCAACGCGCCGAACGCGCCGTGCGTGGACGTATGGCTATCGCCGCAGACAATCGTCTTGCCGGGTTGTGTGAGGCCGAGTTCCGGCCCGATGACGTGGACGATGCCTTGGTCGGGATGATTGATCCCAGCAAGCGGCACCCCGAACTCATCACAGTTTTCCTGAAGCGTCTTGATTTGCTTGCGGGAAATCGGGTCCTTGATGACGGAGCGGTTGCGCGTCGGCACGTTATGGTCCATCGTCGCAAAGCACAAATCCGGACGCCGCACTTTCCGGCCGTTCAGGCGCAAGCCTTCAAACGCCTGAGGGGAGGTAACTTCATGCAGGAGATGAAGGTCGATATACAACAGGTCGGGTTTTCCCGGCTCTTCGAATACAATATGCTGTTCCCAGATTTTTTCAATAATCGTTTTTGCCATAGCAGAGTGCCCCTTCCATTTACACGTAGGAAAACATGATGTGTTCCGACACGAATTCCCGTTCCAATTCTTCGATGACTTTTTCCACGAAGCGTTCCGTTGAGATGACTTTATTGCCGCAAGCCGACAAATCGCCTGTGCAATAGCCATCTTCAAGGACACTCATAACCGCATCTTCAATCGACGATGCTTCTGAATCCATGCCGAACGATTGGCGCAGCATCATAGCCGCCGACAACATCGCAGCAGATGGGTTTGCTTTGTTTTGCCCCGCGATGTCCGGTGCCGAGCCGTGTACTGGTTCATACAAACCGAAGCCGTCTGAACGGATGCTCGCGGACGGCAGCATGCCGAGCGAACCGGTGATGACTGATGCTTCGTCGCTCAAGATATCGCCGAACATGTTCTCCGTCACCAAGACATCGAACGCCCGTGGGTTGGTGATCAATTTCATGGCAGCTGAATCGACCAGCATATGTTCAACTTCCACGTCCGGATAACCCGCCTTGCGTTCTTCAACGACTTTTCTCCAAAGCTTGCTGGATTCCAAGACGTTCGCTTTGTCGACTGAAGCCAATTTGCCGCGGCGCGAACGGGCCATTTCGAATGCCTGGTCGACGATACGTTCGATTTCCGCCCGGGTGTAGACAAGTGTATCGACCGCGGATTTTTCATTGTGGCGTTTCGGTTCACCGAAATACAAGCCGCCGGTCAATTCGCGGACGATGACCATGTCCACTTCACGCGCGATTTCTTCTTTTAACGGGGAAGATCCGAGAAGTGCCGGCACCGCTTTGACTGGGCGGACGTTGGCAAACAAATCGAAGTGTTTGCGGATATTCAAAAGCCCTTTTTCCGGGCGCTGTTCTGCCGGGTTGTTGTCCCATTTCGGGCCGCCTACCGCACCGAGGAGGATGGCATCACTTGCTTCACACGCAGCAATGGTTTCTTTTGGCAGCGGGCTGCCGGATTCATCGACCGCCGCTCCCCCGATTGCCGCGAATTTCCAATGGAATGTGTGCCCATAGCGCATCGCAATGGATTTCAGCACCTTCACTGCCGCCTCTGTTACTTCTGGTCCGATGCCGTCTCCTGGCAATACTGCGATTGTCTTTTCCATAGTAATTCCTCCTCTGTGGGTTTGCTGATTAAACTGCTTGGATCTTCGTTTTATTTCCCTGTTTCACAAGCTGGCGGTTCACTGCATTGAAATAAGCTTTCGCGGTCGCTTCCAAAACATCTTGTGCGACGTCGCGGCCTGTAACGGTCTCCCCGTCATAGCTCATATTGATGACGGCTTCGCCGAGTGCATCGCGGCCTTTGCCGATAGATGTCACACGGTAGTCCAGGATATGCACTTTGCCTTCGACAATGCGTTCAAGCGTATTGAAAATCGCTTCAACCGATCCGGAGCCGGTTGCTGCTTCGTGAATTGAGGTGCCGTCCGGGCCGATGGCGGATGCTGTAGCCGTTGGAATGTTCGCTGTGCCGTATTGCACCTGCACGCTTTCAAGCTCATAAATTGGCGTTTCCGTGTCATTGATTTGCTGGTCTGTTAGCAACACAAACAAATCGTCTTCTGTGATCTGTTTTTTACGGTCCGCAAGTTTCTTGAATTCAATAAACGCTTCATTCAATTTAGCGTCAGGCAACTCGAAGCCCATCTTCACCGCACGGTCGCGGAAAGCGTGTCTGCCGGAATGTTTGCCAAGCACCAGTTCAGTCGCTGCATCGCCGATCAATTCCGGCGTGATGATTTCATATGTCAGCGGGTTTTTCAGCATGCCGTCCTGGTGGATGCCTGATTCATGCGCAAAGGCGTTTTTTCCGACGACTGCTTTATTCGGCTGGATGATGCTGCCGGTCAATTGGCTGACCAATTGGCTCGAGCGTTTGATCTCGTTCAAATTAATGCCGGTTTCGATTTCGTAGAATTGCTTGCGGATATGGAGCGCCACCGCAATTTCTTCCAACGCGACGTTTCCTGCGCGTTCACCGATGCCGTTGATCGTGCCTTCGACTTGCGTCGCGCCGTTTTCAATCGCAGCGAGCGTGTTCGCTGTCGCCATGCCCAGATCGTTATGGCAATGCGCCGATAGCTTGACGTTTTCGATGCCCGGTACGTTTTCCGTCATATAACGGAACATCGCCCCGTATTCTTCAGGTGTCGCATAACCGACTGTATCCGGCAAATTGACTGTCGTGGCGCCCGCTTCGATGACTTTCTTGATGATGTGCGCCAAGAATTCCGGATCGGATCTTGAGGCATCTTCCGCTGACCACTGGACGAGCGGGAAGAATTTTTTCGCATAACGGACAGATTCGACAGCAATGTCGACGACCTGTTCCGGTGTTTTCATCAATTTATGTTCCATATGGATAGGAGACGTTGCCAAGAAGATGTGAATATGCGGTTGTTCCGCTCCCTTCAAGGCATCCCATGTCCGGTCGATATCCGCTTTCATGGAGCGGGACAGTCCCGTTACGATAGAGTTCTTCACCGTACCGGCTATCCGCTGCACTGCGTCGAAGTCTCCTGGCGATGAAGCCGGGAACCCCGATTCGATAATCGTCACGCCTAGACGTTCGAGCTGGCGGGCGATTTCGATTTTCTCAGCTGTATTCAAGTTGATCCCGGCCGACTGTTCTCCGTCCCGTAGTGTCGTATCGAAAATATCAATTTGAGACATTAGCAGCCACCTCTTTTGGTTTTTTGTTTTCATTGACGAATGGCATCATGGCGCGCAACTCGCGTCCGACTTGTTCGATTTGGTGTTCCGCTTCAGCGTTTTCGATCGCCGTGAATTCCGGACGGTTCAATTGGTTCTCAAGCAACCAGCCTTTGGCGAATTTGCCGGTTTGGATATCCGTCAATACATCTTTCATACGGGCTTTTGTATCGGCATCGACAATGCGCGGGCCGGATACAAAATCACCCCATTGTGCTGTATCGGAGATCGAGTAGCGCATGCCGGACATGCCGCCTTCATACATTAGGTCAACAATCAATTTCAGTTCGTGCAAACATTCGAAGTATGCCAGTTCCGGCTGATAGCCTGCTTCCACCAAAGTTTCGAATCCGGCTTTGACGAGTGAAGTCACCCCGCCGCAAAGAACGGCTTGTTCACCGAATAGATCCGTTTCTGTTTCTTCCTTGAACGTCGTCTCCAAGATTCCGGCACGGGCAGCGCCGACGCCTTTTGCGTAAGCTAAAGCGGTATCTTTTGCATTGCCGGATACATCTTGATGTACTGCGAATAACGCCGGTACGCCTGCTCCTGCTTCGAACGTTCTGCGGACAAGATGTCCCGGACCTTTAGGGGCAACAAGGAACACGTCCACATCTTTCGGCGGCACGATTTGGTTGAAATGAACATTGAAGCCGTGTGCGAAGACGAGTGATTTTCCAGCCGTTAGATGCGGCTTGATCGACTCTTCGTAGATTTGCGTCTGGCGCTCATCCGGCACCAGTACCATGATGACGTCGCCTGCTTGCGCCGCTTCTGCTACTGTCGCCACTTCCAGGCCGTCTGCTTTTGCCTGGTCGAATGATTTGCCGGGTCTTACGCCAACCACTACTTTGAATCCGGAATCATTTAAGTTTTGTGCATGTGCATGCCCTTGTGAACCGTAGCCGATCACCGCGATTGTTTGTCCTTTTAAAGCCTGGTCATTTACGTCTTGGTTATAATACATTTTTGCCATTTTTAATTTCCTCCTCAGGGTTTGGGGTTTTAGTTTAAAGGATGTTCAATTGCGGTGTATGGGCTTTTTGCGTTTCTCTGACAAAAGCGGATACTCCGGTTCTTGTTAATTCTTTGATGCCGTATGGCTTCATCAAATCGATGAAGGCTTCGATTTTCTCAGGGTCGCCTGTTACTTGGAACGTAGTGACGTTTTTGCTCATATCGACCACTGTCGCGCGGAATGGTTCCACGATGCTGTAAATCTCGCTGCGCGCTGCGGGCGGTGCGACCACTTTAATCAGTGCGAGCTCTCTCATGACCATCGCCTTTTCGGTAATATCATTGACTTTCAAGACGTCAATCTGCTTTTGCAGCTGTTTGAGCAATTGCTCCAGCTTTCCTTTATCTTCCACATTGACGACGAAAGTCATTTTGGAAATTCCTGCTTGCTCGGTATGTCCGACCGAAATGCTTTCAATATTGAATTGGCGTTTCATCAACAGCCCTGTAACCCGGTTCAAGACGCCGCTCTGGTTGATTACCGTCGTTGTGATTACTCGCTTCATTCGCCTTTCACCCCGATCATTTCGTTGAGCCCTTTGCCTGGCGCCACCATCGGGTACACACATTCGAGTTGGATTACCCGGCAATCGATGAGCGCTGGGCCATCTGATTCAAACGCTTTTTTGAATACTTCTTCCGCTTCTTCCATCGTTTCGACCTTATAACCGTCAAGGTCATAAGCGGCCGCCAGTTTCACGAAATCCGGCTGCACCGGCATCATCGATTGGGAATAGCGTTCCTCGTAGAAGGTTTCTTGCCACTGGCGAACCATCCCAAGGCTCTGGTTGTTCAGGATGACGATTTTTACCGGCAACCGGTATTCCTGCAATAGCGACAATTCCTGCAAAGTCATTTGGAAACCGGCATCGCCAACGACAGCCACGACCGTTTCTTCCGGTCTTGCAAACTTCGCCCCGATCGCTGCCGGGAAGCCGAAGCCCATCGTCCCAAGCCCGCCGGATGTCACCCAGTTGTGGGGGTTATTAAACCGGTAATACTGAGCCGTCCACATTTGGTGTTGGCCGACGTCCGTGGTGACGATCGCATCGCCGCCTGTCAAACGGTGGATCAATTCGACAGCTTGTTGAGGCATGATGCCCACGCGTTCTTTTTGGTGATACTGAAGCGGATAAGCTTCCTTGTATGCATGGAGCTTGCCGCGCCATTCTTCTGTGTCTGGGCTTTCGAAATTGCTTTTCAATAGCTCGACCAATGCCGCTTTAGCATCTGACACGATCGGGATTGCTGTCGGGACGTTCTTCCCGATTTCTGCCGGATCGATATCGATATGGATGACTTCCGCATTCGGCGCAAATGACGCCAAATTGCCGGTGAGCCTGTCGTCAAAACGGGCTCCGATATTCAGCAAGACATCACATTCGCAAATTGCCGTATTCGATGCATACGTTCCGTGCATGCCTCCCATGCCGAGGAACAATTCATGATCGCCGCCGACTGTTCCAAGTCCAAGCAAGGTGTTCACAATCGGGATTTGATGATGTTCCGCAAATGCTTGAAGCTCTTCGGAAGCTCTCGCTGCCAATACGCCGGCACCGGCGAGAATCACCGGCTTTTTCGCTTTGGACAGCAATTGAACTGCCTTTTGGATCTGCAGATAATTCGGCGAGATGGTCGGTTGATAGCCCGGCAAGTACACATCTGCATCCGCTTGTTCTTCACTTCCGGCGAACAGCATCGTGGATACGTCTTTCGGGATATCGACGACGACTGGTCCCGGACGCCCTGTTGAAGCGATGAAGAATGCCTCCTTGATGATCCGCGGCAAGTCTTCCGCTTTTTTCACCTGGTAATTATGTTTCGTGATCGGCTGTGTGATGCTGACGATATCCGCTTCCTGGAAAGCATCGGTTCCGATAACCGATGTAGCAACTTGCCCTGTGAAGATGACGAGTGGCAATGAATCGAGCATGGCATCCGCAATCCCGGTGACGAGGTTCGTCGCCCCCGGCCCGGAAGTTGCGATGACCACTCCTGGTTTTCCGGAAACTCTGGCGTAGCCTTCCGCTGCATGGATCGCGCCTTGTTCGTGTCTCGCTAATATGTGACGGATCGGGTTTCGATGCAAAGCATCGTAGATTGGCAGAACCGCACCTCCTGGGTAGCCAAAAATGATCTCAACACCCTGCTGTTTCAATGATTGAATTAAGACGTCTGCCCCGCTGCCGGATAATCCTTGTTTGAGTTCTTCTCTGACCTTTACGTTTACTCCCAATCTTTCCGCCTCCTTCTTCTTAAGTCTTCGGAAGTAGCAAATGAAAAAGCTTTTCCATCCCTACACAAAGAAGACATCTTCTTTGCATAGGGATGAAAAAGCTTCATGGTACCACCCTATTTCACTGCGATTTGCAGCCTCTTGGATAATTGCTTATCCGCTGATAACGATAACCCGTCGCTTGCAGTCACCGGGAACACCTAGAAGGCCGAAGCCGTTCAGCATTCCACTCAGAGGGGATGTCGCATCTGGCAGCATTGCCGGCTTCCACCGCCCCGGCTCTCTGTGAATGCTGTATTCCATTTGCTTTAACCTCGTCATTGAATTGATCATATGAATTTATACTACGTTTAGATGTTCTTCGTTATACACTTTAACGCCGTCTTGCTGCACGAGCTCTCGGAATGCTTCGAGAAGATCATTGGTGACAGGCCCTGGCTTGCCGTCGCCGATAACGCGTCCATCCACTTTGATGACGGCGATGACTTCTGCTGCCGTCCCTGTCAGGAACACTTCGTCTGCGACGTAGACATCGTGTCTAGTAAAGACGCCTTCTTCCATTTGGTAACCTTTTTCAGCTGCGACCTCCATGATGGCGTTGCGCGTAATTCCTTCAAGCGCCCCTACATAACCGGGAGGCGTCAGCAATTTGTTTTTGCGGACAATGAAGATATTATCGGCCGATCCTTCAGCCACATAGCCTTGATCATTCAGCATGAGTGCTTCAGAAACACCTGCCAGACTTGCTTCAATCTTCACCAGGATGTTGTTCATATAGTTAAGTGATTTCACTTTCGGGCTAAGGACGTCTGAGCGGCTTCTTCTTGAAGCGACCGAGACGATTTCAATGCCGCTGTCGTACAAGGCTTTCGGGAATAAAGAAAGCGGCTCTGCGATGACGATGACATTCGGCTTTGCACAGCTGAATGGATCAAGCCCTAAATTTCCAACACCGCGTGAGACGACTAAGCGGATATAGGCATCCTTCAACTTGTTCTGCCGGAGCGTTTCCACGACCAGCTGCGTCATTTCTTCGAAAGTATGCGGAATTTCAAGCATCACTGATTTAGCCGAATCGTAAAGGCGCTCCAGGTGTTCTTCTAAACGAAAGACATTTCCGTTGTATGAACGAATGCCTTCGAAGACTCCGTCGCCATAAAGGAAGCCATGATCATATACTGAAACCTTGGCATCTTCTTTTTTTACAAATTCACCATTCATATAGATTACTTGTTCAGTCATGATGACCACTTCTTTCTCCGAAATTTTTTATGAGGATAAGTGCTATAAATGCTTTGCTCTGTTAAATTGTTGCTATCATATCGCCTATTCCAAAGGGTGTCAACAAACAAAATGAGATTTTTTTGCTAATTCCGAATATTGAAATCATTTGTATCCGTTTACATTGCTGTCATAGCGCGCTTTGAAATGTTTTTAAAAAAGTTTGAATATTTTATAGGAATGCGATATATTGCGTATAAAATTAGCGAACTTTCTTTTCTTCCTGTGTATTTTACTGATAAGCCAGTGTAGATAAACACAGATCTCCAATCTTTTAAAAGCCGCTGTATTGGAACATTGTCACCAAATATTCACCTTTCACTTAAAAAACAACGCAAAAAAATCCCCTAACTCATAATGAGTTAGGGGATTCAAGCAAAGGCGAATTACTTCTGGATAGAAGCTACAACGCCAGCGCCTACAGTACGTCCACCCTCACGGATAGAGAACTTAGTACCTTCTTCAAGAGCGATTGGTGAGATAAGCTCAACATCCATTTCGATGTTGTCGCCAGGCATAACCATTTCTACTCCTTCAGGAAGGTTACAAACGCCAGTTACGTCAGTTGTACGGAAGTAGAACTGCGGACGGTAGTTTGTGAAGAATGGAGTGTGACGTCCACCCTCTTCTTTTGAAAGAACATAAACTTCCGCTTTGAAAGTTGTATGTGGAGTGATTGTGCCTGGTTTAGCAAGAACTTGTCCACGCTGGATATCGTCACGGGAAACTCCGCGAAGAAGTGCGCCAATGTTGTCGCCAGCTTCAGCATAGTCAAGCAATTTGCGGAACATTTCTACACCTGTAACAGTTGTAGATTTAGCTTCTTCGTTGATACCGATGATGTCAACGTTGTCGCCAACTTTGATTTGTCCACGCTCAACACGGCCAGTTGCAACTGTACCACGGCCAGTGATTGAGAATACGTCCTCAACTGGCATCATGAATGGCTTGTCAGTGTCGCGTTCTGGAGTTGGGATGTACTCATCAACAGCAGCCATCAACTCAAGAATTTTTTCTTCCCATTCTGGCTCGCCTTCAAGGGCTTTAAGCGCAGAACCTTTGATGACTGGGATGTCATCGCCAGGGAAGTCATATTCAGACAATAGGTCGCGAACTTCCATTTCAACTAGTTCAAGAAGCTCTTCGTCGTCTACCATGTCGCATTTGTTCATGAATACTACAAGGTAAGGTACGCCTACTTGACGTGAAAGCAAGATGTGCTCACGAGTTTGTGGCATTGGGCCGTCAGCAGCAGATACTACTAGGATCCCGCCGTCCATTTGTGCAGCACCAGTGATCATGTTTTTAACATAGTCAGCGTGACCTGGGCAGTCAACGTGTGCATAGTGGCGTGTTTCAGTTTCGTACTCAACGTGAGAAGTGTTGATTGTGATACCGCGCTCTTTTTCTTCAGGTGCGTTATCGATTTGGTCGTAAGAACGAGCTTCCCCGCCTGATGCTCTAGCAAGAACTGTAGCGATTGCTGCAGTCAAAGTTGTTTTACCATGGTCAACGTGTCCGATTGTACCAATGTTAGCGTGTGTTTTAGAACGGTCAAATTTAGCTTTACCCATTAGAAAAATCCTCCTCAGAATGTAAGTTAATAGTAGTAGTTTGAGTACCCAAGCTGCCGAAATAAACAGCAGATTGGGCGTACAAACTATTTATACTTGATTAAAGGTCAAAATTCAATTATTGGCCTTTATTTTTCTTGATAATTTCTTCAGCGATGGATTTCGGCACTTCTTCATAGTGATCGAAGTGCATAGAGAACACACCGCGTCCTTGCGTGTTAGAACGCAAGTTTGTTGCATAACCGAACATTTCAGAAAGTGGAACCATTGAACGGACAACTTGTGCGTTTCCGCGAGCGTCCATACCTTCTACGCGTCCACGGCGAGACGTAACGTCACCCATGATATCGCCAAGGTATTCTTCAGGGATTACAATTTCAACTTTCATGATCGGCTCAAGGATTACCGGGTTAACTTTTGATACAGCGTTTTTCAGTGCCATAGAAGCAGCAACTTTAAACGCCATCTCGTTGGAGTCAACATCATGGTAAGATCCGTCGAACAAACGCGCTTTAATGTCTACCAATGGATAACCGGCAACAACACCGTTATCAAGAGAGTCGCGAAGACCCGCTTCAACTGCTGGGATGTATTCACGTGGAACAACACCACCGACAATTCCATTTTCGAACTCAAAGCCAGCGCCTTCTTCGTTTGGAGAGAATTCGATCCAAACGTGTCCGAACTGACCACGGCCACCGGATTGACGTACGAACTTCCCTTCAACTTTTGCAGACTGGCGGAATGTCTCACGGTAAGATACCTGAGGAGCTCCGACGTTTGCTTCAACGTTGAATTCGCGTCTCATACGGTCAACTAGGATATCAAGGTGAAGCTCACCCATACCTGCGATGATCGTTTGACCAGTTTCCTGGTCTGTATGTGCACGGAAAGTTGGGTCTTCTTCTTGCAATTTCGCAAGGGCTTGGCCCATCTTGTCTTGGTCCGCTTTGGATTTCGGCTCTACTGAAAGTGAGATAACCGGTTCCGGGAAGACCATGCGCTCAAGGATTACTTGGTCTTTTTCGTCGCATAGCGTATCGCCTGTAGAAGTATCTTTTAGGCCGATCGCAGCAGCGATGTCCCCGCAATATACTTCAGCGATCTCTTCGCGGGAGTTAGCGTGCATTTGCAGGATACGTCCTACGCGCTCACGCTTGCCTTTTGAAGAGTTTTGTACGTATGAACCAGATTTCAAAGTACCAGAGTAAACACGGAAGAACGTCAATTTCCCTACATATGGGTCTGTCATTACTTTAAATGCCAGAGCAGAGAAAGGCTCGTCTTCAGATGCTTTACGCAATACTTCTTCGTCTGAATCTGGACGCAACGCTGTCATTGGCGGTACATCTAGTGGAGATGGGAGGTAATCAATTACTGCATCAAGCATCAATTGAACCCCTTTGTTTTTGAAAGCAGTTCCGCAAACTACTGGGTAGAACTCAACGTCAAGCGTTCCTTTACGGATTGCAGCTTTAAGTTCATCAACAGTAATTTCTTCGCCACCAAGGTATTTTTCCATCAAGTCTTCATCAAGCTCAGCAACGCCTTCGAGTAGTTTCGTGTGCCACTCGTCAGCAAGCTCTTTGTACTCTTCAGGGATTTCGCCTTCAGTGATTTCAGTTCCCAAATCGTTCGCATAGAAGCGCGCGTTCATGTTTACAAGGTCAATGATCCCTGAGAACTCGTCTTCTGCGCCGATTGGCAATTGAATCGGGTGTGCGTTAGCTTGCAGGCGATCGTGAAGAGTGCCTACTGAATACAGGAAGTCTGCGCCGATTTTATCCATTTTGTTGATGAATACAAGACGCGGTACTCCGTATGTTGTCGCTTGACGCCATACAGTTTCTGTTTGTGGCTCAACGCCTGATTGGGCATCAAGAACTGTTACAGCACCATCAAGTACACGCAGTGAACGTTCAACTTCAACTGTGAAGTCTACGTGTCCTGGAGTATCGATGATGTTAACGCGGTGGCCTTCCCATGAAGCTGTTGTCGCAGCAGATGTGATCGTGATTCCACGCTCTTGCTCCTGCTCCATCCAGTCCATTTGAGAAGCACCTTCATGCGTTTCGCCGATTTTGTGGATACGGCCTGTGTAATACAAAATACGCTCCGTAGTAGTCGTTTTACCGGCATCGATGTGAGCCATGATTCCGATATTACGTGTATGGTCTAAGGAGAACTCTCTAGGCATATGGTCTTTCTCCTTCCGTCTCGAAATAAGATTTTAAGTTTCGCAAGAATTTACCAGCGGTAATGAGCAAATGCTTTGTTGGCTTCTGCCATTTTGTGGATATCTTCACGTTTTTTGACGGAAGCACCAGTGTTGTTGGCAGCATCTAGGATTTCGTTAGCTAGACGTTCTTCCATAGTTTTTTCCCCACGTAGACGTGAGTAGTTCACTAGGTAGCGAAGTCCAAGAGTCGTACGGCGTTCTGGACGAACTTCAACTGGTACTTGGTAGTTAGCTCCACCAACACGGCGAGCGCGAACTTCAAGAACCGGCATGATGTTTTCCAACGCTTGTTCGAATACTTCGATCGGATCTTTCCCGCTGCGTTCTTTAATTAGTTCGAACGCACCGTAGAGGATCTTTTGTGAAGTACCTCTTTTTCCGTCAACCATCAATTTGTTAATTAAACGAGTTACCAATTTCGAACTATAAATCGGATCTGGCAACACGTCACGTTTAGCTACAGGACCTTTACGAGGCATGTATGTTCCTCCTTTCAACGAAAACTATCGTTAATTCATTGTTATTATTTTTTTGCTTTAGGGCGTTTTGTTCCATATTTAGAGCGTCCTTGCATACGGCCGTTTACTCCAGCAGTATCAAGTGCGCCGCGTACAACGTGGTAACGTACACCCGGAAGGTCTTTTACGCGTCCTCCGCGGATAAGAACAACACTGTGCTCTTGAAGGTTGTGACCTTCGCCGCCGATATATGCATTGACCTCAATTTGGTTTGTCAAACGTACACGCGCGTATTTACGCAATGCGGAGTTTGGTTTTTTCGGTGTCATCGTTCCAACACGTGTGCAGACGCCGCGTTTTTGTGGAGCGCTCAAGTTAGTCTGTGCTTTCTTGAAGCTGTTATACCCCTTGTTCAACGCTGGTGAGTCTGATTTAGTGCTTTTTGGTTTACGAGGCTTGTTAACCAATTGGTTAATTGTAGGCATCGATTTTTCCTCCTCTCAAAAGGTGTTCTAATACCACATATCCAGGTGGTTCATTTTTGGGTAAAAAACAAAGTCTTTGTGATTTCACACAAAAACCGGTATCCAGTAATGCCATCATGGCTACATCCAGCAAAGCTGAACGCTTTTACTGTTTTTGCTTAGTACCTGACGATCATGTTCCTGACATGCAAAGATCGATAATCATCAACCCTTAATATACTATCATTCACTATGCGTTACTGTCAACCAAAATTGCAAAAAAAGTCCGGGGGAGCTCATCGCTCTCCCGGATTAGTTTTTTTAGCTTATGATTCGCTTCCGACAATTTCTTCTTGCTGAGCTTTTTCGCTCTGCTCGATTTCGATCTGGCGGTAGCGTTGCATGCCAGTCCCTGCTGGAACCAGTTTCCCGATAATGACATTCTCTTTCAGTCCGAGAAGCTCGTCGCGTTTTCCTTTAATCGCCGCATCGGTAAGGACACGAGTCGTTTCTTGGAAGGACGCAGCAGACAAGAATGATTCTGTTTCCAGGGAAGCTTTCGTGATCCCAAGGATGACAGGTCGGCTAGTTGCTGGCATATTGCCGGCAAGCACTGCTTTTTCATTCGCTTCTGTGAACTGGTGAATATCAAGAAGAGAGCCTGGCAGCAAGTCAGTATCTCCGGCTTCAATGACGCGGACTTTACGGAACATTTGACGAACCATAACTTCAACGTGCTTATCGCCGATTTCTACCCCTTGCATGCGGTAAACTTTTTGAACTTCTTTCAATAGATACAATTGAACAGATTGAACTTCTTTGACCTGAAGCAATTGCTTCGGATCGATAGAACCGTCTGTCAGCACTTCACCGCGCTGAATCGTATCATCTACTTGAACTTTCAAACGTGCATTATAAGGCGCCAAGTATTTGCGTGTTTCCACATCGCCTTGAATCGTGATTTCCTTCTGGCCTTCGCGAATTTCATCAATCTCGGTAATCGTACCGGTGATTTCAGAAATAACAGCTTGCCCTTTCGGATTTCTGGATTCGAAGATTTCCTGGATACGCGGCAAACCTTGTGTGATATCGTCTCCTGCTACACCGCCTGTGTGGAACGTACGCATTGTAAGCTGTGTACCTGGCTCACCGATTGACTGGGCAGCGATGATTCCGACTGCTTCGCCGACTTCCACTTCGTCGCCTGTAGCAAGGTTCGTACCGTAGCATTTTTTGCAAATGCCGTGTTTTGTATTACAAGTGAAAGCAGAGCGGATCGTCACTTCTTTGATGCCGGCTTCGATTACGAGGCGCGCCAAGTCTTGCGTAATAAGTGCGTCTCTTTCTACAATCACTTCTTTTGTTTCTGGATGACGGACCGTTTTCTTAGCATGACGGCCGACAATCCGTTCTTCAAGCTCTTCGATAACTTCCGTGCCTTCCATGAGTGCACCAACCAATAAACCACGGTCAGTTCCGCAATCATTTTCGCGTACGATAGCATCTTGTGCAACATCGACAAGACGGCGAGTCAAGTAACCGGAGTCAGCTGTTTTCAATGCTGTATCGGCAAGACCTTTACGTGCACCGTGAGTCGAGATGAAGTATTCGAGTACCGTCAGACCTTCACGGAACGAAGATTTGATCGGAAGTTCGATGATGCGGCCGGCCGGGTTGGCCATGAGTCCGCGCATACCCGCAAGCTGCGTGAAGTTGGACGCGTTACCACGGGCTCCGGAATCACTCATCATGTAGATCGGGTTTAGCGTATCAAGGGATGCCATCAGTTTTTCCTGGATGATATCTTTTGCATTGCTCCAATATGAGATAACGCGTGTGTAGCGCTCTTCTTCCGTAATCAAACCACGGCGGAATTGCTTCATCACTTTATCTACATTGTTTTGGGCTTCAACTAAAATTTCACCTTTGTCTGGCAAAACGACGATATCCGCCACACCAACCGTGATGCCGGCTTGTGTAGAATATTTGAATCCAAGGCTCTTCATGCGGTCAAGCATCCGCGAAGTTTCCGTAATATGGAAACGTTTGAACACTTCTGCAATGATTTCCCCAAGAATCTTCTTCTTGAACGGCGTTACAAGTTCTGACTCCTGGATATGCTTGCGAACATCCGTCGTCGTTGGGACGAAGTATTTCGCTGGCGTTTCCACTTGCAGGTTGTAATCGGTCGGTTCATTGATATAAGGGAACGATTCCGGAAGAATTTCATTGAAAATCACTTTTCCGACTGTCGTCAAAAGAAGCATTTTGTTTTGTTCTTCCGTAAACGTCGGGTTGTTTACAGATCCAGCCTGAACCGCGATACGCGTGTGCAGATGCACATGTCCAGTTTGGTAAGCAATCAATACTTCTTCGGATCCGGAGAACGTAGCCCCTTCGCCTGTTGCGCCTTTGCGCTCCAGCGTCAGGTAATAGTTTCCAAGAACCATATCCTGTGAAGGCGTTACGACCGGTTTTCCATCTTTCGGGTTCAAGATGTTCTGTGCTGCAAGCATTAGAAGACGAGCTTCTGCTTGCGCTTCAGATGAAAGCGGTACGTGGACAGCCATTTGGTCACCATCAAAGTCGGCGTTATAAGCCGTACAAACGAGTGGGTGAAGGCGGATGGCCTTACCTTCGACAAGTGTCGGTTCAAATGCTTGGATACCGAGTCTGTGAAGTGTCGGTGCGCGGTTCAATAGAACCGGGTGCTCCTTGATAACATCTTCAAGTACATCCCAAACTTCCGAATGGAGACGTTCGATTTTACGCTTCGCGCTCTTAATGTTGTGCGCGAGTCCGCGTTCAACCAATTCTTTCATGACGAACGGCTTAAAGAGTTCAATTGCCATGCCTTTAGGCAATCCGCATTGATACATCTTCAAGTTCGGTCCTACGACGATTACAGAACGTCCCGAGTAATCGACACGTTTTCCGAGCAAGTTCTGGCGGAAACGCCCTTGCTTCCCTTTCAACATATGAGAAAGAGATTTCAATGGGCGGTTACCAGGACCTGTAACCGGACGGCCGCGACGGCCATTATCGATCAATGCATCAACAGCTTCTTGAAGCATGCGTTTTTCGTTCTGAACGATGATGCTTGGCGCACCAAGGTCAAGCAAACGCTTGAGGCGGTTATTGCGGTTGATGACACGGCGGTAAAGGTCGTTCAAGTCAGAAGTCGCAAAACGGCCGCCGTCTAGCTGAACCATCGGACGCAATTCCGGTGGGATGACAGGAAGGACATCCAAAATCATCCAATCCGGGTTGTTTCCAGAGTTGCGGAAAGACTCTACTACTTCAAGGCGTTTGATCGCACGTGTGCGGCGCTGGCCTTGCGCAGATTTTAGTTCTTCTTTCAACGCATCTGTTTCGCGTTCCAAGTCAATTTCCTGAAGCAAACGTTTGATCGCTTCAGCACCCATTGCCGCTTGGAACTTCTTGCCGAATTTATCGCGGTATGCGCGATATTCTTTTTCGGAAAGCAATTGTTTTTTCTCGAGCGGTGTATCCGCCGGATCGATGACTACGTAAGAAGCAAAATAGATAACTTCTTCCAAAGAACGCGGGGACATATCCAAGATAAGACCCATGCGGCTTGGGATTCCTTTGAAATACCAAATATGGGAAACCGGTGCTGCAAGCTCGATATGGCCCATGCGCTCACGGCGCACTTTTGAACGGGTTACTTCGACGCCACAGCGGTCACAGACGACGCCTTTATAACGGACGCGTTTGTATTTTCCGCAATGGCATTCCCAGTCTTTTGTAGGACCGAAAATACGTTCACAGAACAAACCGTCTTTTTCAGGCTTTAACGTACGGTAGTTGATTGTTTCTGGTTTCTTGACTTCCCCATAGGACCATGAGCGAATTTTATCGGGTGATGCTAATCCGATTTTCATATACTCAAAATTATTTACATCTATCAAGGAGCCTACCTCCCTTTTGTCTCGAGTTTCTGTACGGCTCTTCCTCGTTTATGGCTGAATCGATAAGTTTCCGTCCGGCGCTGTGCCGGACGGTTTCTTCTATATATACGTTATTCAATCGTGCCTACTGGTGATTCTTCGTCGGCGATCGGCAGGATATTAAGTGAATCTGCAGGTTGAAGATCGTCTTCTTCATCCAAATCACGCAATTCGATTTCTTCATCGTCGATTGTGAGCATTTTGACGTCCATACCCAAACTTTGAAGCTCTTTGATCAATACTTTGAATGATTCCGGAACGCTTGGTTCTGGAACACTTTCACCTTTGACAATCGCCTCGTAAGTTTTCACACGGCCGACTACGTCATCTGATTTAACTGTCAAGATTTCCTGGAGTGTATGCGCAGCACCGTATGCTTCAAGTGCCCAAACTTCCATCTCACCGAAACGCTGACCGCCAAATTGCGCTTTACCGCCGAGTGGCTGTTGTGTAACGAGTGAGTAAGGTCCAGTTGAACGTGCATGGAGTTTATCGTCAACCATGTGTGCCAGTTTGATCATGTACATGATCCCGACAGATACGCGGTTGTCGAATGGCTCACCGGAACGGCCATCATAAAGGATGGTTTTTCCGTCGCGCGGCATTCCGGCTTCTTCCATCGTTTCCCAGACATCTTCTTCATTCGCGCCATCAAATACTGATGATGCCATATGAAGGCCTAGAGAGCGGGAAGCCATGCCGAGGTGAAGTTCAAGCACCTGACCGATATTCATACGGGACGGAACACCAAGCGGGTTCAACATGATATCGATCGGTGTGCCATCCGGCATGAACGGCATATCTTCTTCAGGCAAGATGCGGGAGATAACACCTTTGTTCCCGTGACGTCCGGCCATTTTATCGCCGACGGAGATTTTCCGTTTTTGGACGATATAAGCGCGCACCAATTGGTTAACGCCCGGCGGCAATTCGTCGCCATCTTCACGGTTGAAGATTTTCACATCAAGCACGATCCCGCCTGCACCGTGAGGCACACGCAAGGAAGTATCACGTACTTCACGCGCTTTTTCACCGAAGATTGCATGAAGCAGGCGTTCTTCCGCTGTCAGTTCAGTAACCCCTTTAGGCGTTACTTTACCGACTAGGATGTCGCCATCTTTCACTTCAGCACCCACACGGATGATTCCGCGGTCGTCCAAGTTGCGCAAAGCATCTTCGCCAACGTTTGGAATATCGCGCGTGATTTCTTCAGGCCCGAGTTTTGTATCACGGGAATCGGATTCGTATTCTTCGATATGGACTGACGTGTAGACGTCATCTTTAACGAGGCGCTCACTCATGATGATCGCATCCTCATAGTTAAAGCCATCCCAAGTCATGAATCCGACAAGCACGTTACGGCCAAGTGCCATTTCGCCGCGTTCCATTGAAGGTCCATCAGCCAGGATATCGCGTTTTTCTACACGATCGCCGACTTTGACGATCGGGCGCTGGTTATAGCTGGTACCTTGGTTTGAACGGATGAATTTTTGCAGGCGGTACGTATCGACGTCGCCTCTGACTTCATTGCCTTCTACGTTTTCGATGCGGCGAACGCGGATTTCTTTCGCTTCAACGAATTCAACAATTCCGCCATGCTTGGCGATTACGGCAGCACCTGAATCACGTGCAGCCAAGTGCTCCATGCCAGTTCCGACAAACGGAGCTTCTGGATTCAATAGAGGCACAGCTTGGCGCTGCATGTTCGCTCCCATCAATGCACGGTTGGAGTCATCGTTTTCAAGGAACGGAATACAAGCAGTCGCAACAGATACAACTTGTTTTGGAGAAACATCCATATAATCGATGCTAGAACGGCTGTAAACAGTGTTCTCACCGCGGAAGCGGGCAACGACTTCTTCTTCGACAAACGATCCGTCTTCATTCAAGCGCGAATTCGCCTGAGCGACGACATAGTTGTCTTCTTCATCAGCCGTTAAGTAATCGATCTGGTCGGTAACTTTATTCGTCTCCGGATCGACGCGGCGATAAGGTGTTTCGATGAATCCGAATTTATTCACTTTGGCAAATGTTGAAAGTGTGTTGATCAAGCCGATGTTCGGGCCCTCAGGCGTTTCGATCGGACACATGCGGCCATAGTGGGAGTAGTGAACGTCACGTACTTCGAAGCCAGCGCGCTCACGCGTCAAACCACCGGGCCCAAGCGCAGATAGACGGCGTTTGTGCGTCAATTCAGCAAGCGGGTTCGTTTGGTCCATGAACTGGGACAATTGGGAGCTGCCAAAGAACTCTTTAATCGATGCAATAACTGGGCGGATATTGATCAATTGCTGCGGTACAATCGATTGCGTGTCGTTGATTGACATACGCTCGCGCACCACGCGTTCCATACGGGACAAACCGATACGGAATTGGTTCTGCAGAAGTTCGCCAACTGAACGCAGACGACGGTTACCTAGGTGGTCAATATCATCTGTGTTGCCGACGCCATGCAGCAAGTTGAAGAAGTAGCTGATAGACGAGATGATATCTGCAGGCGTTACGTTTTTGATCTTGTCTTCGATATATGCATTGCTGATGACAGTGATTTCTTTTTGCTCATCGTCATTTGGCGCATAGATTCTAATGGATTGAAGTGTTACGTCGTCTTCAAGCACGCCTCCAGCTTGGGAAACGGTATGGAAACCAACGCCATTCTCCAAATTAGGAATCAAGCGGTCAAGGACACGGCGGTCAATAACAGTTCCAGCTTCTACTAAAATTTCGCCCGTTTCAGGATCGACGAGTGTTTCTGCAATCGTCTGATTAAACAAGCGGTTTTTAATATGAAGCTTTTTGTTCATCTTGTAACGGCCGACGTTCGCCAAGTCATAGCGTTTTGGGTCGAAGAAACGCGAGTAAAGTAAGCTCTTAGCGCTCTCTACTGTCGGTGGCTCTCCAGGGCGAAGGCGCTCGTAAATTTCAAGAAGCGCTTTTTCCGTGTTTTCGGTATTATCTTTTTCCAAAGTGTTTTGCAAATACTCGTTATCGCCGAGCAATTCAATGATTTCCTGATCGGAACCAAAGCCTAATGCACGCAGAAGAACCGTTACGGGCAATTTGCGTGTGCGGTCGATACGTACGTAAACGACATCTTTTGCATCGGTTTCATACTCAAGCCATGCACCACGGTTTGGAATAACAGTAGCGCCAAAACCACGTTTGCCGTTTTTATCTGTCTTATCATGGAAATAAACGCTTGGCGAGCGGACTAATTGCGAAACGATGACGCGTTCTGCGCCGTTGATGACAAAAGTTCCAGTTTCCGTCATTAATGGGAAATCACCCATGAAGACGTCCTGCTCTTTCACTTCATCCGTTTCTTTGTTGTGAAGACGCACTTTTACGCGAAGTGGCGCTGCGTAAGTAACGTCCCGTTCTTTCGATTCATCAACCGGGTACTTAGGATCCGCTAGGCTGTAGTCGACGAATTCCAAGGAAAGGTTTCCTGTGAAATCTTCGATTGGTGAAATATCGCGGAACATTTCACGGAGTCCCTCTTCTAAGAACCATTCGTAAGAAGACGATTGGATCTCGATCAGATTCGGGAGATCTAGAACTTCACTGATTCTCGAAAAACTTCTGCGTTGACGATGCTGACCGTACTGAACTAGTTGACCTGTCAACTTATTCACCCCTCAATAAAACGATTATAGGACTTTGCGATATCTGTAAAATAGTGTATGATATCGAAAAGACAAAAAGAAAACGAGACCGCATATGAGCTCATTTTCGGTTTACACATGTTAAAACTGGCCGCCATGCTCTGCCCGAAAAAGGGCAAACGACCTCAAAATAATATTTTTTGCATTTTATTATAATATCACAGGCATTTTGTCAAGTCAAACTTTTCTGGCCTCAAAAATAAAGTAACCTTTCTTCTTATCGACCACCCGAACCTCGCCAAATAACTCCTGCAATTTCTCTTGAGTCGAAGGGGCGCCCTGCTTTTTCTGTATGACAACCCATAACGATCCAGAAGCCGCGAGTTTTTCATACGCTTCTTCATAAAATCGGAAAATCGTCTCTTTTCCCGCACGAATCGGCGGATTGGTTAATATAGCACTGAATTCTTGCCCTTCAACATTGGACAAGCCGTCGCTTTCATAGACTGAAACATTTTCAACACCGTTTAATACGGTGTTTTTTTGTGCGAGTTCAATGGCTCTGGCATTGATGTCCACCATGTGCACATGTCTTTGTGGAAATGCTTTGGCGATAGCCATTCCGATCGGTCCATACCCGCAGCCCACATCGAGAATAGGCCCTTCTATAACTGGTTCATCAAACGCCTCAATCAATAGCCGCGAACCGAAGTCGACATCATTTTTACTGAAAACGCCTGAATCCGTTTGAAACCGGAACGTCTCGCCCCGCAATGTGTAGGTCCACTCTTGGGGTTTGCTTTTAGTTTGAGGATTTTTGGAATAATAATGCTGGGACATACGGAGCCCTCCTTCCATCATACAATCTCAAGTTTCCCTTGGATTGGATTTAAAAAGAAGAAAAAGCCCGTCGGTGAATACTGACGAGCTTTCTTTCTTATAATATAGGTGAATTATTTAACTTCTACAGAAGCGCCAACTTCTTCAAGTTTAGCTTTGATTTCTTCAGCTTCTTCTTTAGTAGCGCCTTCTTTAAGAGCTTTAGGAGCTTCGTCAACAAGACCTTTCGCTTCTTTCAGGCCAAGACCTGTAACTTCGCGAACAACTTTGATGACTTTGATTTTTTGGTCGCCAGCAGAGTTAAGGATTACGTCGAACTCAGTTTGCTCTTCTTCAGCAGCGCCACCAGCAGCAGCTGCAGCAACTGGAGCAGCAGCAGTTACGCCGAACTCGTCTTCGATTGCTTTAACTAGGTCGTTTAGTTGAAGAATTGTCATTTCTTTGATTGCGTCTAGAATTTGTTCTTGTGTCATTATAATTTCCTCCTATGATAGGTAATTTTTTGTGGTGCTCAGGATGCTAAGAGATTAAGCGCCCTGTTCTTCTTTTTGGTCTGCAACTGCTTTTGTTGTAGCAGCGAAGTTGCGGACTGGAGCTTGTAGTACGCTGAGTAGCATAGACAATAGGCCATCGCGTGATGGAAGTTCAGCAAGAGCTTTCATTTCATCTGCAGATGCAACATTGCCTTCGATGATACCGGCTTTGATTTCTAGTGCTTCGTTGCCTTTTGCGAAATCGTTGATGATTCGCGCTGGAGCAACGACGTCTTCGTTCGAGAATGCGATAGCGTTCGGTCCTGTGAAGTGTTCGTTGATCGCTTCTAGGCCGTGAACTTCTGTCGCGCGGCGAGTCATGGAGTTTTTGTAAACTTTAAACTCGATGCCTTCCTCACGAAGCTGTTTACGAAGTTCTGTAAGTTGGGCAACGTTCAAACCGCGGTAATCAACAACGACAACCGATGCAGCAGCGTCGAACTTATCAGCGATTGTTTGCACAACAACTTTTTTCGTTTCAATTGCTTTGCTCATGTGGGCACCTCCTATAGATTTGTCATTCATACCGTCCGTCCATAAGAAAAGCCTCTGGTCCAGTGCAGACACAGAGGCATAAAATCAGCATCAATTAAGATGGAATCTGAATTCATCATGTCCTCGGCAGGGATTCATTAAGCGGCAAGCCGCCCCTACTGTCTGCGGTACAAATGGTTATTTCACAACTTCGCCAGTATAACGAAGCTGCGAAAGAATGTCAATATTTTATTTAACTACTACTTTTGCAGGGTCTACTTTGACAGCAGGTCCCATAGTAGTCGTTACGTTTAGTGATTTCATGTACGTGCCTTTAGCAGCAGATGGCTTAGCTTTCAAGATCACGTCATAGATTGCTTGTAAGTTCTCGGTAAGCTTGTCGTCTTCGAAAGACACTTTGCCGATTGGCGCGTGAATGATACCTGATTTTTCTGCACGGTATTCCACTTTACCAGCTTTGATTTCCTGAACAGCTTTCGCTACATCAAATGTAACAGTTCCTGTTTTCGGGTTCGGCATCAAGCCTTTTGGTCCAAGAACGCGTCCAAGTTTACCAACTTCGCCCATCATGTCCGGAGTAGCGACGATAACGTCGAATTCGAACCAGCCTTGTTGGATTTTTTGGATGTACTCAGCATCGCCAACGTAGTCAGCTCCTGCTTCTTGAGCTTCTTTTAGTTTGTCGCCTTTAGCGAAAACCAAAACGCTTTGAGTTTTACCAGTACCGTTTGGAAGCACGACTGCCCCACGGATTTGCTGGTCGTTTTTACGCGTGTCGATTCCTAGACGGAAAGCGACTTCTACAGTAGCGTCGAAGTTGACTGTGCTTGCTTTTTTCGCAAGTTCAATCGCTTCTTTCGCTTCGTAGAGCTTAGAACGGTCGATCAGTTTTGCTGCTTCTTGCAGCTTTTTGCCTGTTTTAGCCATTTTAAACGTCCTCCTTGTTGTGGTCTAACGGATTGAACCTCCCACGATTAAGGGCTGCGCTGTTCGCGTTGAACTGCGCAACCCATCCAAAAACAACTTCTTGAAATTAGTCTTCGATTGTAATGCCCATGCTGCGAGCAGTACCTTCAACCATCAACATTGCAGCTTCAACTGAAGCGGCATTTAGATCTGGCATTTTAGTTTCTGCGATTTCGCGAACTTGGTCGCGTTTCACAGTCGCTACTTTATTGCGGTTCGGTTCGCCTGAACCTGATTCAATACCCGCTGCTTTCTTCAATAGAACTGCAGCTGGCGGAGTTTTCGTAATGAAAGTAAATGAACGGTCTTCAAATACCGAAATCTCAACCGGAATAATAAGTCCTGCTTGTTCAGCAGTACGCGCGTTAAATTCTTTACAGAAGCCCATGATGTTGACGCCTGCTTGACCTAGTGCTGGTCCTACTGGCGGCGCTGGGTTAGCTTTTGCTGCAGGGATCTGCAATTTTACGACTTTAACTACTTTTTTAGCCACGAAACACACCTCCTTAAGTCCGTGATGTGGTAATAGGGTTGCCCCTCCCACTCATATCTGTCCGTCAACTTGATTTTCGTTGATAGAATTAATTGGTTTGTACAGATGCTGCCCTTTGGCAGTCTGACCTATGAAATGATACCACCATTGCAAAAAAATAGCAAGGGGCCTTGTTATACTTTTTGGACCTGCTCGAAATCGAGTTCCATTTTCGTTTCGCGCCCGAAAATGTCGATCGACACTTTGACTTTGCCTTTGGTATCGTCGATTTCTTCGACTTTACCTTGGAAGTTGGCGAATGGCCCTTCCATGACTTCGACTGTATCCGCGACTGCAAAATCGATATCCACTTTGCGTTCGGTCATGCCCATCTGCTTGAGGATGAAATCAACTTCTTCTTCAAGAAGCGGTGTCGGTTTCGCTCCCCCGCCTGACGAACCGATAAAGCCGGTCACACCCGGCGTATTGCGGACGACATACCAGGACTCATCCGTCATGACCAATTCGACTAACACGTAACCTGGGAAGGTTTTGCGCATCACTGTGCGTTTTTTGCCGTCTTTGAAATCTGTTTCCTGTTCTTCAGGGATGATGACGCGGAAGATCAAATCTTCCATCCCCATTGTTTCTACGCGCTTTTCCAGGTTCGCTTTCACCTTGTTTTCGTAACCGGAATACGTATGGACTACATACCAATTTTTCTCCATATTCGAGCGGACTAAGCGTCCATCCCTCCTTTTTTACAAATGAAAAAACCCGCTCCATGGAATGACGGGCTATTTTTCGTTATTCTTATGACTGTGTTACAGTGCCAGGAACCAACGGAATAATTCCGATATGCCGGTATCGATCAATGCGAAGAAAAGAGCCATGAAAATGACCGTTGACAGGACGACGATTGTATAGCGCGTCAATTCCTTGCGTTTTGGCCAGCTGACTTTTCTCATTTCCGAAACGACATTTTTAAAGAAATCGCCAATGTTACCCATTATCGTAAAAACCTCCGAATTTCAAAGTCACTCTATATCGTCCGGCATTCAAAGCAATACTATTTCGTTTGTTTATGCACGGTATGCTCGTTGCAGTGAGCACAGAATTTTTTGAGTTCCAAACGTGTGCTTGAATCCGCTTTCGCAGGTACCGCATAATTGCGGGAAGCACATTTCGAGCAGCTCAACACGATTTTTTTAGCCATTATTCTCACCTTGCTCTATTTTACAGCTTTTTCAAGAGTATCATCATAAAAACTTGCTGTCAATAGTACTTACGAGGACCGGCTTTCACTCGCTTGCAGATGCCGCTCAAGTTTCCGCTTGACCCGCTGCAAAGCATTGTCGATCGATTTTACATGCCGTTCCAGCTTTTCAGAGATTTCCTGATAAGACTGCCCATCGAGATATAGCGTCAACACTTCCCGTTCCAGTTCACTCAGCACTTCGTCCATCTTGCCTTCCATATAACGGAATTCTTCGTTATGGATCATCAGCTCTTCCGGATCGTCCGCGCCACTTCCAGCGAGCACATCCATCAATGTCCGGTCCGACTCTTCGTCATAAATCGGCTTGTCGAGAGAGACATAGGAATTCAGCGGGATATGCTTCTGGCGAGTGGCTGTCTTGATCGCCGTGATGATCTGGCGGACAATGCATAGCTCCGCAAATGCGCGGAATGAAGAAAGTTTATCACTCCTGAAGTCACGGATGGCTTTGTACAAGCCGATCATTCCTTCCTGGATGATGTCTTCTTTATCTGCGCCGATGAGAAAATAGGAACGGGCTTTCATCCGCACAAACGGACGGAACTTGGTGATGAGAAAATCCAAGGCTTCCGTGTTGCCGCTATGGACCAGACCGACAAGTTCTTCATCTGCCAATTCACTAAAGTTACGGTTGCGAACTTGCTCAAAATTTTCCACGGGTGATCCCTCCGATTGGGTGAGCCTCGATATTTCCAGTATACAGGAAGAAAAAATTGAGCGTCAACAGTTCATTTAAGGCCTCTTCGCCATTTTTCGAAAATTTCTGCCACTTCTCCTTCAAGCGGAATCTTGGAGATGGAGCGCTGCTCTTGGATCTCACGCACTTTCTTGGCGATGCGCTTGTCAATTTCCTCCATCTCGATTTCCAATTCACGCGCAGAGATGCGCAAAGCCCCTTTAGCAAAAATTACCCATTGCTCGGTGGAATCGGATGTGGCGACGTAAATTTGGTCGCGCCGGCTATTCAGGCTGATCGCCAGTTTTTCAATTCGTTCATCGGCTGTCTCGCTGGAACGGGTGAAAATGACTTCCACTTCACTGTGCAAATTTTTCGCTTCGATGCCCGGCACCAGGTGGGCATCGAACACTACAATGACCCGCCATCCTTTGAATCCTTGGTATTCGGCCATCCGTTCGATGAGCCGGTCGCGTGCATCCGCCAAGCGTTCTTTCTTCAGCGCTTTCAGTTCTTCCCAATCGCCAATGATGTTATAGCCATCCACCAGCAGAATATTCATGGCATCACCCTAGTGGATGGCGCTTGCGATAGACTTCATACATCAACAAGCTCGCCGCCACCGACGCGTTCAAGGATGTCACATGGCCGACCATCGGCAATTGATAAAGGAAGTCGCATTTGTCGCGCAAGATGCGGCTCATGCCTTTGCCTTCACTGCCGATGATGACGGCAAGCGGCAAGGTCGCATCCATGCGCCGGTAGTCTGCCGATTCTTTTGCATCCGTTCCCGCGATCCACACGCCGCGCTTCTTCAATTCATCGACAGTCTGCGATAGATTATTGACGCGCACAACCGGCACGTGTTCAATCGCCCCGGTCGATGATTTCGCGACAACGCCGGTCAAGCCGACTGCACGACGCTGCGGGATGATCAAGCCGTGAGCGCCCACTGCATCTGCCGTGCGCATGATCGATCCTAGATTATGTGGGTCTTCCAGTTCATCGAGGATGAGGAAGAACGGATCTTCTTGCTTGTCCTGGGCTTTCGCAAACAACTCTTCCAATTCCGCATAGCGGTAAGCCGCGACCGCTGCGGCAATTCCTTGGTGATTCGTATCGGTCAGTCCGTCAATTTTCTTTTTCGGGACGAACTGCACCAGCACTTTCTGTTCTTTCGCCAATTGCAGAAGTTCTGCAATGCCTTTTTTCTGGACGCCTTCCGCGATCCAGATTTTATTGATGTCGCGCTTGGCGCGCAATGCTTCTAACACCGGATTTTTTCCTCCGATGATTTCAGGCGTTTCCTCTGTCATTTGACCACTCCTCTCGGCTCTTCGGCGATGCTGATTGCATAATTGATCAATTCATCCAGCCGCTCCTGCTCTTCTTTTAAGTACAACCAGCCGAGCACCGCTTCAAAGGCGGTGCTGAAATTATAGGTCTGGACATCGGTATTTCTCGGCACCGAACCGGATTTTGCATTGCGGCCCCTCCGCATGATGGCAAGTTCTGTTTCGGTCAGGACCCCTTCATCGACAAAGCGCTTCAAAATGAGCGCCTGGGACTTAGCCGAAACAAATGCCGTCGATGACCGGTGAAGGATATTCGGCTTGACACGGCCTGCGTGAAGCAAGTGTGCACGCACTGCTGTCTCGTAAACGGCGTCTCCCATATAAGCGAGTGCCAAGGCATTCAATTGGTCAACGTCTTGTTTTCTCAATACCATGCCGATTAGCCCCTCTTCCAGCGCGTGCCTTGCGCTGTGTCTTCCAAAATGATGTTCTGTTCTTTCAATTGGTCGCGGATTTCATCAGATCTTGCAAAATCGCGGTTTTTGCGTGCTTCGATGCGCTCTTCCAATAATGCTTCAATCTCCGCATCCAAAAGCTCCGATTGCGCGAATGGCAAGCCAAGAACTCCCGCCAACTCATCAAACACATCAATGAAAGTTTGAAGAACCGGTTCAGCCGTCTGTTTCTCAAGCAGGTACGTATTCGCAAGTTTCGACAGGTCGAACAGCTTCGAAATGGCATTCGCCGTGTTGAAATCATCGTCCATCGTTTCGATGAATTCCTGCTTGATCGCTTCAATTTTCGACAGCCAAATATCGTTATGGTCGCCAAGGCCGGCTGAATTCTCCAAGCGGTGTTTGACATTGCCATAAGCCGTACGGATCCGCTCCATCCCCGCTTTTGCGTCTTCTACTAATCCTTTGGAGTAATTGATCGGATGGCGATAATGAACCGACAGCATGAACAGGCGCAATACTTGCGGGTCGAGTTCTTTTAAAATGTCATTGACCAGTACGAAGTTATTCAACGACTTGGACATTTTTTCGTTTTCAATATTAATATACCCGTTATGCATCCAATAACGCGCAAACGGCTTGCCAGTATAAGCTTCCGATTGGGCGATTTCATTTTCGTGGTGCGGGAAAGTCAAATCCTGCCCGCCGGCATGGATGTCGATCGTATCGCCGAGGTGTTCTCTTGCCATTACCGAGCATTCGATATGCCAGCCGGGGCGTCCCTTGCCCCATGGGCTTTCCCAGGAAATTTCGCCAGGTTTTGCCGCTTTCCATAAAACGAAATCCAGCGCATCCTGCTTTTTATCTCCCGCTTCGATGCGGGCACCGATCTTCAATTCATCCACTGACTGATGGGATAATTTCCCATATCCATCGAATTTACGCGTATGGTAATAAACATCGCCTTGTGATTCATATGCATAGCCTTTTTCGATGAGTGCTTCGATAAACTCAACGATTTGCGGCATATGGCCGGTGACACGCGGATGGACATCCGCTTCTGCGCAGCCGAGCGCTTTCGTGTTGTCGAAATATGCAGTGATAAAGCGTTCTGCAATTTCCGGCACTTCCTCGCCAAGTTCATTTGCCGCTTTGATCAATTTATCGTCGACATCCGTGAAATTTGATACATATTTCACGTCGTACCCGCGGTATTCCAAGTAACGGCGCACCGTGTCATACACGATGACCGGGCGTGCGTTTCCGATATGGATGTAATTATAGACGGTTGGCCCGCACACATACATTTTCACTTTGCCTTCTTCAAGCGGCACGAACGCTTCTTTTTGGCGCGTCAATGAATTAAAAATCTGGATACTCATAATAACTTCCCTTCTTCCTGGTGCTGGTTGTTTTCTCTTTTCAGCTGTTCCACTTCACGCTGCAAGGCGGCGATCTTCATTTCCATGCCATCGCATTTGTCCATGACTGGATCCGGCATGTTCTGGTGGTTCAAGTCTCTGTTTTTTACTTTGACGCCGTCCTGGATGACGACTTTTCCTGGAATGCCGACAACCGTTGAATTCGGGGGCACGTCTTTCAAAACGACCGAACCCGCTCCGACTTTGGAGTTTTCACCGACCGTAATTGAGCCGAGCACTTTTGCGCCTGTCGCGACCAGCACGTTATCTGCGAGTGTCGGATGGCGCTTGCCGCGTTCTTTGCCAGTTCCGCCAAGAGTGACGCCTTGATAGAGCGTCACATCGTTGCCGATTTCACACGTCTCCCCGACGACAACTCCCATGCCATGGTCGATAAACAACCGACGGCCGATGACGGCGCCTGGATGGATTTCAATTCCTGTGAAAAAGCGGCTGATTTGGGAAATCGCCCGCGCGATAAAAAACAGTTTCTTCTTGAAGAAGAAATGCGCTAAACGGTGGGCCCAGATGGCGTGCAGTCCGGCATAAGTCAGTACCACTTCAAAATAACTGCGGGCAGCAGGGTCTTGTTCAAAAATAACATCAATATCTTCTTTCAATAATTTCCACATCTGGCATTCTCCTTTCTGTTCCAATATAAAAAGCGCCCCTGTCAATTGCTTGACAGAGACGCTTTCCCGCGCGGTTCCACTCTGATTAAAAGGACATGTCCTTTTCTCTCGAAGCCTTTAACGCAGGCAAACGTCTGGTCTACTCGTTTCGACTCAGCACTCGGGGAGGCATTTCAGGAATGCAGCGGCACAGGTCACTTACAGCCGGTGATGACCCTCTCTTTGGAGCATGCTTTCCTTACTTCTTCCCGTCAACGTTTTGGTAATTGGTAAATTCATTGTACACGCTTATGCGCATAAGTCAAAACTTTATGCCCCTGCGTATTGGCCAACGCGCGCAATCGCTTTTTCCTTGCCAAGAAGCGAAATTGCATCCGGCAATTCGGGGCCATGTGTCTGCCCTGTCGTCACAACGCGGATCGGCATGAAGAGGTTTTTTCCTTTATGGCCGGTCGCTTTTTGTACCGCTTTGATCGCGGATTTGATTTCAGCCGGCTCGAACGCATCTAAAGATGCCAGTTGCTCTTTGAAAGCAGCCATGACTTCCGGTACCTGCTCGCCGCTTAAGACTTCTTTTTCGGCTTCGCCGTAATGAAGATCATCCGTAAAGAACAAGTCGGACAATTCGACGATTTCTGCGCCGAAACTCAATTGGTCATGGTACAAGGCGATCAATTTCTCTGCCCACTCGGCTTGCTCAACAGATAACTCCTCCGGCAGCTTGCCCGCTTTTTGAAGATGCGGCAACGCCAGCCCGACGACTTCTTCAAGTGACATTTGCTTGATGTATTGGTTGTTCATCCACGTCAATTTTTGCTTATCGAACATCGACGGCGATTTCGACAAACGCTCTGTGTCGAAAATGCGGATCAATTCTTCTTTCGAGAAAATCTCTTCTTCGCCTTCTGGAGACCAGCCGAGCAGCGCAAAGAAGTTAAACAGCGCTTCTGGAATATAACCGAGGTCTTTGTACTGGGAAATGAATTGGATGATCGACTCGTCGCGCTTCGATAGCTTCTTGCGATCTTCGTTGACGATCAAAGTCATATGCCCGTAAGTCGGATGACCCCAGTCGAACGAATCGTAGACCATCTGCTGTTTCGGTGTGTTCGACAAATGCTCTTCGCCGCGGAACACGTGGGTAATCTTCATCAAATGGTCATCGATGACCACTGCGAAGTTATACGTCGGAATGCCGTTCGTCTTCACGACGACCCAGTCGCCGACATCTTTTGATTCAAATGAAATCTCGCCGCGCACCATGTCATCGAATTTATAGGTGACATCCGCCGGCACTTTCATGCGAAGAGAATACGTCTCGCCAGCCGCTTCTTTTTCAGCGACTTCTTCGGCCGTCAAATTGCGGCAAGTCCCGCTGTATTGAGGAGCGGCAACACCAGAGGCGCGCTGGGCTTCACGTTCTTTCTCGAGTGTATCCGGCGTACAGAAACATTTATAGATATCGCCTTTTTCCAAGAGCTCATCGGCATATTTTTTGTAAATATCCAAACGCTCCATTTGGCGATACGGGCCGTATTCCCCGCCCACATCAATCGATTCGTCGTGCTCGATGCCGAGCCATTTCAAGTTGTCGATCTGGGACATGATGCCCGTTTCAATATTGCGGGCTGTATCCGTGTCTTCGATGCGGATGATGAATTTGCCATTCATATGGCGGGCATATAAATAATTAAATAGCGCTGTGCGGGCTCCGCCGATATGTAAATGTCCAGTCGGGCTCGGTGCATAGCGTACGCGTGTTTCTTGTGTCATTTGGTTTCCTCCTAAAATTGCCTTAATCCTTTAGTTATTCTATCACTCCGGGACGTCCAGCGAAAGCGGGCGCTGATTGAGTAGAATAACCGCGAGCGCCGCGACTCCTTCTTCTCGGCCGGTAAAGCCGAGATGTTCGGACGTCGTCGCTTTGACGTTCACTTGTGAAATATCCGCTTCCAATAGCTCCGCAATCGATGCGCGCATTTGCTCGATATAAGGGGCAAGCTTCGGTTTTTGCGCAATGACCGTACAATCGACATTGCCAAGTTCATACCCTTGTTCTTTTACATATTCCCAAATATGCGTTAGCAATTTCTTGGAATCGGCGTCTTTAAATTCCGGGTCGGTATCCGGGAAGTGCTTGCCGATATCTCCCCCGCCGATCGCGCCGAGTGCTGCGTCCGTGATCGTATGCAATAGCACATCCGCATCCGAATGGCCGAGAAGCCCCCGGTCGTGTTCGATTTCAACGCCCCCTAAAATAAACGGACGCCCTTCTGCCAATTGATGCACGTCGTATCCTTGTCCAATTCGAATCATCTTTTTTCCTCCTGTAATCGACTCGCCAGAATCGCTTTTCCATAAATCAAATCATCCGGTGTCGTCATTTTGACGTTTTCATACGTGCTTTCAACAATCTGCACCGGGTGTCCCATGCGTTCCACAAGCATCGCCTCGTCCGTCCCGAGGAACCCGTCGGCCTTAGCCCGTTGCGCCGCTTCCATCAACAGTTCATAGCGGAAGGCCTGAGGCGTCTGGATCATCCACAGCTCCGCTCGATTCACCGTTTCGGTAATAACGCTTTCGCGAACTTTTTTGATCGTGTCTTTTACCGGAACGCCGGCAATCGCGGCACCCGATTCATTTGCTTGCTCCACCAATTCGCGAATAACGCTAGGGCTGATGAACGGGCGCGCAGCATCATGCACAAGCACGACTTCAGACTGCCCAGCCATTTCAAGGCCTGCACGCACACTATCCTGGCGTTCAGCGCCGCCTGTCGCATAGCCTTTGACTTTCTTGATTCTATACCGTTCGACATACTCTTCAATCAGCTCGCGCTCATCTTCTTTGACCGCAAGCCACATGCCTTCGCAATCCGGGTCCCGGTCGAACACTTCCAATGTATAAATGAAGATTGGCTTGCCGGAGAGCTCCAGCAATAACTTATTGCGATCGGCTTTCATTCGTTTTCCACTGCCGGCAGCAGGCAATACGACTGTATATTTCATGACAGACATCCTTTATTTTTTTGATCCATTTTTCTTCAAAGCCAGTCCCTTAGGCTTGGCAAAAATCATCCGTCCTGCAGAAGTCTGCAATACGCTCGTGACCACGACGTCGATCGCCTCGCCAATATGGCCTTTGCCTTCTTCAATGACAATCATCGTACCATCGTCCAAATAAGCGACGCCTTGATTCTGTTCCTTGCCGTCTTTAATGACGACCACATGCATTTCCTCGCCTGGTATGACGACCGGCTTCACCGCATTGGCAAGGTCGTTAATATTCAATACCGGCACATTATGAAGCTCGCATACTTTGTTCAAATTAAAATCGTTCGTCACAACTTTCCCGCCCATTTTCTGGGCTGCACGCATGAGCTTCATATCGACTTCAGCCGCATCACCGAAATCCTCTTCCGTAATCATAATCGCTCCTACGCGCTCTGTCTGCAGGCGCTTCAAGATATCGAGTCCCCGTCTGCCGCGTGTGCGCTTCAACGTGTCGGACGAATCCGCAATGTGCTGAAGCTCTGCAATGACAAATTGCGGTACGACAAAGATCCCTTCCATAAATCCAGTCTCTGAAATATCCGCAATCCGCCCATCGATGATGACGCTCGTATCGAGCAATTTATAAACTGATTTTTCCACCGGTTCATCTTCCGGCTTTTTTCCGCTCGCTAGTTTAGCAGGTGCGAGCATCCCCATCAATTCATCGCGCTTTTGGAAACCGACCTGGAATCCCAAATAACCGAGAACAACGGAAAGAATAATCGGCGCAACTGTCGCGATTAATGGCAAATCGATAGTGTTTAAGGCAAAGCCGAACAAAAAGGCAACCACCAAGCCAATAATCATCCCTAGTGTGCCAAATAGCAAATCTGCTGTCGGGGCATGGAGCAATTTGCCCTCCATCCATTTCATGAAATGGATAATCGAATCGACGAACAATAAGGACAGTACATAAAAAATCGCAGCACCGATAATGGCAGCGACATACGGGTTGTTGATCCATGGATTATTAGAGATAGAAATAAGTTCAAAAGCATATGGCAAAAATAAAATTCCAACCGTAGCGCCTATTAATAAAAACAATAGCTGAATAATTTTCCGAAGCATTTGTTCCACCTCCTTCTCTTGATATTATACACGTTTTAATTATGAAACACTCCGTATAACCCCACCCTGCCGATAATAGAAAAAAAGAGGCATTGCTGCCCCTTATTGTTGCGGGAATAATTCCTTCAACGCCTCGTTTATAGTTTCAACACCAACGACGCGGATTCCTTCCGGAAAATCCCAACCGCCCATATTCGATTTTGGTATGATGGCACGCTTAAAGCCCAGCTTTGCCGCTTCCTGCACACGCTGTTCGATGCGCGACACACGGCGCACCTCTCCGGTCAACCCGACTTCACCGATAATGCAATCATCCACTTTCGGTGCAATATCCCGGAAACTCGAGACAATGCTTGCGAGCACGGCGAGATCGATCGCTGGTTCATCCAGCTTCACGCCGCCCGCGACTTTAATATACGCATCTTGCGACTGCAGCATCAAGCCGACGCGCTTCTCCAGCACCGCCATCAATAACGATACCCGGTTTTGGTCAATCCCAGTCGCCATTCGCTTCGGATAATTAAAACTCGATGGGGTGACCAATGCCTGAATCTCCACCAGTATCGGCCGTGTCCCTTCCATGGAAGCGACAACCGTCGATCCCGCTGTGCCACTTGAACGTTCCTGTAAAAACAGCTCGGACGGATTCAACACTTCCTTTAACCCACCTTGCAGCATTTCAAAAATCGCAATTTCATTCGTCGAACCGAAGCGGTTTTTGACACTGCGCAAAATGCGGTACGTATGATGCCGTTCCCCTTCAAAATACAACACCGTATCGACCATATGCTCCAAGATACGAGGTCCAGCGATCTGGCCTTCTTTCGTCACGTGGCCGACCAGGAAAATCGCGATGTTTTTCGTTTTCGCCACACGCATCAATTCTGCCGTGCTTTCACGAACTTGCGTCACACTACCGGGCGCAGATGTCACTTCCGGATGATAAACCGTCTGAATTGAATCGACAATCACAAAATCCGGCTCTACTTCTTCAATCGTGTGATGGATCAGCTCCAAATTGGTTTCCGCAAAAATCAATAAGTCCCCCGAAACCGCATCCAGCCGCTCCGCCCGCATTTTCGTCTGGCGAATCGACTCCTCACCTGAAATATACAGCACTTTCTTGCCAGCTTTCGCAAGAAGTGCCGACACTTGCAAGAGTAACGTCGATTTCCCGATCCCAGGGTCGCCCCCGATCAAAATAAGCGAGCCGGAAACAATTCCACCACCGAGCACGCGGTTCAACTCTTCCATTTCAGTTTTTGTGCGCGGCTCTTCTTTCGTTTCAATCGAATTGATTGGTGTCGCTTTTTGAGCAACTTGAGGAGCGCTATGCTGGAATGCGCCTCTTGTGCCTTTCGGTGCTGCAACTTCTGTTTCTTCCGTCATTGTGTTCCATGCCGCACAACCTGGGCATTTCCCCATCCACTTTGCAGACTCATAACCGCAGGACTGGCAGATGAACTTTATTTTTTTCTTCGCCATAGTTACCTCCTATATATAGAAAAAACCCGCCGGAGACATATCCGGCGGGCGGGATATCGTTACGATTTCTCTACGGCCCCTTCATTCGTACGGACAATGAATTCATCGCCCTGTACATCGAAGACAATTTTTTGCCCGGCAATTGCTGTACCTTTCAACAACTCTTCAGACAAACGGTCTTCGACATGTTTTTGAAGTGAGCGGCGCAAAGGACGTGCTCCGTATTCCGGATCATACCCCTCTTTGGCAATTTTATCAAGCGCTGCCTCTGTCAGCTCCAGATCGATGTCCTGTTCTTTCAAACGGCCCGTCAACTGCTGCGTCATCAGCTCGACAATCTTGCGCAAATCGTTCTTTTCAAGTGAATGGAAGACAATCATATCATCGACACGGTTCAAGAATTCAGGACGGAACGCTTTCTTCAATTCCGCGAGCATCTTGCCTTTCATGTCTTTATAATCCGTCTTCGAATCTTCCAAGTTAAAGCCAACATACTTATTGTATTTCAATTCCTGTGCACCGACGTTCGACGTCATGATGATTACCGTATTACGGAAATCGACGCGACGCCCTTTGGAATCCGTCAAATGCCCGTCTTCAAGTACTTGCAAGAGGATATTGAAAACTTCAGGGTGGGCTTTCTCGATTTCATCAAGCAAGACGACTGAATATGGCTTTCTGCGAACTTTTTCCGTCAACTGGCCGCCTTCTTCATAGCCGACATAGCCTGGAGGTGACCCAACAAGGCGTGAAGTCGTATGGCGTTCCATGTACTCAGACATATCGATGCGGATCATCGCATCTTCATCCCCGAACATCGATTCAGCCAAGGCTTTCGCAAGCTCGGTTTTCCCGACGCCCGTAGGCCCTAGGAAAATGAACGAGCCAATCGGACGTTTCGGATCTTTCAACCCGGCACGCGCACGGCGGATCGCTTTCGAAATCGAAGTCACCGCTTCGTCCTGGCCGATTACACGACTATGAAGGATTTGTTCCAAATTAAGCAATTTATCGGATTCTGTCTGCGCCAATCTCGATACCGGCACACCTGTCCACATAGAGACGACTTTTGCAATATCTTCGACTGTCACTTCAGACTCTTCTTTGCCTTGCTTTTCTTTCCATTCTTTCTTCGTCTGGTCGAGCTCATCTTTCAACTTCTGCTCGGCATCGCGAAGAGAAGCCGCTTTTTCGAATTCCTGGCTCTGCACCGCTTCATTCTTTTCAGAACGCGCCGCTTCAAGACGGGCTTCAAGCTCTTTCAAATCCGGTGGAGTCGTATACGAACGCAAACGCACTTTTGAACCGGCCTCATCGATCAAATCGATCGCTTTATCCGGTAAGAAGCGGTCGGAAATATAACGGTCGGACATTTTCGCTGCCGCAACAATCGCTTCATCGGTAATTTTCACGCGGTGATGCGCTTCGTAGCGGTCGCGCAAGCCTTTAATGATTTCGATTGATTCCTCAACCGTTGGCTCATCGACTTGAATCGGTTGGAAACGACGTTCAAGCGCTGCATCTTTTTCGATGTACTTGCGGTACTCGTCCAATGTTGTGGCACCGATGCACTGCAATTCGCCGCGTGCAAGCGATGGTTTCAAGATATTCGAAGCATCAATCGCGCCTTCAGCACCGCCAGCCCCGATCAATGTATGAAGCTCATCAATGAAGAGAATGACATTGCCTGCTTGGCGTATTTCATCCATCACTTTTTTCAAGCGGTCTTCAAACTCACCACGGTATTTCGTTCCGGCAACTACCGTACCCATATCAAGCACCATGACGCGTTTGTCGCGAAGCGTTTCCGGAATTTCATTATTAACGATTTGCTGGGCAAGCCCTTCTGCAATCGCCGTTTTACCGACACCAGGCTCCCCGATCAATACCGGGTTGTTTTTCGTTCTGCGGCTCAATACTTCAATCACACGCGTGATTTCGTCACTGCGTCCAATCACAGGATCCAAGCTACCTTCACGCGCAACTTGCGTCAAGTCACGTGCCAAGCCATCCAAAGTCGGTGTATTGGCAGAAGCATTCGGGCTCGTGCCAGTCGATGCTTGTTCGTTGCTGCCAAGTAGTTGCAATACTTGCTGGCGCGCTTTGTTCAAGCTGACACCGGCATTCCCAAGAACTCGTGCCGCGACCCCTTCGCCTTCACGGATTAAAGCAAGCAGTAAATGCTCTGTTCCGATATAAGAGTGCCCAAGCTTGCGGGATTCGTCGACCGATAGCTCGATCACTTTTTTAGCCCGCGGCGTATAATGAACAATCGGCCCGACATCTTTTTCGCCGACCCCGACTAGTTCTTTGACACCGTCTTCGATCAATTGTGTATTCACTTCAATTGCTTCAAGTGCTTTCGCAGCGATTCCGCCGCCTTCTCGGATCAAACCAAGCAAAATATGCTCAGTTCCGATCGATTCGTGCTTCATGCGGATTGCCTCTTCTTGAGCTAATTGAAGAACTTTTTGTGCGCGTTGTGTAAATCGGTTGAACATCATGCAAAATCCTCTCCTTTTGTATTTATCCCGTTATCAGCTAACCTCTCCCGGAACAATTCCGCCCGGGCCAGGTCCCGTTCCTTCGCTTCTAATGGACGTCCTGCATACTGCTGCAAAAACGCAGGCTGCATAAAGACCATCAATTCATTCAGTATCGACATGTCTACACCCGTTATTAGATGAAGATCGATGCCAAGTCTGACATCTGATAAACAAGTAGCTGCTTCTTCTGTATTCAACAGACGGGCGTGAGTCAGGACACCTAATGACCGGTACACCCTATCTTCAAGGAGCAGCGGAGAATTCGCATTTAGCGCTTCCCTTGCTCTTCGTTCCTGTTCAATAATCTGCTCGGTCATGTTTTGCAAATCCTGCAAAATCTCATACTCTGATTTCCCCAGTGTTACTTGGTTAGAAATCTGGTATACATTACCAAGCGCTTCACTTCCTTCTCCATAAATCCCTCTCACAACCATCCCCAGACGGGATATAGCCGGGATGATCCGGTTGATTTGATGGGACATCGTTAAAGCTGGCAAATGAAGCATGACAGAAGCGCGCATGCCTGTACCCGTGTTTGTAGGGCAACTGGTCAAATAACCAAATCTCTCATGGAAAGCATAAGAAAGGTGTTCTTCTAAAAGCGAATCCATTTTATTCGCTATGTCATATGCTTCCTGCAGATGAAAGCCTGACTGCAAACTTTGGATCCGCATGTGATCTTCTTCATTGACCATAACGCTAAGCTCTTCTTCATCCGATAATAATACAGCACTGGAATGCTGGCTATTTGCTAAATAAGGGCTAATTAAATGTTTTTCTACTAACACTTCACGTTGTAGATCGTTTAATTCTTCAATATTGATATGAGTAAAACCGTACCCAACTTCCTTTCCCTTATCCAGCAAGACCGAAGAAACAGCTTTATCAACTTTCAACGCTTCATCTTCAGAAAAAGCGTAGGGAAATTTAAATTCGTCTAAATTTCGTGCAAGCCGAATCCTTGTACTCATGGCTATATCAACGTGTTCTCCGTTATTAGCCATCCAACTGCTTGCACGGGGTTGAAGGAAACGATCAATTGCCAACACCCCCACCTCCTTCAAGCTTTTCATTCAAGACCTTAACTTGATCTCGCAGCCTTGCAGCTTCTTCAAAATTCTCATCTTGTATGGCAGCCTGCATTTGCTTTCTCAATTCTTCAATTTCCTTTTTGATTTTCAACGTTGTTCCATAAGAAGCAGGAATCTTTCCTGTGTGTTCTGTATTCCCATTTTGTACTCTTTTTAAAATCTCATTTAGCTGAGGCGAAAAGGTATTATAACATTCAGCACAGCCAAACTTACCGAGATTCAAGAATTTTTGGAAGGTAAATCCACAAGATGGGCAAATCGGAACTTCTTTTCGTACAGGACTTACAGCGGCTTGCTGTTTTGGAAACCAATTGGCTAATAAGTTATGGATTGCCATAGGATCTTGATCAAAAGAAAAACTGATATTATGATTTTCCGCCGCACAAACGTGACAGAGGTGTTTTTCTGTTAAATGGCCTTGCTGGTTCTGCTTCACAATGACTGTAGCTGGCCGTTCTCCACATTGTTCACAAATCACTTGATCACTCCTTGCCCGTTCGACTCATATTGAATAGTAAACAGCATCGCCACTAAAATCCGCGCTCGTACTTCATCTCGTATAGGTAGAGGCAGCCCGAGAGTAGAACGATCAATGGCACTCAAAATCAATTTAGCTTCACGCTTCGATATAACATCTTCACTTAAAAGCCTCCACACAATATCTTCGGCCATAGTTTGTGAAGCACCAGTTTCAAGCCTATTGATAATTTGGGCAATCAAATCCGATTTCTTATGAAGGCGTATTTTCTTAATACGAATATATCCGCCCCCACCACGCTTACTTTCAACTAAATATCCACGATCTAATGTAAATCTAGTATTTATCACATAATTAATTTGAGAGGGAACACATTGAAACTTCTCAGCAACCTCACTTCGTTTAATTTCAATAAGGTCCTTACCGCTTATTTCGATAATCTCTTTTAAATAACCTTCAATTATATCTGAAATATTCCGCATCGCTTTCACCTCTTGAGCGTTTAAATGCGCTAATGATTGACTTTGACTATATTTGACTTAATTATACATAAGCATTTTATGGATATCAAATACTTAGTCTGAGATAGAAAAAGTCTCGGGTTGAATATCCCGAGACTCTTCATTCTTGATCCATCATCCGTTTCATAAAATCTTTTGTATGACTTGATACCGAACGGGTTTTTTCTTCAACATACTTTGTTCTCCAACGTGTACCCTGTTGCCAAACTTCTACTATATCCCCTTTATTTACATCATGAGTAAAATCTGCAACTGGATAAGTATACTGTTCAGCAGAATCTTTTAATGAAACCAATAATGCAGTTCTTTTCTCAATCATTTTTACTGTATAATAACCTGCTTTCATAAGTCTTCACCTCATTTCTTTTTTCCCTTTATAATATATTTTCAATCCTTTTTTTAATTTAAAATACAAAAAATCCGCTACCGGAATGAACCGGTAACGGCCTTTCTACTTGCCCAGCGACGTCCTACTCTCACAGGGGGAAACCCCCAACTACCATCAGCGCAAAAGAGCTTAACTTCCGTGTTCGGGATGGGAACGGGTGTGGCCTCTTTGCCATCATCACTGGACTATGTTGAGCTTGTTCGCTCAAAACTGGATAAATCGACATTGTGGGAAACTTGCGTTTCAGTTTGTTGGTTAAGTCCTCGATCGATTAGTATTCGTCAGCTGCACGTGTCGCCACGCTTCCACCCCGAACCTATCTACCTCATCGTCTTTGAGGGATCTTACTTGCTTGCGCAATGGGAAATCTCATCTTGAGGGGGGCTTCGTGCTTAGATGCTTTCAGCACTTATCCCGGCCACACATAGCTACCCAGCGATGCTCTTGGCAGAACAACTGGTACACCAGCGGTGTGTCCATCCCGGTCCTCTCGTACTAAGGACAGCTCCTCTCAAATTTCCTGCGCCCGCGACGGATAGGGACCGAACTGTCTCACGACGTTCTGAACCCAGCTCGCGTACCGCTTTAATGGGCGAACAGCCCAACCCTTGGGACCGACTACAGCCCCAGGATGCGATGAGCCGACATCGAGGTGCCAAACCTCCCCGTCGATGTGGACTCTTGGGGGAGATAAGCCTGTTATCCCCGGGGTAGCTTTTATCCGTTGAGCGATGGCCCTTCCATGCGGAACCACCGGATCACTAAGTCCGTCTTTCGACCCTGCTCGACCTGTCCGTCTCGCAGTCAAGCTCCCTTGTGCCTTTACACTCTGCGAATGATTTCCAACCATTCTGAGGGAACCTTTGAGCGCCTCCGTTACTCTTTAGGAGGCGACCGCCCCAGTCAAACTGCCCGCCTGACACTGTCTCCCAAGCCGCTAAGGCTTGTGGGTTAGAAGTTCAATACAACCAGGGTAGTATCCCACCGACGCCTCCCCCGAAGCTGGCGCTCCGGGTTCTCTGGCTCCTACCTATCCTGTACAAGTTGCACCAAAATTCAATATCAGGCTACAGTAAAGCTCCACGGGGTCTTTCCGTCCTGTCGCGGGTAACCTGCATCTTCACAGGTACTATAATTTCACCGAGTCTCTCGTTGAGACAGTGCCCAGATCGTTACGCCTTTCGTGCGGGTCGGAACTTACCCGACAAGGAATTTCGCTACCTTAGGACCGTTATAGTTACGGCCGCCGTTTACTGGGGCTTCGGTTCGCACCTTCGCTTGCGCTAAGCACTCCCCTTAACCTTCCAGCACCGGGCAGGCGTCAGCCCCTATACGTCACCTTACGGTTTTGCAGAGACCTGTGTTTTTGCTAAACAGTCGCCTGGGCCTATTCACTGCGGCTCTCTCGGGCTGTAACACCCTACCAGAGCACCCCTTCTCCCGAAGTTACGGGGTCATTTTGCCGAGTTCCTTAACGAGAGTTCACTCGCTCACCTTAGAATTCTCTTCTCGCCTACCTGTGTCGGTTTGCGGTACGGGCACCTCCCGCCTCGCTAGAGGCTTTTCTTGGCAGTGTGAAATCAGGGACTCTGAGGTTAAACCTCTTGCCATCACTGCTTGATGTACATAGAAACGGGATTTGCCTCGTTTCTCATCTCACAACTTGGACGTGCACAACCAACGGCACGCTCACCCTATCCTTCTGCGTCCCCCCATTACTCAAACGGCGGGGAGGTGGTACAGGAATATCAACCTGTTGTCCATCGTCTACGCCTATCGGCCTCGACTTAGGTCCCGACTAACCCTGAGCGGACGAGCCTTCCTCAGGAAACCTTAGGCATTCGGTGGACGGGATTCTCACCCGTCTTTCGTTACTCATACCGGCATTCTCACTTCTAAGCGCTCCACCAGTCCTTCCGGTCTGACTTCAACGCCCTTAGAACGCTCTCCTACCACGGACATCTACGATGTCCATCCACAGCTTCGGTAATCCGTTTAGCCCCGGTACATTTTCGGCGCAGTGTCACTCGACCAGTGAGCTATTACGCACTCTTTAAATGATGGCTGCTTCTA